>JAITSS010000037.1 GCA_031287565.1 Desulfobulbaceae bacterium
GCTGACTGGCTGACTGGCTGACTGGCTGACTGGCTGACTGGCTGACTGGCTGACTGGCTGACTGGCTGACTGGCTGACTGGCTGACTGGCTGACTGGCTGACTGGCTGACTGGCTGACAAAATCAACAATTCGCTGTGAAATTTGTCAACAGTTTTCTGTATGATGGGAGTTTTTTCCGCGTGTTCGGTCGCGGAAGAGCCGCCGACAAACTTGGACGGAAGGTTCCGCGCCACATACTTTGCAAACACATAGGCCAGCGCGCTGTATGGTCGCCGCCGGGGATGATCGAAGTCACTTTTCCATACGGATTTTTCGCCCAGGTCGCCGGTGTTCACAAGCCAAACCAGAACATCCGTTTCGGCTTTGATTTCAGGGTAGCTATCAAGATATTCCGCTTCATTAAGAATGCCCCAGCTGCCAGCGGCAATCGGCCACACCCGCCAGCCATCGAGCGCTCGTTCCAATTGCGGGCCGAGTTTATCCGGCTGATTTATCGGGTTGCCGCCCCACACCACGGAATCGCCGAGCAGTAGGATGTCTTTTCGTCCGTTAGGCGTCCATTGGCCCGCGCCCATGGAATATTCGTTTATGAGCCATGCGTTCTTATGCAAAAAACGGCCGCTTTGGTTGGGTGCCGGGATGTAGCCGAAACGGGTTTCATAAATGGGGAAATCCACCATTCCAGCAAGCCGCAAAGCGGTCTCGGCTGTCATGACGACAAGCCCGACCGCCACTATGCCTAGCATGAGGATTCGAGGAATACCTTTCTTCATGTTTATCTCCGTCAACCGTGCAAAAAATCGACAAAAAAAGGGATGTGGCATTTCGCCACATCCCTTTTTGTTCACGAGAAAGAAAATCCGTAATGAACAATTAGAACTTCAGGTCAAGCGCGAGACCAAAGCCCAGCGGATTCTCATCGGCGTCTTCAATGTCGAGATAACCGAGCAACGCGGTCAGAGACGCGCCTTCAGTGACCTTGTACGAGGCGATGCCGCCGATTTCAAAAATATCAAGATCCCGCGTGCCACTGGTAAAGGCGTAATCGGCGTTCATGTAGGTGCCTTCAGCGGTCAGCGTCAGCTTATCGGAAACTTTGACGCTGGGAGCGACGTGAAAGAAGTAGGAATCGCCTGCGGCGCTACCAATCAGAACACCAGTATTCATCATACCAAGAACTTCGGTATTCGCTTTCGACAGCATGACGAAGGGCGCGTAATCCTGGCCGTCGCCGCCGAAGTCGCCACTGGCGGTGAACCCATCACTGGTGGCGCCAGCGATCATGGATATGGAAGCGATACCCAGCGGAATGCGGGCGCCGACGTAACCGCCATAGCCGTCATCGTCACTGCCCTGATAATCGGCTTCTTTGTAGCCGACCTCGGCGAACAGGCTGATGTCGCCAGCTTTGCCGCTGAACAGGAAGTCGGCGGCCAGGCCATCGTTGTCGGCCTGTTGGTCATTACGATACAGGACAAGGCCGTTCATGGTCCAGCTGCCACCGAATTTCTGGATCAGGTTAATACCATACTGATCGACATCATCGTCATTGGTATAACCGTCGTCGATAACCGTGCTGTCTGTTGTCAGACCGGTGATGGGGTTTGTGGTGGAAACAGTCCTTTCCTGATACTCGTCAAGCTTCTCCATGAAAGCGACAACCGTGGTGCCAGCGTTTTCGTTCGCATAAATGGCGCGGACAAAGTCGTAGGCGTCATCAGCGCGGAGGAACTCGTTCATGGTGTTCAGGCCGGTACCAGCTTCGATCGTGATCGGTCCAATCGGCACGCCGACATAGGCCTGATCAACGAACAAATTGCTCTTTTCGCCATAGGCCAAGGTGCTGTTCTTGGCGGTATTGTTGCTGCCGTCCCAAGTGCCGTCGGCCAGACGGAAACGGCCAACCGCATAAGCGCCGCCTTTGGTTTCAATTTTGAACTGGAGGCGAACGCGGGACGACCAGAAGGACTCTTCCGTGTCTTGCGGGGCGGCTTTGGCCGCGTTCTGATAGTTATCGCGATAATTGAAACGAGCGCGGGCATCACCGCCGAAATCAATTTTGGCGGCGTTGGCGCTCGCGACGATGGAACCGGCAAGCATCAGACCCGCAGTCGCGGCAATAATCTTTTTCATGATTTTTCTCCTTATGAAGGACTTGTACAGCTTTTAACGGGCTTGCCAGCCCGCCCCACCCACCTATTAAAAAACAACTGCCAGCGCAGACTGCTGGAGAAGATTCTAAACTTTGCCCTCGCCAGTGGCAAGTTTTTTTTACAAGCGGTTTAATTTTTTATACTTGATGTCTCGTCTTGGGCGGCGGTGTTTTCCGGTTGTGGCACGATGCGATAGTCCAAAAGCGCCGTACTGTCATCCAGCGTAAAACCTAAGAGCGTGCGTCCCGGTCGCTGGGCGACGATGATGCGCAGACTGTCCGCCGCATCCTGTTCCGGCTGTGGGATGCCGTAGTCGGCGATATAGCCGGAGAGACGCGCCGTGCGCCAGCTTTCCCGCATCGCCGCGCCATCCCAACGGAGGTGGAGCAATCTGCCGCCATCGTATTCGCGGCTGTTGCGCAGCCAGGCATTGAGAAACGCCGGTTTGCAGGCGCTGACGATAATTTCATCCTTGCCGTCGTCGTCGCTGTCAAGAACCAGAATCCGACCAGGAATATAGCGGAGCAACCGGAATTTTCCGCCTTCGCCCTTCAGGTTTTCGTCGTCGATTAAGGCCGGGCCGATGAAATTTCTGCCGCCGCCGTATTCATTTTCGCTGACCCACAAAAGCTCCCCCCGCAGGTTGAAAATTTTTAACTTGCTGTTGCCGTCAATGACCGCCAGTTCCAGTTGGCCATCGCCATCAAGATCAAGCCAGGCGAAATCGAATACGCCGACGCCCGGCGGTAGCGTGACCACTCCTTCGTCGGTCAGCGCGGTGAAGTTGGGGCGCAGGCGCAAACGATGTACGCCTTCGCCAAGATAGCCAATTTCCAGTCGGTCACTGCCGGGCTGACCAAGCAACTCGACTCCTTGCCCTGGTTGGTACACCGGACGGATATACCAGGGAATTCCCTTCATTTCCGCCTTCAGCCCGGCCTGGGCCGAGAAGCGGAAAATCGCCCCGTAGGGCCGCGTTCCCTGGCTGGCGCTGACATAGAGTTCCAAGCCGGGTTGGCCGTCGAGGTCGGCGAGGCTCACCATATTTACGCGGACATCCGGGGGGAAAAAGTAGGTGTCGAGGGCCGTGAGGCGCATTTTTTCATCGACTGAAAAGAGGCGGAGCGCGCCGTCGGTGGCCATCGCCACTTCCTCGCGACCGTCGCCATCGACATCGCCCACCGCCATGGCGTTGGCGGCCAGCCATATCGGTTCGCCGCGACGCAGATCCGCCCGCACCGCGCCGACTTCGGCCATGTCGATACTTGGCCCGGCTTCGGCGGCCAAACGCTGATATATGCGGTCGGGATGTTCAGTATCGAAACCAGCCGCGCCACCGCCGACCGCCGTCGTGTTGGCCAGAGCGGGCGGCGCTTCGGCGGGCAAAATCTCGCCGCGCAGGCGGGTGGACGCCGATTGCGCCAGGTCTTCAACGGCGGGAATGATCTGATTTTCGGCCCCGGCGAAGGCGGAATAATTCCTTGGCTCCGATTTGCCGTCCAATGGAATGACTGACAGATGGAGTTGCAAACCGGATTGCACCGCGTACAGGCCGCCTTTAATCAGAAAATCGGCTTTCATTTTCGGCAAGCCCGCCGACAGCCGCGCCGCGTCCAGATCGCGCAGACGGTTCAGGTCCGACGAAGCGAAGGGATGATCGACTAGCTCAACGTCGCCGCGAGCGGCGATCCGACTGATCAGCATTGAGGTCAGGGTATCGGTGAGCGTGGCGTATTCTCCGGCTTCGGCGCCGTTGAACGGCAAAATAGCGACCCGGACGATTGCGCCGGCAAAGACTGGCGTCGCTGTCACAAGCGACACGAACAGCATCAGGGGAAACAGATGTCTCATTGCCACTCCTGCAAAGAAAAAGACGGGAAGTATTGGCCCGTAAGCGTAAATCAGCCGTGTATACTTGTTTTGCCGAGGGGTCGCAAGCGACGGCGGCTTGGGGATGCGATGCGGAGAAAAAAGAAAAAGGGCAGGCGAATCGCTCGCGCCGCCCTTCGAGATGTTCTGGCTGGGGAACTAGGATTCGAACCTAGATAAGCGGAGTCAGAGTCCGCCGCCTTGCCATTAGACCATTCCCCAAGAAATGAGATGCGCCTTTATAAAAAATTCCCCCGGCCGATGTCAAGAGGAATGCGGATTGCCCGGCGACTTACCTGTGGGCGCGCCGTTCAGCAGAATTCGCGCAGATATTCAAGGACATTGCCCAGGGTTTTTTCCAACCTGGGGCGGTTGATCCAAAACCAGACTTCTTTGCCGATTTTTTCCGATTCGAGCACGCCCGCTTCACGCAGAATTTTCAGATGGTGTGAGACCGTGGAACGGGTCAAAGTCGAGACGTCGGCAATCTGGCCGACGTTCAGCCGTTCGCCCTTCTCAAACAGAAGCAGGATTCTTTGGCGGTGCTCGTCGCCTAAGGCCGTGAAGACCCGCGACATCGGTTGCCACTGTGGCGGCAGGATTTTTGAGTAGTCTTTTTTCATGATGATGGGTTTGATTTGTTCGTTCGGAAAAAATCCGCGCAATCCCGCCAGATGCCGCTTGTCTTTCAGCCGCAAACGGAGAACGCGGCTCGCCAAATGAAATCTCCTCCATTCAGCGAGCCGCTGGGTAAAAAATTACTCCTTGTCCGCCAAGGCTTTAACCGCCGCCGCGCCGACAAGGCCGAGAACTGTCAATTCCCCGGCGGCTTTCATGGCTGGTTGCATGATTTTCGCCATCAGCGCCCGGCGTCCGGCCTTTTCCAGTCCGGCCAATTCCGGCGTCGAAGTGGAGAAAAGCAAATCCATATCTTTCTTCTTGCCGAAATAGCGACTGTTTGGCCCTAAATTTCCGCCCTTAGCTTCAAGCCCCACCGCGCCTTTTTTCACATATTGCGCCACTTCCGAAGCGGGGTCATCAAGGTCGCCGAAAATTCGCGCTCCGGTAATACAGGTCTGAACGCAGGCCGGAGGCAGACCTTGTTCAAAACGCGGTTTGCAGTAGGTGCACTTATCGGCCTTGCCATCCGACCCGATCGCATCGATCAGCGCCGGATTGAGATAACGGGCGTGATACGGACAGGCTTCGATGCAGGCGCCGCAGCCAATACAGCGGCTTTTGTCGATTTGCACGGTGCCGTCAATCGGGTCTTTCCAGGTGGCCGGGACGGTGGCGGTTTTTTTCTCACCGGTTTTCGGATTGCTAAAGGTGACTTCCAGCGGTTCGCCGGGGCAGTCGGTGACGCAAACCGGGTCGGCGCAGTGGTTGCACAGGCCGACGTAATACGACATGGCCATTTCTTCGCCGATTTTGGCCGGGCCTAAATGCCGCACCCAGTTGCGGGCGAATTCCGTCGGCACGTCCCACTCGGCCTTGCAGGCGATGACGCAGGCGTGGCAACCGACGCAGCGATCCAGGTCGATAATCATTCCGTATTGCATATTTTTCTCCTGATAGAGGGATGAGGCTTGGCGATTCTTAAAAAAAATCAGGCCGGAATGTCCAGCGTCTTGCCGTCTTTGATCAATTGAACAAAATTATTACGCATTCCATGGGTGCCACTTTCCGGATCGACCGAGGCTTTACTGATCAGTTGGGTATCATCGACGCCAGCGCCGACGCCGACGGTCAGCAGCGGATTTTTTGAACCGTAGCCGTGCGCCATATAGACGACATCTTTTCTGATGCCCGGCGTCGCCTTAACGATGGTCGTGGTCGGAGATTTGACGCCGTCCTGGTTGACGAATCCCACGGTATCGCCATCCTTGAGACCCAATTTCGCCGCCGTTTCATCATTGATCCACAGCGGATTCACCGGCATTTCCTGGTGCAGCCAGGCGTTATTCTGGGTGCGATTGAAGGTGTGCACCTGGACGCGGCCATAGACCAGACGCGCGAAGCCCGGCGGCGGTTGGGGAACCGGGATGTAGGTCGGGACGCCGGGGAAACCGGCGTCGGCGATTTCCTCGTTGAACAGCAAGACCTCAAAATCTTCAGGGATGACAAAGGGATCCTTGCCGTCCTGGATATGAATTCCGTCTTCTTTTTTCAGTTGCGAGAGCGACAATCCGGCGGCGGCCAGGCTTTTGTCAACCAATTGTTCCAGAGATTCGGCGGGAATTTTGTCGCCGTGTCCCAGCGCTTTGGCGATGGCGTTGGTGATGAACACCTGGTCTTTGCGCTCAAACAGCGGCGGTGAAAGCGGCATCCGGGCGGCGATGTACTGCTGATGTTTGTCAGCCAGATTCCACTGGACGCCGGTTTTAATCAGATCATAGCGTTCAAGATAGCTGGCTTGCGGCAGCAGAATATCCGCCCACATGGTGATGTCGGTGGGCTGAATATCGACGCAGAGGACAAAATCCATCTGTTTAAGCATGTTTTTGGTCTTTTCCTGGTCCGGGATGGTCTGAATCGGGTTTTGTCCCCAGATGACGCAGGCTTTGATTGGGTAGGGATTACCGGAAATGGCGGTGTCGCGGATCAGATCGGTCGGCGTTCCTGGCGGCGAAAACGGGTATTTGCGTTTGCCGTCTTCCTTGATGTTAAGATCGAATTTTTCGTCATGTTCACTTTTGGCCCAGCCGATTTCCTCGACCTTCGGCGCTTTGCCTGGGCACCAGCCGCCCCGGACGTAGTATGCGCCCAATAAAGCGGTGAGGCAAGCGAGGGCGCGCTGGCGCTGAAAATCGTTGCCATACCAGGAAACGTGGCGTCCCGGATGGAGGGAGACATTGGGGGCGTTTTCGGCCAGCATGTCGGCGACCAGCTGAATCTTTTCGGCTGGCAGATCGCATTCAGCGGCGGCGCGGGCGAGGGTCCACTCTCTGACCCCGACCGTCAATTCATCGAGACCAGCGGTGTGATTTTCAACGAAGTCGGCCTGATATTTTTTCTTTTCGATCAGGTAATTGATCATCGCCAGGAGAAAGGCGGTGTCGGTTCCCGGTTTGATCGCCAGCCAGACATCCGATTTGGCGGCGGCGGCGGAATAGCGGGGATCGACCACAATCAGCTTGGCGCCGTTTTGCAAGCCCTGAATATAATTTTTGATATGGGAGACATGGATGTTTTCGCCCAAGTGCGAGCCGAGCAGAAAAATCACCTTGGCGTTGGCCATATCCACCGATTCGTTGGGCGGAATGCTGGTGGAAGACATATAGGCCGTGTCGCGCACGCCGCGGCATTGAAAAAATGAAGCTTCGCTGATGTTCGGCGTGCCGACGATATTGTCAAAAAATTGCATCGGGTATTTGGCCGATGCGCCATGCGGAAACATGCAGAGACCATGCGCCCCATATTTTTTTATCGCCGCGCCTAATTTTTCGCCGATTTCGGCAAAAGCCTCATCCCAGGAAATGCGTTTCCACACCGGTTTGCCGCGTTCGCCGGTATTTTTCAGCGGGTATTTCAACCGATCCGGGTCGTACAGCATTTGAATGCCGGCGTTGCCGCGGGCGCAGATGGCGGCGCCGTTGTCAATGGATTTGGGATTGCCTTCGAGTTTCACCAGCCGATCGCCGCGTTTTTTGCCGATAATCTGACAGCGCCAGAAACACATTTCACAGATGCCGCCGCAAACGGTTTCATCGGCAAAGGTTCCTTTCGCTTCCAGTGCGGCTGGGGCGAGCGTTGATTCGGCATAGGCGATTTTCGCTAAAGGCGCGCTCATGGCGGCTAGAGCCGCCGATTGCAGGAATGTTCGTCGGGTTAGTTTGAATGCCATTAAGGTTCCTCCTCAAGGGTGAGATAGTCGATCAATTCGACGAGAACGCGATAAAAAATGTGGGGATTTCCCGCCGAAAAACGTTGATAAAAGCGGGAAAACCAAGGCCGGAAGCTCTGCGCCAGAAACTGTTCCGCCTCTGTTGGGCGGCCGCTTTCGTGGAGTAAAGCGAGAAACTCCAGTTGGGTGGCCAGATGATCTGGCGGCTCGTTGGTATCGTCAGGCGAATATCCGGAACGCAGATAGCGTTCGCGGATTGTTTCACTAAAAGCGCCCCACAGAATACCGTCAATATACACCGAGGCGTAGAGCGGCGCGACCACGCCGCCATAGGAGTTGATGAACAGCCGGGTGTATTCGATTTGCAGGGTCTCCAGGATGGATTCTTCTTTTTCCGCCGCGAAAAATCTGGATAATTCCTGACCTTCTTCATCGGCTTTGACGATAGTTAGGATTTCTTGGAAGCGCGTTTGTAAGTCCGCCATTGGCCAACCGCTGTCCGGATAGCGTAAAGCCTGGCCGCAGAAACGGTATAAGATCGGGAGTATTTTGCTATCCATCTTAATTGTCGGCATGTCAGGTAAGCTCAATTTTGCGGCGGAAATGTTCTAGAATCGACTGGCGGATCGCCGGGTGGTCGAGAGCAAAAATATCCTGGGGAAACAGAATTTCCGCGACGCCGCTGTCGAAAATCCGCTTTACTTCGTATTCGTCGTGGGCGACATCGCGGCGATACATATAATTCAGCCAGGTGCGGTTGGTGTGAATGATGAATTCCACCCGCATTCCACCCAATCGGGCGAAAAATTTCAGCATCGGCGTTTGGGCGCTGCTGCCGGTGGCTGAGGAACGGTAGGCGCTGCCGCTTAAGGTGTCGGAAATATCTTCGAGCACCATGAACGAATCGGCGCGCAGGGCGCTTTGGGTCAGGTGCTTCTGAAAGGCGCGAATATCTTTTTGCGAATCAAGCACGGCCATCAGACCTAATTCGTCATCGACGGCGACCGCTGGATTTTTTTCATTTTTACGCAATAATTTCAAAATTTTGGCTTCAGGCGGTTTCTTCCTGATTGAGACATAAATTGGTATTGTCTCGCCGTCGGTTTCAAAGCGCCGCCGCTTCAGGAGCGTCAGCTTCTCATATGCGCCGGGTTTTACCTGACATGCTTCGGTGGCGCTTAAGACCCGCGCCTCGGCGCAGGAATAGTCCTCAGGGCGGTGCTGTGATAACAAATACACGATGTCGTGCTCGCCGATTTTCTGGCTGTGGCTCCAAACGAAATCGTTGAGGAACGAGAGGAAGGCGAGGAATTTTTCCTCGATGCGCGTCTCGCGCTCGCGCTGGTCGATGCTGCCAGCCAGATTCATCAGTTGCAGCTTGCGCCGCGCCTCGAATCTGGCCTTTTTGTGGTAGCGATCATCGAAGCAGATGAGCAGAAGGCGCACCGGGTCGCTCGTCACCTCAATTTCATTGGTGAGGGCGATGTGCGAGGCGTAATCGGCGAAAATTTTACCCTTAAGGCTGTTGATGACGGCGTCGGCGGCGCGGGCGTATTCCTGGACGCGGGCGGCGATTTCTCCGGCGGTGCCGGTCATGCCAAACATGTTGCCGAGGCGGGCGTAGACGCGGCAACTTTGTTCTTCCTGACGTTCAGGAAGTGCGATGAGCGCGGCGATTTCCCGAAAACTCTCGACGCCGAGAATATCAAATATCTGTCGTCGCAAAGCGCGGTATTTCGCCACTGTATAGTCGCTTTTACCAAGATTTTTTACCCAGAGGCGGTTTTCGGCGGAGAACGGAGCGTCGAGCCGCGTCTCACTGCCGACCGCCAGCGGCCCGGCCTGGCGCAACGAGGCGAAAACGCTGTATTCGGAGTCGAGACTCATGCGATATTCCCTGAAAGAAGGAGCGAAGCGAGGGCGTCCCACTGACCCAAACGAGGCGGAAACCGGACTCGAATTGTCCCGGTTCTTGTGGTAAGGTGAAGAATTCGCGCGTCGCGTGCGAATCGGCGGACGCGGCGACAAATTTTTTTAACAAGAAAGGTACTATACAATGTACAGAAATTTCAGCATAGTCCCAAAAATCATTTTTGGTCGCGGCTCGTTCAACCAGCTTGATGATGTTTTAGCCGAGCAGCGCGTTGGCCCGGAAAGCTACATTGCCTTTGTGATCGATGATGTTTTTGTCGGCAAACCCCTGGAAAAACGCCTGCCGACACGTGGCAAAGACCTGGTTTTGCCGGTCAACGTCGCCGACGAACCGAAAACCAGCTATATCGACAAGCTGGTGGCGCAAATCAAAGCCTACGCCCCGGCTTTGCCCGCAGGCATTGTCGGCATCGGCGGCGGCGCGGCCATGGACATCGCCAAAGCCGTGTCGCTTCTGCTCACTAATCCCGGTTCTTCCGCTGATTATCAAGGTTGGGATTTAATCAAGAATCCGGCGGTGTACCATGCCGCCGTGCCAACTCTGGCCGGAACCGGCGCCGAGATTTCACGCACCTGCATTTTAACCGGGCCGGATAAAAAATTGGGTATCAACAGCGACTACACGCTCTATAATCAGATCCTTTTCGACCCGGAACTTCTGGTCGGCGTGCCGAAGGATCAGTGGTTCTACACCGGCATGGACTGCTATATCCACGACATCGAGTCGCTGAACGGCAAGTTCATCAACGCCTTCAGCATGGCTTACGGCGAAAAATCACGCGAACTCTGCCGCCAGGTTTTCCTGGGCGACTACGAAGACGCCGCCGACCGGCTGATGATGGCCTCGTATTTTGGCGGCATGAGCATCGCCTATTCGCAGGTCGGCGCTTGCCACGCCCTATCCTACGGATTGTCCTACGTGCTGGGGATTCATCACGGCATTGGCTGCTGCATCGCCTTCGATTATCTTGAGGATATTTATCCGGAGGGCGTCGCCGAATTTCGCAAAATGATGGAGCGGCATCAGATTTCCTTGCCGCGCGGCCTGACAAAAAATCTTGACCAGGCCCAGCTCGATAAGATGGTGAAAACCGCCTTGAATCTCAATCCGCTGTGGGAAAACTGCCTGGGGCCTGACTGGAAATCGATCATGACGCCGGAAAAGACCCTGGCCCTGTACAAAAAAATGTGACATTGCCGTGAAGCCAAGTCGCGGTGGCGCGCGGCGGCCCGTTGTCTATGGCGTCGCCCTGGCTGTTGTTGTCGGTTGCGGCCTGTGTTGCCGCGCCGCCTGGCTTGGCCTTTCCCCGTTTTTCGCCAAATATCTGGGCGACGCGCTGTGGGCCTTGATGATTTTTCTCGTCCTGGCCCTGTTCCTGAACACCGGTCGCACCGCCGTCATCGCCAGTCTCGCCGCGCTTTTTTGCCTGATTGTGGAATGCAGCCAATTGTACCAGGCGCCGTGGCTCGACGCCCTGCGCGCCACCCGACTGGGGCAACTGGCCCTGGGCGCGTATTTTGCTTGGGGCGATTTGCTGGCCTACATCCTGGGAATTGCCGTCGGAGCCGCCGCCGAATCCTTGTGCTCGCCCCGCCTTTCTCTCTGAAAAATGGCTGTGTTCTCTCCTCCCGACGCCGTCTGGCGCGCCCATTTTCAAAACGCTTTATTGGCCTGGTTCGCCACCAACCGTCGGCCCTTGCCCTGGCGTCAAGACTACCTGCCGTACCATGTCTGGATTGCCGAAGTGATGCTTCAGCAGACGCGGATGAGTCGCGGCGTCGCCTATTTTCACCGCTGGGTCGCTCGCTTCCCCGATGTGGCGGCGGTGGCGTCGGCCTCCAGGGATGATTTGCTGCATTATTGGGAGGGCCTTGGCTATTATTCGCGGCTGGATAATCTGCGCCGGGCCGCCCAGGCAATCATGGCGAAGCACGGCGGACAGTTGCCGGATACTCCTGAAAAATTACTGCGATTGCCAGGAATTGGCCGCTATACGGCGGCGGCTGTCGCGGCCATCGCCTTCGGTCGTGATGTGGCGGCGGTTGATGCCAATGTCGCGCGCGTGTTCGCCCGCCTGTTTGACCTGGGGCAAACCCATGACCACCTGCGGCGGCGGGTGGAACAACTCGCCGCCGCGCTCCTGCCCAGCGGCCAGGCGCGGGACTACAATCAAGCGCTGATGGAATTTGGCGCTTTGCTCTGCCTGCCGCGCCGGGCGCGTTGCGAGCAATGCCCGTTTCCGGAGCTGTGTTTGGCGAAAAAACGCCACACCGTGGCCGAGCGGCCCGCGCCGCGCCCAAAAATCGACAAGACCGATCTCTTGATGGCGGCGGCGATTCTGCGCCGACCGGATGGTCGCGTTTTGTTGCGAAAACGTCCGGCTACCGGCATGTGGGCCGGTTTGTGGGAATTTCCCGGCCTTATTCACCGGGCCGATGAAAACGAAAACGCCGTGTCGTTGTTGCGCCGGGAACTACCGGGCGGCCTCGGCTTAACGGCGACTTTGGCGCCATTTGCCAGCGTCAGCCACTGTCATACCCGCTACCGCGTGTTGCTCGATGGTTATCTCTGTTACCTGATTGATGGGATTGGCCTGCCGCCGTTGGTTGAGCCATATTCCTGGGTGGATGGCGACCAGCTCGCGACCCGCGCCATGTCGGCCGGGCATCGCCGTCTGGCCGCCTTGTTGGTTGCCAGCGGCATCATATGATTAGGCAACCGAATGCTCCGCTAGTCAGAAAAATAGCTTGCCGCTTGCGGCGGGCGTTTCAATAGACCAAAGGCGAAAACACCGACACCTACCGTTCGGCGCGCTTGTCGGCGGCGGGTTGAGGCTTGTCGCCTGGCCCCGTCCCGCTTTCCGTCTGGTCGGAGAACATGATATAACAGGTTCATTCCCGGAGCGGCCAGCCGCTTCCTTCATGGTTTTGCAAAACCTTTACATGGAGCGACAATGAACATGTTTTCCTCCCTGCGGCCACTGGTTGTCCTGTCGGCGCGGGCCAACGATTTGCCGCTGAAAGAAGACGACTGCTTCGCCAGCTGGGATGAATTTCTCCAATCGGGTAGCGAGGCGCGGGGTTTTCTCGTCGAGGATTTCACCGCAGAGAGTCTGGCGGCGCTGATCTACGCCATCCGGCAAAGTCGCTGGTGGGCCTTGCCGATTATCGGCTCCAAGGATGCGCCGCCGGATGATTTTTTCCTTTTGGATGCCTTGCTCGCGTCCGACGAGGCGCGGGCCTTCTCCACCGACATGGCCGTTCGCCACGAGGAAATGCCGGGCGGTGGCGAGAGCATGGGTCTGGATGAAAAAATCCTGTATTTTCTTTACGTTCGCGGCCCGCGCGCTACTCTTAAACCCTTTCTCGATCGCGATAGTTTCCGCCTCTACCGCTATCTGGTCGCCGAATATCTGGCCGGGGAAGGCGAGGACGCGGCGCAAACCATCGACCGGCTCTATCAGCACGGTTTGTTGGAGCGCGTCGATTTGCTTGACCGCACCCAGCATTGTCCGGCCTGCGGCAGCGCTCACCTGCATGTGCTCATGGTCTGCCCGCGCTGCGACAGCATTGACATACACCGCGATGGGATGGAGGGTTTCACCTGCGCCAGTTGTCATCATTCTTTTGGCCAGGGGATAGCGCATCTGCGCTGCCTCGATTGCGGCCAGGACAGCGCCGCCGAGCAAGTGACGCATCGTGATATTTCGACGCTGGCCCTGTCGCGGCGCGGCCGGACGGCGGTGCGGGCCGGGGAAATCCGTGAGAGCTTCGCGGCGCTCGACAACGAGCGTTATGTCGATCCGACCTTTTTCCGGCGGATGCTCGATTGGATGCTCTCGCTCCACGCCAGACACCAGGATTTTCATTTTTCGCTGCTGTACATGAATTTTGTCAACGCCGAAACGATTCTGGCCCGCGTCGGCGAACGCCGCCTATACCTGCTTTTGAATGAATTCGCCAACAGCCTGCTTGACCTGTTGCGCACTTCGGATTTCACCACCCGCACCCAGGAGCAAAATCTGTGGCTGCTCATGCCCCTGTCGGCGGCGGAAGGCGTCTCGGCGCGACTGATGGCGCTTTTTGAACGCCTGCAAACCGCGCACAAGATTGAGGAACGCTTCGAGATTGATATTCGTTCGCTCGATGTCACCGAAGGCGCGGCGCTCGACCTGCCAGCAGCCAGCCAGGAGGCCGATGCCGATGCGCTGATGACTTCGCTGTCGTCGCTGTCGCGTCCGGAGAACAGAGAGTGGCGAGGCTGAGCGCCGCGAAGTGATCGCCTCTTGGCGACGACGCGGAAAACGGGTACAGAGGCCGGGGGTAAACAAACGACCGAACTGTTCCGCGCATTTCAAAAAAGAGGAGAAACAATGAGTCAAGTTGTCACCAACTGGAGCAAATCGAGCTGGAAGAATTTTCCGGCCCGGCAACAACCAAACTGGCCGGATCAGGCGGCGCTGAAGGCGGTGCTGGCCGAGCTGGCGACCTTGCCGCCCTTGGTTTTCGCTGGCGAGTGCCGCGATCTGAAAAACCTGTTGGCCAAAGCGGTGACGGGCAAAGCCTTCATGCTGCAAGGCGGCGATTGCGCCGAGGATTTTTCCCGCATCACCGGCCCAGCGATCCGCGAGAATCTGAAAGTGCTGCTGCAAATGGCGATTGTTTTGTCCTACGCCGGACAGGTGCCGGTCATCAAAGTCGGGCGCATGGCCGGACAATTCGCCAAACCGCGTTCCGCCGACCTGGAGAAAGTGGGCGAAGCCGAACTGCCTTCGTACCGCGGCGACATGGTGAACCGCATTGAGTTCACGCCGGAGGGCCGTATCCCGGACCCGCGCAACATCATGAAGGGCTACAACATGGCCACCGCGACCATGAATCTTTTGCGCGGTTTCACCGGCGGCGGTTTCGGCTCGTTGCAGCGAGTGCAGGCTTGGAACCAGGAATTTGTCGCCGCCTCACCGATGGGACGCTCCTACGAACGGATGGCCAAACGCATCGAACAGGCCATTCAGTTCATGCAGACCATTGGCATCCCCACCGACACCGCCGCCCTCAATCAGACGACGCTCTATACTTCGCACGAGGCCTTGCTGTTGGGATATGAAGAGGCGATGACCCGCATTGATTCGACCGAAGGCGGCTGGTATGACTGCTCGGCGCATATGCTGTGGATTGGCGAGCGGACGCGGCAGGTCGATGGCGCCCATGTCGAATTTTTACGCGGGGTTCTGAACCCGCTGGGCGTGAAAATCGGCCCGAAATACGATCTCGACGATATTCGTCGGCTGATTGAGCGGCTGAATCCGGATAATGAGCCGGGACGTATCACCCTGATTACGCGATTCGGCATGAATAAGGTCGAAAAACTCCTGCCGCCGCTTTTAAGGGCGATGAAGGCCGAAGGCCGTCATATTGTCTGGAGCTGCGACCCGATGCACGCCAACACCTACACCGCCGACACCGGCCATAAGACCCGGAATTTCAACGATATTTTGTCGGAAATCACCTGCTTTTTCGAGGCGCACTGGTCGGAAGGCACCTACCCTGGCGGCCTGCATTTTGAAATGACCGGCGAAAACGTCACCGAATGCACCGGCGGCGCGCGCAACATCGACGCCCAGCAACTGGCCAGCAACTACCTGACTTCCTGTGACCCGCGTCTGAACGCCGAGCAGAGTCTGGAAGTGGCCTTTCAGGTCGCCGAGATGATTCGTAACGTGTAAAAAAAAACCGATGCGCCGTCCGACGCATTCCTTCCTGGTTGCGAGAATGCGTCGGCGCGGCGGCGAAAGAATTTTCAGCCGAAGGTGATAACTTTATCGGCCAACTGCATGGCGGTGACAATATCGAGCATGTTGGTAGTCTGGCCGCACTGCTTTTCAGCCATCAAGCCGTAGTGATTCAGACAGGTTCCGCAGGCGAGAATCATCAGGCCGCGCTGTTGATAGGCGAGTAAATCCGCGAGAACTGGCGAACCGGTCGCGACCAGTTTGACGCCGCCGTTGATAAAGACCAAACGCCACAATTCGCCGCCCATTTCCTTTAGGGTTTTGATGAAGGCGGTCATCAGTTTCGCGCCCAGTTCGTTATCGCCCGCGCCAATGGTCTCCGAACCGATCAGCACCATGATTTTGCGGTTGTTGGCGCGTTCACGCGGCTCAGCCGACCCGCTTTCCTCGTGGCTTTGCTCAACATTTCGCCCGGCAGCGGTGGTGATGACAATATCCGCGCCCGCGCCGTCGCTTTGCGGCGTGAATCCACGACTAGCCAGGAACCGGCTGACGTTTTCCCGCGCCGCTTCATTATCGACCCGCACCAGCAATGTGTCTGGCTGTTCCCGGTCGAGCGTTTCTTTGACCAACAGCACCGGGGCCGGACAGGCCAAGCCACGGGTATCAATTTCCTTCATGATGTTTCCTCCATTATCTGACAAACAAGCCGACCGCGCCCTCGCTTTCAACCTGGCCGATAACAGCGGCCAAAACCCCGCAATCGGCCAGGCGGCGGCGCAGGGCCGGGGCGATTTGCTCGGCGCAACCAAAAAGCAAGCCGCCGGAGGTTTGCGGGTCGTAGAGAATGTCGCGGACAACCGGATCGAAACCGCTAGCCAGCGACACCATATTTTCACGGAATTTCCGATTGTTATGCGCTCCAGCCGGCACCAGACCCATGGCCGCGAATTCCCTGGCTTCTGGCAGAATCGGCACCGCGCCGCTGTCAAGCGTAACCCGGCGACCGGTGTCGGCAATCATTTCGCAGAGGTGGCCGATAAGGCCAAAACCTGTCACGTCGGTGCAGGCTGAAATCGGAAAGTCGCGCAGAACTTCCGCCGCGTTTTTATTCAGCTCAGCCATCTGCTCAGTCAGGCTTTTCACGGTTTCCGGCTTGGCCAGGCCGCCTTTTATCGCCGTGTTGATGATGCCAGTGCCCAATGATTTAGTCAGGATGAGCTGGTCGCCGGGTTTGAGTCCCTGATTGGCCCAGATTTTCGCCGGGTGGACGAAACCTGTTACCGCCATGCCGAATTTCAGTTCATCGTCTTCGATGCTGTGGCCGCCCAACAAAACCGCCCCGGCTTCGCGCAATTTGTCCGCGCCGCCGGCCAGAATCGAGCGCAAGACCAAGGCGCCGAGTTTTGCCATCGGATAGGCGACGATGTTCATGGCCATCTTCGGCGTTCCGCCCATGGCGTAGACATCGGAAAGGGCGTTGGCGGCGGCGATGCGGCCAAAGTCGTAGGGGTCATCGACCACCGGCGTGAAAAAATCCACCGTCTGAACCAAGGCCAGGTCAGGCGAAACCTGATAAACCCCGGCGTCGTCGGCGGTGGCCGAAGAAATCAACACTTCCGGGCCGCTGGGAACATCAAGCCCGTTCAGTACTCGCGCCAGGTCCCCCGGCGCTAATTTTGATGCTCAACCCGCCCCTTTAACGCAGTGGGTGAGCTGAACCTTCGCGTGCTTCATCGCGGCTCCTGTGCTGAGCGTAACTGTCGCGTTCTTCAAACTGTCTAGAGAAAATGTAAACGATTACGGGTGGTTTTCCTGCTTTTTTTCGCCGCCGCCGTTGGCGTATTCGCTTGTTATTGCTTCCCCCGATGACAACGCGAAACTGGAGATTTGACAGATGAACATGGATTGTTTCGCCTGCCTGCGGCCAGAAGTCTCTACACAAACCATAGGCGAAGCGTGATGAAACGCCCGGTTCGTGGTGAAAAACCCGTCGAAGCAGGAACGGTTTCGCCCTTCGATACGCTTCTCAGGGCGAACGGGAAAAACAACTTGTGTAGATAATTCTGCTTTAATATGACAGGAAATATGCGATGAGCGGATTTTTCAAACCGATCTCAGTTTTGTTCGGAACAACCGTCGTATATCCGGACGCCCATTGTGGCGCAGGTGGCGCGCAATTTCATATCGCCCGTGAACAGCGTGGCGTCGTTTCGCCTGGCTAGCGTCGCATACAGCATGTTGTAAACGGCATGGACATGGTTTTGCGCTTCGATGAGCGCCTCGCGCCACAATTCCGCTGACGGGACATAATGATCAACATAATCCACGCAATCCGCCGCCATGGCCCGATACAGCTCCGGATTTTTCTTGTCGAGCAGCCAGAGTTTCCAGCAGACATTCGCGGTTTCGGCGATATACAAGTCTGGCGCTAGCACTGCCGTCGCAGCCAGCAATACCTCAGAAAATCCTCTGCCCGTGTCGCTTTGTTTAACGATTGCCGCCGCCGCGCTGGCGTCCAGCACAACCATCATTGGTCTCTATCCTCACGAATCATGCGGGTCAGATCCGCTTCCTTCACGGTTGCGGGCAACTCGCGCCTCATCGCTCTTTCCAGCGCTATCCGCCGTTTTTCAGCGCTGATTCCACTTGCCGCCAGCCCTTTTTCAATGAGGAGCGCGGCTTGCCGCCCGATGCTTCGGCGTTCGGCCCGCGCCAGTTCACTTATCGCCCGGTACATTTGATCCGGAAAATTCCTGACCTGTAACAATGCCACCATCGCCTCCTTCGCATACATGTGTATACATTGTCATCGAACCCTATGGCGGCGTGGCGCATCCGTCAAGCCGCTTGCATCCGTTCGCCTCGTGAAGAGTCTGGTGGCCCACCCACGGCTTCAGTCGCTATTTGGCGCGCGCAAGTATCGTATCAAGCTCAATCATTGTAATGGGATATTGCTGAATGAATTGGTCAATCGCCTGCCGTTCCAGTAAGTCTACGCCATTCACCCTCGCCCGTTCTTTGGCCGTGCTGCTGAAAGACTGATTAGTCAGGGCGATTTTTGTAAAAGTGATTCTTGGGTATTTTTTTTGATAGACAGCCTCTCCGGCGACGACATCTTTCACCGCTTCCCAGCCCTGTTCCTGTCCACCAATGGCGCTTTTCTTCACCTGAATGAGTTCACCATCAGCGCCTTTAATGGCCACCACATCGACTCCGGCGTCGCCCGCTTGCGGCGTCAGGACGCAGGTAAATCCGCGCCGCGTCCATATCGCCGCCACCAACGCTTCAAAATAGCGCGGCTCCATGGCGTCGATGTTGTCCACAGTGAGGCGCTGGTTAAAAATCGCCGCGTCGCCGTCCGGTGCGATGCCGGTCAGATCCGCAGCGCCCCAATCAATATCACCGGCGCCGTTCAGCATATCGGCGGCCAGGTCGCGTTTTTTCTCCAGCAATTCATTGAGCCGCACATCGAAGGTGGTGAAATCGTCGGCGCAAACGGTGGGATAATAGACATGAACATCCCATTTTTGGCCGATGCGGTAGGCGCGGTCGGTGGCTTGGTCTTCTTTAGCCGGATTCCAGGCGCGGCTATAATGAATGACATGGTTGGCCGCCTGGATGTTGACGCCAAACCCCACCGCTAAAGGCGACAAAATCAACACGCCAAAACCTGCTTGGTTTTGAAAAGCATGAATCTGTTTCTGGCGACTGGAAGAACTGGCTGTGGCAGTCGTGGTTTCGCCGTTGATAATCGGCGGGCGCAGACCGAAAGATTCATGGATGTAATGCTGCAACAGCCGTTGTATCTCTTTGAATTCACAGAAAATAATCGCCTTTTCCTCTTGACTTCTGATAGCCGTCAGTTGTCGCAGTAGCCAATCGAGCTTGGGCGCTTTTTCGCGGTATGCTGCAAGCGGCTCCGGCGTGAAACTGGTGAGTCCATGCGGTTTCGGGTCGGCGCAGACCAGACGCAGATAATGCAGCAGGCCCAGATGATTGGTGAAGGGCGTGGCCGCGCCCGCCTGGCCGCGCTGTTTGAACGAATTTATGGCCCCGGCGTACAAGCGCCGCTGCGCATCCGACAAAGGCAATTTCCGGCAGGCGTCGTCAACCCGCTTTTCCGGTAAATCTTTCGCTACTTCCGCCTTGGTCCGCCGTAAGACCTGTGGGGCGATCTTTGCCCGCAATTCCTCCACCCGCGCTTTTTCTTCTTCGGTTTTGGCCTCGATTGGTTTGCGATATTTTTTGCCGAATTCATCAAGCGCTCCCAGAAGGCCCGGCTGGATAAAATCGAATAGACACCAGAGGTCAGCCAGCGTGTTTTCCACCGGCGTGCCGGTACAGGCGATTTTGAATTCCGCCCGTTGCTTTTTCGCTGCCCGCGTCATCAGGGCATTCGGATTTTTGATCTTCTGCGCCTCGTCGCAGACCATGACCGACCAAGTTTGCAAGGCGAAAGAAAACTCCAAGTTGCGCAGGGTTTCGTAGGTGGTCAGGACGATTTTCGCGCCGTCAGCCCAGCCTGGTTTCAGAAAACTGTTCAGGCCATCTTCGTCGCGCAAACGCGCGTCGATTTGCGCCTGTGATAGACGCAACGCTGATAAATCGCTACCGTAGGCAGTGAGGATAGGGAAAGCGTCGGGAGCAAAAAATTTTTTCACTTCTTCCCGCCAGTTTTCTAAAAGGGCGACCGGCGCGACCACCAGCATCGGCGCGATATTGGAGTCGTCTTCCAGCAATTGGGCCATAAAGGCGAGGATTTGCAGCGTCTTGCCCAGACCCATATCATCGGCCAGGATGACGCCGTGGATATTGCTGTTGACGCGCTCGCGGCGCATCCCTTGCAGCCAGGACAATCCTGCTTCTTGATGGGGAAGCAAAGTGATTTCCTGACGTAGGCTTTTGGCTCGTCGCGGTGGAGCCAGCAACGAATCCCTCGCCACATCGCGGCGGCGCTGCTCGTAATCCAGTGCGTTAATGTTGGGTTTGATGATAAGCGATTTCGCCTTTGTTGGTTCTGGCGTATTTGTTGTGTCAGGACCGGATGGGCCATTCGGTGGCGCGACTACTGGTTCAGCGGTGTCAACCGTTTTGATGATTTCCTTTGCCTCTTCCCGTGTCAGCGGTCGCGGTAGCCACGGCAGGGTGATTTGTTGTTCGCCTCGTTCTTCCGCTTGTTTAACAGCCTCTTTTAATTCTTCAATTTTTTCTTTGTTCACCGGAACGAGAACTGACAGTTCTTGGCCATCCGGGCCGGGAACGACAATGATGATAATAGGATCGTCGGGAATCCAGGGCTTGCCCATGCCCACCGGGTCGATATAGATGGAAACGTAGGCTTTTTCCTGACCGATGCCTTCAATCCGGTCGATATAATTCGCCAGATTGTGAATATCCTCGTAGCGTATTCTGATGTGCGGCTCGCGCCGTTCTGTGAGAGCCGCCCGCAAAATATCTCGATGCGCCGCCGCTTCTCCTGACAACTCAAATTCGTAGCCTTGCCAGCCCAGGAGTGGAAAATTTTTCTCCAAAGCGTCAGTCAGGTCGTCGATGAATTGCCGCAATTTTTTGTCGCCTTCGTCGCCCGCCTCATCGCTCAGCCAGCGCGTTTGCGACGAGGCCGCGCCATCAGTCAGGGTTTCGATGACCAGCCCGACGCGCCGGGGAAAGCCGTAGTGATCCCGCTCGATAATCGGCTGAAAACATTCGTGAAAAATTCCAGCCTCGCGCCGCGCCGCTTCAATTTGTTCGATGTCAAGAATTGCGCCCGCCTCGTCGCCCAAAGCGGCCATGGGATTGATGAGGATGGCCCGCGCCCGCGCTCCCCGCACTCGTCTTTTGGGCAGGCGTTTGATTTCTCGCAGCACGGTTTTGACGGCGGGCGTTACCAATACCTGGACAATGCCCCCTTTGGTCGCGATGTCGTAGCGGTCTTGGACGGCGTTAAAGGCGTCGAATCTGCCCAGCCAGCCGTCCGGCGCGTCGGTAAAGCTAGGCGTAATGACAATCGCCGCGTTGTCGTCCGCCGTTGCTGGTTCTTGGCCAATTTTTTCCAGGCTGATTTGCAGCTTTTCCGGGGTCAGCACCACGGTGTTCTGGAGAAAGTTGTCCAGGCTCGCCCCAGCCGCGACCGCCAGTTTGCGGATTGTTCCCCAGCTTTGCCGCTGAAAAAGCTCGCCGCGCTCACTCCGCTTGGCGAATTCCCGCGCCGCGACAAATAAACGCCAGGCTTCGGCGCTCATCAATTCTTCTTGTCCACCGCTGGATAAAACCGCGCCTGTTCTATTCTCCCAGCCAGTCAGGAAAATGGCGAAGTCGGTATCGGTCAAAGCGCCCCGACTTTCCAGGCGGGGTCGCCGCGTGGTTAATGGCGGCAGTTTCAGCGTCTTGGTTAGGTCCGCATACTCTTCTTTCGCCAGCGCCTCGTACAGGTCGCTCCAGAAAATAATACAACCGTCTTGTCTTTCCTGGGCCAGCCCCTCATCCACCAGCTGGTCAAGAAAGGCGGGCAAAAGCGGCTCCTTGAGCTTTTCGCCCTTTTGGCCATGGTCAAGGATGACGCCTTCTTCGCTAAAGCGTCGCCAGAGGGATTCTGGACTTTTCTTTTTCCCGAAAAACTTCATTGCCGTTCTCCTTTTAATCCGAAAAACCAACGGGACTGTTGATGCGCGAGACCGTCGCATATCCCTGAGACGCTAAACAATCATCGTCGGTCTCGGCCCGCGCCTACGGTTTCAGCCACCAGCCTTTTGGGCGCATGTATTGAAAGCCCCAGCGTCGCAATTGCGCTTCAATACTTGGCGTGGCGGCGGGTGGTCGTGGCACGACCCAGACGTAACCACCCTGGGATGTCTTATCTTCAATGGAAAATCCGTGCTGGTCGGCCAGCTCTTGCAACTTGGCGAAGCTGTAGTCGGTGGCGGGCGGATGCGGATTATGTGGCGGTGGCTTCAACGCGGTGTTCCTGTCGGGATGGATGTCGTATTCCTTCAATTTAGCTGCGAGCTTATCTTCCCATCGTTCCAGGCCATCGTTATGTAAAAATTTGAAGACATTTCTGGTTTTGTTTTTCAGCGAGTTGTCCGCATTGACGCCCAGGGATAGCGGCTCCTTCACGTCGAAAGGCTCATACCCTGAGCTATAGGCGTACATGGCGTTGCCGGACTGGCCGAATTCAACAAGAACCAGCCTGCCCAGATTCATGATAAAGGCGCTGGCCTCGCGATTGGTTGCCGTCAAGCCTGGGGTAAGTCCCGTCATTTTTTCCAACAATGTCCGTAAATCCCGGTCATTTCGCGCCTTGTCGCGCCAGCCCGCAGCCAAAGCGAAGCGGATATCGCCCATCGATTTGACGTAGTCCAGCCAGAATTTGGCCCGTCTGGTGTCGCCGACACCATCTTGGGCCAGTTTTTGAAAAAAGCTCTCGATAAACTCACGCTTCAGCCAATCGGCCACCATTTCCCGCGCTTCTTTCGTGACGCCGCCCCACCGCGTCGCTGTGGATGGCAGCCAGGGATTGCCCCACCAGGCAACGGCCTTATCCCGCAATTCCTGATGCAAGGGCGCACTGGGAATTTGCGCATAACGCTGCAAGAGTTGGATAAAACCCCGGTCACGTAAGAGTTTATTGGTCTCAAGCAGCAGGTCGAGCATCTTTGGTAGCAGCGCCACAAATTCGTTATCAGGTTTGTCTACCGCTACTTGTATTTGCCCCAACACCAGTTGCCGATAAAACCAGGACAAAGCGCTGACCTGCAACTGTTCCCGCAACGGTTTGAGGACGCTTTCGGTATTCTGCCCCTGCACAATGGCCTCGGCGTACCAGGCGCAGGGATTATCGCCAAACAGGCGGCTGTGCTCTTGCGCACAATGCGCCCAGTCCGGATTGATTTTGCCTTGTTCGATGATTTTGCCGTTGTTTTTGCGCAAATAATCGCGCAAGGTCCGCCAGTTTTCTCGCCGAACATCATTGTTTGTCGGGCCGTTCTCCGGTTCCGGGTCACAAGAGAAATAACTGTGCATCAGCCCGGAATAGCAACTGCGATAGTAGCGCGGCGGCGAAAGCCATGCTTCATCGCATTCAGCCAGCGCTTTTGGCAACATCTTTGTATCCATTATATTCGGCCCATTTTCTGTCAGCGGCATAACCAAGCCGACGCAGACCCGTATTGCCTGACGAAAATCTTCAAAATACGGCTTCTTTTGGAAACGGGCCAAAGCCGCGCGGATCTGGTCATCCGGGATGTCGTTCACTACCGCGCCACGGATGCGCTTTTCCATCTCCGCATTGTTTTTTTGCAAAGCTTCCAAATGCTTGGCGCAGGCGGTGGCAATCCCGGACACATCGGCCACCGATGGATTGACGGGGTTTGGTCGCAAACAATCCTGGAGCTGTTCTATCGCGGTCATCGAGAATATGTTGGTCAAATTTTTTTGCTCCCTCGAAAAATATTCGATGAGCAATGTGTCGAGCTACCCTTTTGCTATTGATCGTCCAAGTAAAACATGCCCCCACCCCGACCCTCCCCCGGAACGGGAGTGGGAGATTCTTTTCCCCTCTTTTCCTATCCCGACTATTCTGTCCGGGCTGGATGCCGAGATGCGACCGCAGTTCTTTGCCAAATGGCACTTTCCTGCTGGCGGTGACAGTCAGGATGGTGGTCTTGGATTTTATCCTCCAATGGCGCACTCGCCGAAATTGCCGTTTGCCGCCGCAGGCGCGGGCCGTTTTTCATCAATCCCCAGAAATTCCAGGCGCATTTCCACGCGGCGGCTTTCCTCATCGTTGGCTTTGGCGGCGTTAAACGAATAACCGCCGACCAGGAACAAATCGCGTACTTCTTCCTTTTGTTCATCAGAAAGCAGGGCGTCTCCGTCGGTGGCGAAGAGGGCGCACAACACCCGCTGGCTACGCAACAGTGAAAGATTGAGATTACTCAGATAGCTGCCGGTTTTGTCGGTATAGCCCTCAACGACAAAACGTTTGATAATCCGCCTGCCTACCTCGTCGTCGTTGGCCAGGTTGAGCATTTCCGGGACAAAGGAACGCAACAGCCATTCCTGTTCAGCGCTCAGGCTCCATTTGGCGAAGGGAAAACGCGCCCTCTCGCCAAAATCGATGACATAACCCGCCTTATCCACCTGCACGCCATCGAATTTGGCGGCGGCCTGCTCAAAACGGGCCATGATTGTTTCAATGTCCTGGCGGTACTGCGCCTGTCGCCGTTCCTGCTCGCTGACGGTTTTGGTCACAGCCAAAAGCGCCACGGCCATGGCCACGAGAAACAGCACCATCAGGGCGGTCATCAGGTCGGCGAAGGAAATCCAGAAGGGTTTTTCTTCTTCGTCGGCCCGGCGCTTGCCGGAAACGAGAAAACGCGCGCCTTTCATCAGATATTCCTGCTTGGTCGTGTGGCCCCAGCTGCGGTCAGCGTCGTTTCCAATTCCTGGATGGCGCTGTTCAGCAATTTGGTGGAGCTGGTAAGCTCTTCATGAAAATTGGAATTGACTTCTTTCATGGTGTTGCTGACACATTCTTGGAAGGTGGTGTTGTTTGTGATCAGGTTGCCTCGGAATGTCTCATTCGCCTCTTGCAAAACCCCGCTGACCTTTTGCAGATAGTCGTCTATATCGGAATGTGCCTCTTGTAATTTGTTAGCCGATCCTTGCAGCCGTTGCAGGATGCCCTCGCTGAGGCTGGCTTCGTCTTTCGCCCGGCCGATGGCCTCGTTCAGCTGATTCAGCGCCTCGATAATCGTTGTTTTCTGATTTGCGTAATCCCCGGCCACGAATTTGATTGTTTCCGAGGCGTTTTTCAGTTTGTCCGCAGTCGTTTCGAGGATATTGCTTGCCTCGCCCAGCCTCTTACCAACGTCGCCGGTTTGCTTCAGGACACCGCTGGCAGCATCGCCCGCTTTGGCGAAGTTTGTGACGGCGGCGTTTATAGCTGCCGCGCCTGAATTCATTTGTTGGATGTTTTCGCTGGTCGCGCCGCTGAGCGTATTGACGCTCTGGTGCATTTTTTCAGCCGTTGTCACCAGCTTGGCTATTGTTTTTTCGATACCGTCGGTGATGTCGGTCGCGGCGTTTTGCATCGCTGTGGTTGCCGCTGTTTGCGCCGTTGTCGTGTTTTCTACGAGTTGATTCTGCGTGCTCTTAATTTCCGTCAGCAACCCACTCAGACTTGTGTCGATCTTTTCTAAGGTTGTTGTAAGTTTTTTGTCTGTTTCCGCTTGTGCCACGCCGACTTGGCCGGTGATTGCTTGAACGGTCCTCTGCATTTCCGCGCTGATTGCGCCAAGCTCCTGTTTCATCCCCTCCACCGCTTTTGTCATTGTGCCCGCCATGGTCACGGCGGTTTCCCT
>JAITSS010000063.1 GCA_031287565.1 Desulfobulbaceae bacterium
TCACTTCATCCCGCAACGGGCCATCGGCTACCAATCCCCCATCGATGCCCTCAAATCATGGTATGCACAACAGCCTGAATTGTTTGTTAAACAGGTCTATAAACAGGCGGAACTTGACACCTTCCCCCGTGCCGGGGGAAGGCCGGGATGGGGGGGAAGAACGGGCGAACGGCGGCAATCACCAGCGGGCGGCGTATTCCCTGGCGGCCACGGCGATAAGGCCGGAGCGCGACAGGCCGAGTTCCTTCGCCAGGCGGTCGATGCGGCGGATGACCGATGCTCGCAGCGAGATGGACAGGCGCACCGTGGCGTCCACCGCCGCTTCGGGGTCGGCGACGATAAACTGATACAGCGTATTCCCCGGCAGCTTGTAACCTTCCCTGGCCGCGTCTTCTTCGTCCTTGGCCTTGGCGGCTTCGATCGAAGACGGCGCGGGCAGAGCGTCGCCATCTTCGATCATGGTTTCTAGGTGCAGATGCAAGGCTTCTTCGGCCATGCGCAGGGCGTCTTCCAGATTTTCGCCCTGCGAGACGCAGCCGGGCAGATCGGCGAAGGTCACGTCGTAGCGCCCATCGTCTTTGGGCGCGAGGGTGGCGGGATAGTGCATGAGCGGTCTCCTTATTTTCGTAGTTTCAGCCCGCTTTGCTTTTCGATGCTGATGAGGGTCTGGATTGGCAGGTCTTTTTTCGGGTGCGGCACCGTGACCTTGCCTGCCTTACACGGATGTTTGAATTGATGATGATCGCCCACGGCCTTCACCCGCGTCCAGCCCGCCGCTTCAAGCATCCTGATGATTTCCCGGCTGTTCAGCATCCTTTAGCTCCACTGTTTTCTTTTATTATATACGCATTACATAACAAAGCAAAAAAACAGGAGCGCCCATGGGTCGCGCCAAAATAATCCCCACCGATCCGGATAAAATTTTTCTGCCCTATCAGCAGGCTTGGGTGGATGATCGCACGGAACTGAACATAAATTACTCCTGTGAAACCGGCGAGCCTCCGCAAAATTCCTATCAACTTTTTCAGAGGATTTCCAGTAACACGATTTTTTCGCCACTTAACCGACGCCTATCTTTTAAATGCGGAGTTTAATGCGCCCGCAAAACCGCGCCACGCCTCAAAAAGTGCCCAAAAAGTTCCAAAAAAATCCCATGATCTTCAGGTGGCAAAGAGTTTTGCAAGATTCTGTTCTCTATTTTGCAAGACCACAGCCAGATATATACTATCAAAACGCCTTTCCCGTATAAATATAACGATATATCGCGCAAATAAAAAAGTCCCGCAAGGCATAACGAACCTTGCGGGACTTCACTAAACAACAAGTTGGTGCCGGGACCAGGAATCGAACCAGGGACACACGGATTTTCAGTCCGTTGCTCTACCGACTGAGCTATCCCGGCGAAAAGCGTTGGCGATTTTAGCTAAAAAAAATGTCGGTGTCAATCTTATTTCCGATTGTCGCCGTAATCATGCAAAGAAAGCCCACCCAAATCCAACTCAAAATCCAGGTCGGCGTCCATATCCACCGGCGCAGCCTGGTGGGCCGCTTTGCGCGACGCGGCGACCACCGGCGGCGCGGCGGTTTCATCCGCGTCACTGTGCAAATCCTGCAAATCAAAACCCAGGTCAAGGTCAAGATTGAGGTCAAAATCATCTTCGCCCTCAACCTCGGTGAATTCCACTTCCTGTCCCGGTGGCGCGAGGTCGGAAATATCCACCAAACCAGCGGGCAATTCCATGCCTTCATCAACCGGCGCGAAGGTGGCGGCTTCGTCCTCTTCCGGCCAAGCTGGGGCGAAGGTGGTTTCTTGTTCGCCGGGGAAAGTCGGCGTGGGCGTCGGGACGTCTGCCTGCGGCGCGACAGTTTTCGCGAGCGATACCGCGCCGATTCCGGCGACGGCGGCAGCAACGGGAGCCACCGTCGGTTTACCTTCTTTCGCTAATTTCCCGGCCATGGAATCAAGGCCGCTCAGGACGTCGAGATCAGGCGCTTCGATTTCAACTTCCTCAACCACATTGGCCAAGGGGTCGGCCAGGGAATCCATACCATCTTCAGGTTTGGAAAAGCGCAGGAACACTGGAGCCTGGCAGTCATAGACCGAGCCATGCAGCACCACGGAAACCGAAGCCATCGGTTTGTTACATTTGCGGCAGAAGTCAAGATGATCAAAAGAAATATAGCCACATTTCGGACATCGCATTGGTTCTTCCCTCATTGGCGATTATCGACCCGGCGCGTCAGGCGGCATTGCAAATCCACGCGACGCATCCGATTTCCAGGTTATGTTCACACTATGGCACAGAATTTCCGCCTGGGGCAAGGAAAAATCCGGTTTACGCCGCCCGCCGCGATTGCATCATCACAACCAATCCATGCCGATGTCGCAATGCGGCGCGGAATGAGTGAGGGCGCCGACGGAAATCAGATCGACGCCGGTCGCGGCAATCGCGGCCACTGTTTCCAGATTGACGCCGCCGGACGCTTCGACCAGAGCTTTACCGCCGATTCTATCCACCGCCTGGCGCAGCATCGCGGGCGTCATGTTGTCAAGAAGGATACTATCAACGCCGCAGGCCAGGCATTCCTCCACCTGCTCCAGAGTGTCGCATTCCACTTCAATCTTCAGTGTGTGCGGCACACGTCCGCGCAACCGCGTGACGGCGGTCGTAATGCCGCCGCAGGCCGCGATATGGTTATCTTTAACCAGCACCCCGTCGGCAAGATTAAAGCGATGATTGTAGCCGCCGCCGACCGTCACCGCGTATTTTTCCAGCATTCTGAGACCAGGCGTGGTCTTGCGGGTATCGACGATTTTCGCCCGCGTTCCTGCAACCAGCCGCGCATATTGGCGGGTTAAACGAGCGATGCCGCACAAATGCTGCAAGAGGTTCAAAGCGACGCGCTCGGCCTTCAGCAGGTCGCAAATCGGGCCGCGCGCCGTCATCAGGGCCGCGCCAGGCGCGAATTCCTGACCATCTTTCAGGCATTGTTCGCACATAATCGCCTCGTTTTGCAGGCGGAAGACCTCGGCGGCGACCGTTTCCACGCCCGCCGCCACGCCCGCCTGCCGCGCCACCAGCCGCGCCGCGCCGACAATTTCCGGCGGAAAAATATGTTCGCTAGTCAAATCGCCGCAACCGATGTCCTCGGCCAGGAAGGCGGCCAGTTGCCCGCGCAACAGATGTTTATTCATGACCCGACCTCTTCAATCGGCAAGCAAAAATTCACAGGTTGATAGGGGCCTCCACCGCCAACACGCTGATGTCGGCTTTGAGCGCGTCAAACTTCACGCCGCCCCAGCCATTTTTTTCAGGCGATTTCCGGCCTCTGTCAACAGCGCCAGGCGCCCTTGCAGTTCGGCCAGTTTGCCTTGCTCCTTGGCCACCGCCGCCGGCTGCGCTTTTTTGAGGAAGTTTTCGTTGCCGAGTTTCTTGCGAGTTTGCGCCAGTTTTTCTTCGACCTTGGCCAGCTCTTTCTGATTTTTCGCCAGCTCCGCCGCCACATCGACGAAACCCTGAAGCGGCACGAAGATTTCCAAGTCAGCGCCGACAAAACCGGCGGCGTTTTCCGGCTTGGCGCCACTGGCGGTGATGGATAAACGCTCAAATCGGGTCAGGGCGGCGATCCTCTCGCCATTGGCTGAAAGCACCGCCTGTTTCTCCTGGCCGGGGCAAAATACGACGGCGGTCAGTTTCACCGATGGATGAATCTCATATTCCGAGCGGATGGTCCGCAGGCCGCTGATCACTTCCATGACGACGGCCATTTCTTCCTCGGCCCGCAGGTCGCGCCAGTCCGGGCGCGGTTCTGGAAACGGCGAAAGCATCAGCGACGAGCGGGCGCCCGGCAAAACGCTCCAGATTTCCTCGGTCACAAAAGGAATAATCGGATGCGTCAGCCGCAAAAGCGTCTCAAGAACCGCGAGCAAGACACCCCGCGCCTCATCCTTGACGCCAATATCGGCGCTGAAAAGGTCAGGCTTTATCCACTCCAGATACCAGTCGCAGAATTCCGTCCAGATAAATTGGTAGCTGGCCTGCGCCGCCTCATTGAAAAGAAAATCGTCGTAGGCGCGACGGACGGTTTCGGCGCAGGCTTCGGCGCGACTGAGTATCCAGCGCTGCGCCAGCGACAATTGTTCAGTATTATCGGCTATTTCTCTGATATTCTCATGGCAATCGGCCAAGTGCATATGAGCGAAACGGGCCGCGTTCCATATCTTATTGATGAAGTGACGATAACCTTCGATCCGCTCCAAATCGAGGCGAATTTCCCGGCCCTGGGCGGCCAGAGCCGTCAGCGTAAAGCGCATGGCGTCGGCGCCGTGTTGAGCGACGACATCCAGCGGGTCGATGCCGTTGCCCAACGATTTCGACATCTTGCGACCATCTTTGTCGCGCACCAGGGCGTGCAGATACACGTCTTTGAATGGAGGCTCGCCCATGAAATGCAAGCCCATCATCATCATGCGGGCGACCCAGAAAAAGAGAATGTCGAAGCTCGTGACCAGAACCGAGGTCGGATAAAACATCGCCAGTTCGCTGGTTTTTTCCGGCCAGCCCATGGTGGAAAAGGGCCAGAGCGCCGAGGAAAACCAGGTGTCAAGCACATCCTTTTCCTGGACAATATTGGTCGAGCCGCATTGCGGGCAACGGCTGGGGTCGGTCATTTCGACGATGCGCTCGCCACAATCCTGACAATCCCAGGACGGAATGCGGTGCCCCCACCAGATCTGCCGCGAGATGCACCAGTCGCGGATATTGTTCATCCAGCCAAAGAAATTCTGCCGCCAGGATTTAGGATGCAGCCGCACCCGGCCATCCTCAACCGCAGCCATGGCTTCTTCAGCCAGTGTCTTCATGGCGACGAACCATTGCACCGAGGTTTCTGGCTCGATCACGGTGTGGCAACGGTAGCATACGCCAACGGAATGCCTGTAGTCTTCGATGCTGACCAGGAAACCGGCGTCCCGCAGGTCGGCGACGATCCGCTCACGGCAGGCGAAACGCTCAAGTCCCTGATAAACCCCGGCGTTTTCATTCATGAGGCCGCGGCCATCCATAATCTTGATAAAGGCCAGGTTATGCCGTTTGCCCATCTCATAGTCATTGCGGTCGTGCGACGGCGTGACCTTCAACGCGCCGGTGCCAAATCCCAGTTCGACGGCTTTATCGGCAATCACCCTGATTGTCCGTCCGGTCAGCGGCAGCACAACTTCCTTACCAATAAAATCCTGATAACGCGCGTCATCCGGATGCACGGCGACGGCGGTATCGCCCAGCATGGTTTCCGGCCTGGTCGTGGCGACCACCAAAGCGCCGGAGCCATCGGCCAGCGGATAGCGAATGTGGTACAGACTCCCATCGCCTTCTTCATATTCCACTTCATCATCCGACAAGGCGGTCTGGCAGCTCGGACAGCGGTTGACGATATAATCGCCTTTATAAATTAAGCCTTCTTTGTAAAGGGTGACAAACACCTGGCGCACCGCTTTCGACAGGCCCTCATCCATGGTGAAGCGCTCGCGCTCCCAGTCGCAGGAAGCGCCGATTTTTTTCAACTGCTCGATGATGACGCCGCCTTTTTCCCGCCGCCACTGCCAGACCCGCTCGATGAAGGCGTCGCGGCCCAGGTCATTTCTCCTTTTCCCCTCAGCCAAAAGTTGCTTTTCGACGACGTTCTGGGTGGCGATACCGGCGTGATCGGTGCCTGGCAGCCACAGCGTGTTGTCGCCTTTCATGCGGTGGTATCGAGTCAGGACATCCTGCAAAGTGTTGTTTAAGGCATGGCCGATGTGCAAAACGCCCGTGACATTGGGCGGCGGGATGACGATGGAAAAGGCCGGTTTCCCCGCATCCATATGGGCGGCGAAGCAGTGTTCCGCCCGCCAACGGGCCAGCCACTTCTCTTCGGTGGCGGCGAATTCATAGCTTTTCGACAAAAACGTTTCAGTCATAACAAATCATAGGATAAAGGATGGGGACAAAACAGCGGTGGCTCAGACGGAGCCGGTCAACGCAGATTCCAGGGACGGGGCAAAAAGATATGTTCGTACAGGTCGAGAGCGTAGCGGTCGGTCATACCGGCGATGAAATCGCACACTTCGCGGTTGGCCACCGCGTCGTCGCGCCAGCGTTCCGGACGCCCTTCCCGTCGCCATTTCACGCCCTCGCGGCGAATCAGGCCGAATTCCAACAGATGGGCGTAGAGGTGGCGGATCACCCAGCCAGCCTTTTCAAATTCGCTGTGCACCTGTCGGCAGCGGTACACATTGTCGAAGAGAAAAGCGCGCAACTCGGTGATGACCGTCAGCATTTCGTCGCTAATGCGCAGGCCGCCGTCGTTACCGCTCAGAGTCTGCACGATGACATCGCGCACCATCGCGCCGATGCGCCGCGAATGCCGTCCGCCAATTACCTTGCCAATATTCGTCGGCAAATCGTTTTCCTTCAGGATACCGGCGCGCAGGGCGTCGTCGAGATCGTGGTTGACATAGGCGATAATATCGGCCAGGCGCACGACCTGCCCTTCCAGCGTCACGGCCAGGCGCGCCGGGTCTTTCGGGATGATGTCGCCGGTTCCTTTTGAGTGGCGGACAATGCCATCGCGCACTTCATAAGTCAGGTTGAGGCCCGCGCCGTCGTTTTCCAACACATCAACCACCCGCAGGCTGTGCGTATAATGCTTAAAACCGCCGGGATGCAGCTCATTCAAGGTGGCTTCACCGGCATGGCCAAACGGCGTATGCCCCAGGTCGTGGCCTAGGGCGATAGCCTCGACCAGCGGCTCGTTCAGGCAGAGGGCGCTGGCGATGGTGCGGGCGATCTGCGAAACCTCCAGCACATGGGTCAGCCGCGTGCGGTAATGATCGCCGGTCGGCGCGAGAAAAACCTGGGTTTTGTGCTGGAGGCGGCGAAAGGTTTTTGAGTGGGTGATCCGGTCGCGGTCGCGCTGGAAGGGCAGACGCAAATCGGAGATGACATCTTCCTCTTCAACGCGACGCCCACGCGAATCGCGGCTTAAGGCGGCGTATGGGGAAAGATTTCTTTCCTCACGCTCTTCCAGTTGTTTTTTGATTGACCGGCCAATAACAGGTAAAAACGCCATATCAGCCACACTTGGGTTGTTGACAAGGTTGCGATAAAGCCTGTCTGTTTACACTTCAGGCCCGCCGGGCGCAACAGGGAAAGCGGCCCGCGCCGCTTGGCGCTCCGACTTTACATTTTTTCGGCGACGCGATAGAAAGGCGCTCCCCTTAACCCGAACATGTTCCGCCATGACCAGTCTTATCGGCAAAATTTTCGTCCTGCTCATCCTGCTCACGCTGGCCTTTCTGGCTTGGCGACACGAGGAAGAACCCGGCGACGCCATCGCCCCGCGCCAGGAAACCGACCAGGCGCTTTCCTGCCCCGGCGTGGCGCTCGCCGACCGGCAAAGCGCCATGCGGCTGCATAAAACAAGCGTGCACGGCGACGGCGAAGTGGTCAAAGTGTTGCCAGACGACGAGAAAGGGGCGCGGCATCAACGCTTTCTCCTGCGCGTCGCGCCGCATCTCGTTGTCCTGGTCGCCCACAACATCGACCTCGCGCCACGCATTGACGGCCTCGCCGCCGGTGACAGGCTTTCGTTTTGCGGCGAATATATCTGGAACGACAAGGGCGGCGTTTTGCACTGGACACACGGCGCGTCAGGGAAAGTCGGCGGCTGGTTGCGCGCGGGCGAGCGCGTGTATCGCTGAATCATGGACGAGAACACGGCGCAACCGGCCTGGCGCGTGGCCATCAACGGCTATGGCCGCATCGGTCAATGTCTGCTCAGGGCCTTGGTCACTGGCCGACATGCCGGACACTTCCGGGTGGTGGCGATCAATGAGCTGGCCGACCTGGAAACCATCTCCTATCTGACCCGTTTCGATACCACCCATGGCCGTTTTCCCCTGCCGATAAGCCATGGCGACGACCACCTCGTGGTCGGTCAGGAAACCATCAGGGTCTGGCATGAGGCCGACCCGGCGCGGCTGTCCTGGGACGGGCGGGGCATTGATCTGCTTTTTGAATGCTCCGGCTCGTTTTCCGACCGGGCAACCGCCGAAACCTATCTTAAAAACGGTGCTTCACGTCTGCTTCTTTCCCATCCGGCCGGGCCGGACATCGACGCGACCATCGTTTTCGGCGTCAACAATCATCTGCTGCGGCCACAACATCGCATCGTCTCCGCCGCCTCCTGCACCACCAATTGCCTGACTCCGATTCTGCATATTCTTGACCGGAAATTCGGCGTCGAGCGCGGCCTTGTCACCACCATTCATTCAGCGATGAACGACCAACCGGTGATCGACAGCTACCATAACACCAATCTTCGCCTGACTAGAAGCGCCCTGCATTCGATCATCCCGGTCGATACCGGCCTGGCCAAAGGGATTGAGCGCATCCTGCCGGAAATGCGCGACCGTTTTCAGTGCCTGCATCTGCGGGTGCCAACGATCAATGTCTCGGCGATGGATGTGTCGGTGAATCTCCGCCAGCCGACGACGGTCATGATGGTGAACAAGCTGTTTCGCGAGGCGGCCACAGGCGCCTTCGCCGGTTTATTGGCCTATACCGAAGAGCCGCAGGCTTCCGTCGATTTTAATACCGACCCGCATTCGGTGATTGTCGATGCCACCCAGACGCGAATGGTCGGCGAGAAGATGCTGAAAATGCTGTTGTGGTTCGACAACGAATGGGGATTCGCCAACCGGATGCTCGACCTGGGACGTTTGTGGCTGGGTCTGGCCGGGAAATCGGCCTGAGCATGGAGCAATTTTCACGCATCATTAAATTGCTGGGAAATGATGCCTTCGCCCACTTGCGGCAGAGCGCCGTCACCGTGGTCGGTCTCGGCGCGGTCGGCGGTTTTGTGGTGGAAGCGCTGGCGCGTTCCGGCGTCGGCGGGCTACGCTTGGTTGATTATGATGTGGTCTCGGCCAGCAACATCAACCGGCAAATCCTGGCATTGCATTCAACCATCGGCCAGGAAAAAATCGCGGCGGCCAAAGAAAGAATCGCCGACATCAATCCCCGCTGCCAGGTCGAAACGCTCTCTCTTTTTGCCAGCGAAGAGACGATGCCGACGGTGCTTTCGCCCGCGCCCGACCTGCTCATTGACGCCATCGACTCGTTAAATCCAAAGACCCAGCTTTTAACGGCGGCCTATGTGCGCGCCATTCCCACCCTGTCGTCGATGGGCGCGGCCCTGCGCGCTGACCCCAGCCAAATACGATGTGGCGATCTGATGGCAACCAGCGGCTGCCCTTTGGCCCGACATCTGCGCAAACGTCTGCGCCGTCGCGGCATCGGCGCGGGCATCGGCGCGGTCTACTCCAGGGAACAAGTCGCGTTTGCCTACGATGAAGAAGACGACTTCGCGGCCAGCGCCCATCCCGGCGGCCGCCCGCGCCACATCCTCGGCAGCCTGCCAACCATCACCGCCATCTTCGGGATGACGCTCGCCAACTGGGCGATCCTGAAACTCGCCGGGTTGGAAGAACAAAGCGCTACGCCCGTGTCCGACTGATGTAATCCTGGGCGGCCACGGCGATCAAGGCCGAGCCAGTCAGCCCCAGTTCCTCCGCCATGCCGTCAATGCGCTCAACCACTGCCGATTTCAATGAGATCGACAGCGTGACCGCCGCCGGTTTTTTCTTTTTCACGGGCATATCGGCGATGACGTACTGCCACAGCGTCCCTGGCGGCAACGGGGCGACTTCCCGCGCCTCCCGCGTCTTCTTTGCCCCGTCGGCGGGCGTCCTCCAGATTTTCTCCCTGCGAGACACAGCCCGGTAGATCGACGAACATCACGTCATAGCGCCCATCTCCTTTGGGAATGAGCGTGGCCGGATAATACATGCTCCATTACTGGCAAATTAACGCCGTCTGAATTTTATGCCGCCTTCTTTCTGACCGACGCACCCTTGCAGAGCCAAATCAAGGGCGAACACTTGTCCCTCCGGTGATGTCACAAAATGGTTGAGGCGCATAATTTTCTATCGAAGAAGAAAGTGTTTATAAATGTTCCAATGACCGCTTTATGGATATCTTTATTTTTAGAAAAGCATATAGTTTTC
>JAITSS010000067.1 GCA_031287565.1 Desulfobulbaceae bacterium
AGGCAAAAGCAACAACCAAACCACAAGCAAAACCGGGGCAGCGCCGACCCGCTGCAAAAGAAGTTGAATGTGCAACTTAAACTAACTGCTTTTCTGTCTTGACTCTGGGGTCCGGCTTATCCAACCGAAGTGGGAGCGGTTATGGCCATGACCGATGACTACGCCGATGTCATCCTCAGATACTATGGCAAAGATGATAAACGCAACATTCCGCTCGCATTGGAGAAAAGAGCCAATGAATGGCGGCAGTTGGAAACGGCGGCAAATCAGGCTATGAAGGCCATAGAAGACGCCCTGCCTTTGCGCGCCATGGACGACGCCGACCTGCGGAAAGCACACGAGACGCTCAGAAAAATCCATGGCCAGGCTTTTAACTGGGACCCGCCTACATTATCAGACGACCTCATACAACCAAGCGAGACGGCGCGCTGGCATGTTCGCCGTTGGATTTGGTTGTGGGATATGGGACTGCTCAAGCTCCGGCCAGACGACTTCAACTGGAAATCCAAGCCGAAGAAGAAGGATGATTATGAGGAAGACCCAGATATAGAGCATGGCGTGGAAGAACAATAATTATAGTAAACGGCATAAATAATTGTGCTTGAAATATATTTGATGGTATTGCTCCACCAATTAAATCTCGAAAATAGCACAATTCATAATGTCGTTTACTATAGAGTTCCCTCAGTAACTCCCTACTGTCGGCAATGTTCTGAGTGTCGCGTCTGGCCGGGATGCGATGGAGCGGAATATGCCGCGAAAATTCCACGCCAAAATGCGAAAAATGAAATTTTGGGTGATGTCACAAAATGGTTGAGGCGCATAATTTTTTACCGAAGAAGAATGACCGCTTTATGCAAAAGTATTGATCCGCCAATAAAATCTGGTAAATTACAAAATGATAATCACGTAAAATCAATATCATAAGTTACAGAATTTTTCGAAATTTAGTTGGCGGAGAAATACAACTGGCTGGATGCCCGCAAAGAGTTTGGTACGGTGGTCACCGACAGCATCTTTCCGAAAATTCCCCGCAAGAAAACCGACGATGAGGCGGCGGATGAGAGCCAGGCTGCGGATGGGGCGGGTTGAGAGCAAAAGAAACAGCCCGCGCCGTCAGAAACCGGACGAATGCCGGTGCGGATTGCTTTTTCTTGCTTGAAAGCAGATTGAAACAGAGCGCGGCGCACATTATCGCGTCAGAAAGCACAGGCTAATCAATTTCGGCGTCGGTTCAGCCGTCTGAAAGCGTCCTGAAAAATCACCGAATTCTCTTTCCTGTTCTAAAAAGCGCTCGCCGACACAATGGCGGGCGCTTTTTTGCGTTCTGGAGCAGGCCGAAACCGGGCGGGATGTGCTGGTAGCCGTTTCCCGGCATCTCGCCACAGTTTTCGGCCTTTTTTAAAAAACGCGGCGTAAAAAATTTTTCTGAACTTCCCACTCGTCGCTGGTCTCCATAAGCAAGGAAGCGACCAGCCTGCGGCAGGCAGGCGCTGGGAAAGTGGGATTGGATGACTGTTGTTTATGATTATGCGGACTCCGAACAATCCCCGCTGTTGCAATGAAGCGAAAAATTCGCGCCAATGGATTCAAACTTCACTGAAAAAAGTGTTTACACCTAACGCTATTCGATTTCCAGGAATTATGCCGCCACGCCGGGGCGCATCTGAATATCCGCGCCCGGATGATCTTGGTATTGCTCCGCCAACTAAATCTCGAAAAATTTTGTAACTTATGGTATTGATTTTACGTGATTATTATTTTGTAATTTACCAGATTCTATTGGCGGATCAATAATTGTCGTATCGTCGGGCTGTCATCCTCTGCGCCCGCGACAAATCCGCAGTGTGGCGCGAGCCGCCCTGACCGCATTCCTCGCCGGTTGTTCCTTTGAAATTTTCGTTGGGCGCGGTATTCTGGTTCGCGTTAGAAAACGGCCAGACTGAGCGAGGGATTTCCTGGAAAATTTTGCGGGGGAAGTGAATATGGATGCGCTTTTTTCTGTGCTTCGGCGAGTTCGTCGGCGTCTCGGACGAGGGGCGCGCGCCGCCAAAGGCGGGCCGGTCGCCGATCAACAAAGTCATTGGCGGGGCAGGGTGCATGACCTGGGGATGCGGGCGATCTACATTGATAAACTGGGCCAGGAGTTTGTGGCGGTTCCGCCTGGTGAATTTTTCCGCGATGTGGCCGCGAAGGTGGCGCGCAATGCCGCCGGTGAGTTGGAAAAAATTCCCGCTGGTTCCACCGTCACCATTACCAAACCATTTTACATGGGAAAATATCCTGTAACCCAGGGACAATGGCAGGTGGTGATGGGCGCGAATCCCAGTCAGTTCAAAAATCGCAAGCACCCGGTTGAGAATGTTTCCTGGGAAGACGCGCACACATTCATTGAACGCTTGAATCGGCGACAAGGTTGTGACGATTATCGGCTACCGACTGAGGCGGAATGGGAGTATGCCTGCCGAGCGGGCAGCACAGCAAGTTTTCCCTGGGGGAATGACGAGCATAAACTCGCAGAGCACGCCTGGTATTTCGGTAACTCTGGCCAGATGACGCATCCGGTCGGCGAGAAGACGCCGAACGCCTGGGGCCTCCATGATATGCTGGGGAATGTCTGGGAATGGGTGCAGGACTGGTATGGCGAGTATGAAAATGGCCCGGTGACTGACCCGGCGGGGCCGCCGACCGGTACCGCCCGCGTTGTCCGTGGCGGTTGCTGGTGTAACAGCACCGCCTGGGATTGTCGTCCGACTGATCGTGACTTCTGGATGAAGCCGGATTTTCGTTTTGGCGGCGTGGGCTTTCGCCTGGTGTTTTCCAATCCTTTTCCGGTAGCCGCCAGGCGGCGCGCGAGCAAGAGATGAGTGATTTATCCGATGATGGGGCGACGTTCAGTATTTTGTTGGTCGCCGACAGCGGTCGCCTGGCCGCGCTGGCCGCTGGTTTGAGCGCCGATGGGCGGGTCTGGTTGCGGCAAAGACCAACCCTCGCCCAGGCCCGTGAAACGCTTACTGGCCGGACTGTCGATGCGCTCCTGGTCGATGCCGATCTGTCGGATGGCGCGGGCGTCGATCTGGTTCGTCTGGTGTCGCGCAGTCATCCTTTTGTCAATCAGGGCCTGGTGAGCGATCTGTCGGCGGAAGAATTTCACGAGACGTTTGAGGGTCTGGGGCTGTTCATCCAGATTCCGCCCGATGCCGACGCCGAATTCGCCAGGGAAATTCTGCAAAGACTGGCGCGCATCCAAACACTCAGCGGCCCGGCGCCGACCAGGCGACCATGAACATTTGCCTGGCTAGCGGCAAGGGTGGCACCGGCAAAACCACCATCGCCGTCAATCTGGCGGCCTCACTTGATCGGCCTGTCCATTTTCTTGATTGTGATGTCGAAGAGCCGAACGCCCACCTGTTCCTCGACCTGGCATGGCGCGGCGAAGAGTCGGTTTCTGTCGCCGTGCCCGAAATTGATCCAGCGCGTTGCAATGCCTGTCGCAAGTGTCTGGAAATCTGCCGCTTTCGCGCCCTGACTTTGATTAAGGGGAAGATGCTGACCTTTCCTGAGCTGTGCCACGGTTGCGGCGGCTGCCAGTTGGTTTGTCCGGAAGGGGCGGTTTCAGACGGAAAACGCTTATTAGGAAGACTGCGCTTCGGCGATTGGCGGCACATCACGTTTACCGGCGGCGAAAGCCGGGTCGGCGAGGCGATGTCGCCACCTTTGATTCGGGCGGTAAAAGGTCAGGCGAAGGAGAGCGAACTGACGATCATCGACGCGCCGCCGGGGACTTCCTGCCCGATGATTACCGCTTTGCGCGGGGTCGATTTCGCCGTAATGGTCACGGAACCGACGCCATTTGGACTGCACGATTTGCGGCTGGCGGTGGCGGCGGCACGGCGTTTGGCTTTGCCCATCGGCCTGGTTGTCAACCGCGCCGGGATTGGTGATGAGCGGCTCGCTGACTTCGCCCGCGCCGAGAATATCCCGATTCTTCTGGAAATTCCCTTTGACCGCGAGATTGCCGCCATCTGCTCGCGCGGACAGTTGCTGGTCGAGGCTTTGCCGGTTTGGCGGCGGGAATTTCAGCGGCTTTTCTGGCGAATTGAACGACTTTGCCAAGGATTGGATGCGGCATGAAAGAGATCGTTATTCTCAGCGGCAAGGGTGGCGCCGGCAAAACCAGCCTGACCGCCGCTTTGGCCGCGCTCGCTGAAAATGCCGTCCTGTGTGATGCCGATGTTGACGCCGCCGACCTGCATTTGCTTTTGGCGCCGGAAACCCGTGAACGCCACGATTTTGTTGGCGGCGGCAAAGCGCATATTGATGTGGAACGCTGCTCGCGTTGCGGCAAATGTCTGGAAATGTGCCGCTTCGCCGCGATTTCCCAGGATCTGCGGGTCGATGATCTGGCCTGTGAAGGTTGCGGCGTTTGCGCTTGGTTTTGTCCGGAACAAGCGGTGGAACTGCGCGAGCATTTGTGTGGCGAGTGGTTCATCTCACACACCCGATTCGGCATGATGGCGCACGCTGCTTTGGGCGTGGCGGAAGAGAATTCTGGGCGTTTGGTCAGCTTGATTCGTCGTGAGGCGGCGGCGCTGGCCAAGCGCCAAGGTCAAGATTTGCTCATCACCGATGGCCCGCCGGGTGTCGGTTGTCCGGTGATTGCCTGTCTGGCCGGGGCGGCGCTGGTGGTCATGGTGGTTGAGCCGACGGTTTCCGGACGCCACGACATGGCGCGACTCATGGCTCTGACCCGGCATTTTCGCGTGCCGACGGCCTTAGTCATCAATAAAAGCGACATCAACGCGGAGATGAGCGCGGCGATTGTCGTCGAGGCGGCGCAAAACAGTATTCAATTGCTAGGTCATGTCGCCTTCTCGCCGCTGTTCACGCGGGCGATGCTGGCGGCGCAAACCATCATCGAATACGCCCCAGCCAGTGAACCCGCCCGCGCAATTCAGGAAATCTGGCGTAAGCTGGTGACAATTATCGCCAGCCAAAGCGCCACCTTACCCATGTCGCCGCCTCGTTGAACAAGCGGCGACGCCAACCAATTGAAAAAAGGAGAAACCATGTCACGAATGCGCATTGCCATTCCCTCAGACGGCGAAGGGGGCTTGGATGGCGTCAGGGCCGGTCACTTCGGCCACTGCGATTGCTTTACGGTTGTCGATGCCGAAGATGGGAAAATCACCGGCGTCGCCACCGTCGCCAACCCGCCACATGTCCAGGGCGGCTGTATGGCGCCAGTCAATCTTCTGGCTGGGCATCAGGTGAACGCCATGATCGTCGGCGGCATCGGAATGCGGCCGTTGATGGGTTTCCGTCAGGTCGGCATCTCAGTGTATCACGAGGCCCAGACCAGGGAAATTCGCCCGGTGATCGAAAAGATGCTGGCCGGGCAAGTGCCGGAAATTCGCGATGACCTGGTGTGCGGCGGTGGTCACTGATGCGCGCTGCTCAACGCCGACAAAATATTATAGAGACGCCATGAAAATCGCCATTACCTCAACCGGCGCGACGCTTGACGCGCCGATGGATCCGCGTTTTGGCCGCGCCGCCTTTATCCTGATCGTCGATACTGAAGGTCAGGTACTGGAAGTCCTTGATAACAGCGAAAATATCCGCGCTTTTGAGGGGGCGGGCATTCAGGCGGCGACGACCATTAGTGACCACGGCGCCGAAGCGCTCCTGACTGGCTACTGCGGCCCGAAGGCATTTAAGGTGTTAGAGGCCGCCGGGATTAGGGTGGCGGCGGATGTGAGCGGCAGCGGTCGCGAGGCCCTTGCTGCCTTCCGCGTCGGCAAGTTGCCTTTTATCGACGCCGCCAACGCCGAAGCGCATTGGTAGTGCCTCGGCGTCTCATTCGGTTTCGACGACACTACTGAAGTGGAAGTATGACCAGCAGATGCCCTCGTTGGTGATCATACACGGGCCGATTGGGTCTTCCGGTGTGCAAGCCATGCCAAAGGACGGACAATCCGGCGGCAAGGCTTTCCCTGAGATGATTTTGTCGCAGGCGCAACCGCGCAGTTGGTCTTCTTCGGAAAAGCGGATGTGAAACCTCTTGGTGGCGTCGTACAGGGCCAGCTCGTCGCGAATCACAAAGCCGCTGCCGATGACGATGCCCAGGCCGCGCCACAGGGTATCGGTGATAAAGAACACTTGCGAGACCAGGCGGCGGATGCGTTCGCTTTCCTCGGTCGAAAAATACTCCGCCGCCTGGTCGTCATAGCTGGCTTCGCCGCGCCGGATTTGGATCGCTAGGCTGAGTAATCCGCGCAGAATATCAAAGAGTTCAAAACCGGTGACACAGCAGGCGATGGAGTGTTTCCGCGCCAGGCGGGTATAGGCTTCAGTGTCGGAAATGCTGGTCAGATGGTCGGAGCAGAGCAAACCGCGAATATTTAAGCAGGGGTCGCGCAGAATCTGGTCGATGCTGGGCGGTAGCAGACGGATTGACGGGATGACGCAGAAGTTGTCGATGCCCTGTTCCGCCGCTTCGAGAACGGCCTCGGCGACGCTCGGCGCGCTGGCTTCAAAACCAACCGCTGGGTAGACGACGATTTTATTGGGATTGGCTTTGGCCAGAGCCAAGCAATCGCGTGGGGTGGCGATTTCGACGATGCGCGCTCCCTTCGCCGCGACTGAGGCCAGCGATTCGCGGCTGCCAGGCACGCTCAGCACGTCTTTGCACGACGCGGTGATGACATCGGGGCGGACGGCGATGCGGACAAAGACATCAATATATCCGGCGGGCACCACACAGGCCGAACAGCCCGGCCCGGCGACCAACGTCAATCCCTTCGGCAACCGCTCGCGCAAGCGGTTCTGCATGATCACCCGATTCTGAATACCACAGGCGACCATAATCCGAACCGGTCGGTCAACAATTTCATTCAAGCGTTCTAGCAGTAATTCACACTCCCGCACTCTGACGCTCCTGTTGCCTTGGCGGATACCCGCCTTCATCCTTCAGTCGAACTGTAGCCGCGCCCCTCATGCGGAATGCGGCAATCTACACAAAAGAAAGTCTTCCTTCATCGAAAAAAATGTTGGAATCGCGCATTTTGAAGGGAATAATAGTCGTCAGGCGAAGCCGTCCGGATTCATACTCTGCCAACGCCAACTGTCGGCGCACATCTCTTTGATGCCGCGGACGGCGCGCCAGCCGAGTTCCCGTTCGGCAAGCGACGGATCGGCGTAGCAGGCAGCCACGTCGCCCGGACGCCTGGCGACGATGCGATGGGGCACCTTTTGGCCGGTGGCCTCCGCAAAGGCGGCGACCATTTCCAAAACGCTGTATCCCTGGCCGGTGCCAAGATTACATGTCAGGATTCCGACGTGTTTGGCCAGCCATTCGATGGCCGCCACATGACCCAGGGCCAGGTCAACCACGTGGATGAAATCGCGCACGCCGCTCCCATCTTTGGTTGGATAATCGTTGCCGTAGACGGAAAGCTCTTTTAATTTGCCGACCGCTACCTGGCTGATATACGGCATTAAATTATTCGGAACGCCATGCGGGTCTTCGCCGATGCGGCCACTTTCATGCGCTCCCACCGGGTTGAAGTAGCGCAATAAGGCGATGCGCCAGGTCGGGTCGGCGAGGAGCAGGTCGCGCAGAATCTCTTCGGTCATCAATTTGGTGCGGCCATAGGGATTGGTGCAGGACAGCGGAAAATCTTCGGTGATTGGCACCTTGGCCGGGTCGCCGTAGACGGTGGCCGACGAGCTGAAGACCAGGCTCTTCAAATCGAATTCAATCATGACCTTACATAAAGACAGGGTGCCGCCGATGTTGTTCTGGTAGTACAGCAAAGGCTTCTCCACCGATTCGCCGACCGCTTTTAATCCGGCGAAGTGAATAACGGTCTCGAAGCGATGCTCCGCCTCGCGGAAGACTCGGCGCAGCGCTTCGCCGTCGCGGAGGTCAAGCCGATGAAAAGTCAGCGATTTGCCAGTCAGTGCCATGACGCGCTTCAGTGATTCTTCGCTGGCGTTGACGAGATTATCGACGACCGTCACCTGGTGGCCTGCATGAAGCAGTTCCAGGCAGGTATGGCTGCCGATATAACCGGCGCCGCCGGTCACGAGAATGTGCATGGGAATACTCCTTTTTTTGATGAAAGCGACGGTCGCCGCCAATCATATCATTTATACGCTTAACACAATCTGGGTCAGGATAGGTGTTTATGGTCTGCCCTGATTGTCCGTCTTCCGCAGGCATAGAGTGATTCCGTCATTCTAAATATCCGGATTGCTGAAAGCCCCAGGGGATTCTGTATAGTAGAGCTTGAACCGGTAGAAGCCCCATCCGAAATCTCCCCGGAATTCGGCACCGCTTTCCGGCGGAATAACAAAATCCATCGGCTTGCCTTGATAATCCTTTTCCGAAACGATAACCCATGCCCCTCGTCCCTGGAATTCACCGGTATCTGCTAAATCCTTGTACTTGATAAGGGTTCTGTCAAACATTTCCCAGAAAGCAGGGGCAAGACCAAAATTTCTACCTTTATATACATGACCATGACCTGGAAACAGATATGCAGTCATACCCGGTAAATGACAGGATTCTTTCGGCGGAAAAATAAACAAATCCTGCGGCGTTATTTCTTGTTTTAGATATGAGTAAAACTGCAAAAATTCAGTATTTTCTTTTTGTTCCCGGTAAATAGACGATGAAAATGTGGTAAATCCCAGGACAAGTAAAACGCTGCACACAAAAACAATGATCCGCTTATTTTTTATAGAACCGCACACAATAGCAAAGAAGAGCCACACCAGAGCGCAGGCAGGAAACAGATATCGATCTGCTAAGAGCGGACGGATCAAAAAAGAAACGATGATACCGGTAAGCGCAAGTATGCTGATACAGGATAATCCGGCAAAAGCAAAAAGTTCTTTTTGGGTTTTAGTCTGTATGAGAAATAAATAGAAAACAGCAACGAATAGGAGAAAGAAAACCAATGTCATAATAGGGTTTCCTGCATTGAAAATGAACACTACATAACCCGCAATAGTTTTAAGATTCAACGGTTGAATCCAGAAATCATTTGAAGCTCTGGTAAAACTGTTGATGATAATGAAAAGCCAAGGGAGATAGAACAGTACCGCCAGTGGTGCCAGGATAAAAGTTTTAAGCATATTTTCCCGATCCCATTTCAATACATAGCACAAAAGCAGCAGATAGCCGATACCAACGGTAAGACCTGCGTAAATATGGGTATAGGCTGCTCCTTCCGCACATAAAAGAAACGCCGCATACCATTTCGTTTTTCCGGTCGTGATGATATACCATGCGGATACCGCTGTCATGGTAACAAAAAACAGCGCCCAGCTATACATTCTAATTTCAATGCTGTAATGGACGACGCTTTCAGATGCGATAAAGCAGAGCAGAAACAAAACCGCTGTCTTGTGCGAAAATTCTTTATTGAGAAACAGGGTAGCAAAGATCATGGTCAAAACAGCAGGCAATACAGATACCATCTTCATGGTAAAAACATTTTCGCCGAACACACCGGCGCATAGTTTTAAGATGAGAAAATACAAAGGCGGATGTACATCAGCGCTTTGGATATGAATCAAGTCATTCCATGAATGTCGGGTAGGTGTCAGTGAATATACTTCATCAAGCCATACCGATTGATTTGAAGTGGCAAGTATGACGACTAGCAGTAAAAATAAGGCTATCAGCAAAATTTCTATCAAGGTATAGAACGAAGTTTTCTTCTCTGCCGGAAACTGAGGCATTTGAAATTTTGGCGAAATGCTGAAGAGCAATGCTCCGGAAATCAGTAAACCGGCAATGGAGGTCAGTAGTAATTGCATATTCCACAGCTCCCTGTTGATGAGCATCCGGTGAAGAATAGCGTTTTCGCCAAAGGTGATAATAGCGGAACGTATCTGCGGAATTAACGCCAACAGGCATCCTGCTATGCCGATACATGAAACGATTAAGAGAAGCTTCCGCGCTCCGGCTGTTATCACGTCATCGTTTTCCATATTAATGTTCATCATATAGTATACTCCTATAATAAATCCTAAAGAATCTAAAAATTACTCTTCAACCATGTCCATGACATCACTGCAAACCAATGGCTCTTGCCTGAATCGGAAGATCATTGCCATGATCAGAAAATTTCGGATGCAAGTTGGTGTCAGTCTTGATGGGCCGCCGCCGCTTCAGGAATCATTACGTGGTCAGGCTGCGGCGACCTTGCGCGGCCTGCGGCTTCTGGAAGCGGAAGAAATCCCGTTCCGCGTGACAGCGGTGGTCAGTGACGAAAACGTTTTGCAGTTGGATAAACTGGCCTGGCTGCTTGCCGCCTTCCGCCAGGCCATGGGCATCGGCCTCGATTTGCTGGTTGTAAAAGGTCAGGCGTCGGCAGCAGGCGCGCCCGGCCCGGCGGAGGCGTCGCGGCCCTGGCGCGGGCGCTTACGGCAATCAACCGACGGCGACACAGGCCGTTACGCCTGCGGGAATGGGATTTGACACGGCGTTTGCTCGATGGGCCGATCCGCGATAATCCCCGTCAATTTTGTCAGGCGGCGGCTGGGGCCAGCCTAGCCGTCGCCGCCGACGGACGTTTATATCCCTGTGGCCAAACCCTGGGCGACGCCCGCTTTGTCCTTGATGGGGCCGCGCCTTTGTCGCCGCCGTTTTCCTTGTCGCTTTCCGCCAGTCTGGCCGGGCGCGAGGATTGCGCCGCCTGTCCGCTCGCGGGCCGTTGCCCCAATGATTGTCCCAGCCGCCTTTTTTACAATCAGGAAAGGAACCGGCGGCTGGTCTGCATCCTGTATCAGGTACTGGCTGGCGTCTCCTCGTAGTTCAGCGCCAACCGTAGTTCTGCGCCAATTGCCTTGGCTCAGTAGCTTTCCCCGTCCTGAACATCCGCCACCGACAATTTGCCCATGTGGTACCAGACGTGGGCGATATAGGCCAGAACCAGCGGAATGACCATGGCCACATAGGTCATGGCTGTCAGCGTGAAGTGGCTGGATGATGCGTTATAAATCGTCAGGCTTGACTGGAGATCGACCTTGGAAGGATAAAAGGGCGTGTCGTTGAAGCCGGCCAGGAAAAAGACGGTCAGGCCGACGAAAACCGTGCCCAGCCCACCGAACCAGATGCCCGCCTTGCTGGCTTTGAAGCTGGTCAGGAAAACGCCAAGAATCACCAAGGCTAGGCCAGCCAGCAATTGGACGAAAAGCAACGGCGTTTTCATGAGGCTAGTGAAGTATTTCTGACTCTCGATCGACACGACGCCGTTCTGGTCAAAACCGAAGCCATCCCAGAACAGAACATAGGCCAGGATAATCACGAGAAAGGGCAGAGCGCAGATGAGGCTTTGCAGACAGGATTTGCGGATGCGCTCCTCAAGCTGTGGCACGCCGGAAAAATTGATGTTGTTAACGAGAAACATCGCCCCCAAGGCCCTGGCGTTGAAGACCAGGAACAGACCCATCGCCAGATTAAATAGGTTAAAGGCCGCCTCCAGACCACGAAGCGGGTTGGTCCAGGTGACGCGGTTGAAGGCGTCCAGCGTGAAGTTTGATCCGGTGAAAAAGGTGCCGACCGCCGCGCCGATTAAGAGAATGCCCACCGCGCCGTTGATGAAGAGAAAGGCTTCATAGGTGGCCGCGCCGAAAAGATTGCCCGGTTTTTTGCGGAATTCATAGCTCACCGCCTGCAAGACAAAGGTGAAGAGAATGAGAATCCACACCCAGTAGGCGCCGCCGAAACTAGTCGAATAAAATTTGGGAAAGGCGGCGAACAGCGCGCCGCCAAAAAGCACCAGGGTGGTGAAAGTCAGCTCCCATTTGCGGCCCAGGGAGTTGATCACCAGATTTTTTTCGATGTCGTTTTTCGCCACCTGCCACAACAGAGTTTGTCCGCCCTGAACAAAGGTCAGGAACAAAAAGAGCGAGCCGACCACCGAGACCAGAATCCACCAAAGTTGTTGCAAAATCGCTGTATCGAGGCTGCCTATCATCTCACACCCCCTCCGGTCCGTGTTGAATCTGCTTGGTCATGATTCTGATTTCCGCCACAAGCAGCGCGGTGAAGATAATCAGAAACAGGAAGAACGTGGTCTGGACACTGCCCGCGCCAATATTGGTGGTGGCGGCGTTCACCGGCAGCATGTCCTGAATGGCCCAGGGTTGGCGGCCCACTTCCGCGACAATCCAACCGGCCTGCGAGGCGATCATTGCCAGGAAAAAGGAGATGAAACCCAGGAATAACCTGACATGGCTGCTCATCAGGGTGTTTTTCACCGCGCCGCGCAGAAAGATAACGAAAACCAGGAGGAATACGACGCTCAGGCCGACCATGGTGTGGAAGGCATAGAAATTCAGCGCCACCGGCGGCACGATGTCTTCGGGTTTTTGCAGATAACCATAGCCCATAAATGACTGATTTTCTTTGAATTTTGTAAGACTTGCCTCAGCCGCCGCTTGATCGCCTGACTTTTTCGCCTCTTTGTAGGCGGTCAGATCGTTTATCGCCTGCCTGCCGCGGCTGATTTTGTCGGCGGCTGGGAGAAGACCGCGCTCGGCGTTGCCGTAGACCAAATCGTCGATGCCGGGCAGGAAATTGCCAAAACCCCGTGTCGCCATCATGCCCAAAATGCCGGGAATCTTAATTGATACGACAAAAGGATCCTGATTATCGCCAGGTTTTTTGTCGCGATTGATGATGCCGAAGGCGACAATATCGGCGTTGGTTTCGCCTTTGTAATAGCCTTCATAGGCGGCCAGTTTCATCGGCTGTTTGTCGGCGTTGACATAGGCCGATTGATCGCCGGTGATGCCCGCGTAGACTGTGGAAATCAAACCGAAAACCGAGGCGACGAGGATCGATTTGCGGGCCATTTCCAGATGCCTGCCCTTCAGCAGATACCAGGATGAAACCGAGATGACGAAGAGCGAGCCGACGATGAAACTGGTGCTGGTGGTGTGGGTGAATTTGGCCATGGCCACCGGCGAAAACAGCACTTCCCAGAAGTTCTGCATTTCGTAGCGCACGGTATCGGGGTTGAAGGCCATGCCCGTCGGATACTGCATCCATCCATTGGCGACTAGAATCCATAAAGCCGACAGGTTTGAGCCGATGGCCACGATCCAGGTCGCGAGCAGATGGAAACCCTTTGAGACCCGGTTCCAGCCAAAGAACATCACCGCGAAAAAGGTCGCTTCCAGGAAGAAGGCGACAATGCCTTCAATCGCCAAAGGCGCGCCGAAAATGTCGCCGACCATCCAGGAATAGTTTGACCAGTTGGTGCCGAATTCAAATTCCATGATGATGCCGGTGGCGACGCCGACCGCGAAGTTGATGCCAAAGAGCGTCATCCAGAATTTGGCGGTGTTTTTCCACTCTTCCTTGCCGGTGCGCACATAAATCGTCTCGAAAAAAGCGCACAAAAAGGAAAGGCCCAAGGTTATCGGCACAAACAGCCAGTGGTACATTGCCGTTAGGGCGAACTGGTATCGCGCCCAGTCCACTGTGGCCAAATCGACTCCATCCATACAGACCTCCTTGTTTAGTTAGGTTATTGCGGGCTTTGTCTCTGGCGCAACTGGCCGAATACATGGTCAGCGCGTTGTTGATCAGTCTGAAAATTCTCGGCGAGAAAATCGGGGAAGAAAAACAGCTTGAGGATCGCGAACATGATGAGCAGCTTGATGAGAATCAGCTTCCAGAGGGTCTTGCCCAGTGTCATGCGGCGAAATCCGTCGAGATAAAAGCGGACGATGCGGGCAGGGCGGGAATTGTTCATCATGGCCGCGTTTCACGAAAACGACTTAGGGCGACGAGGCCCAGCGAAATATCCCCTGAAAACCGCACAGTAGCTAGCCATTTTCCGAGTGTCAAGAATAATTCTCATCTAGCGGCGGCGCGAAAGCGGCGGCCTTTGGCCAAGAAAAAAGCCTCCATCCAGAGGGGATGGAGGCAGGTGGGAAAAGCGAATGACCTGGGGATATTCCTGGAGCGGTGGGAATGTCCGCCCCGCGCGGAATTGGCAAGAAACGCTTTTAGTCGTTGTACCCTTCTTCGCCGTGCTCGTTGATGTCGAGACCCTGGCGTTCAATATCGGCGGTTGGGCGCAGGCCGATGGTGGCCTTGATGGCGTAGGCGAGTATTGCCGTGGCCACGACGCTCCAGACCAGAACGATGCCGACGCTGACCAACTGTTTCATAAAGAGCGCCGCGCCGCCCGCCTGGCCATTGACGGCTTCCACCGCCAGAAGACCGGTTAAGAGCGTGCCGACGGTGCCGCCGACCGCATGGACGCCGAAGGTATCGAGGGCGTCATCGTAGCCGAACTTGCGTTTCACGGTGACAACCGCGAAGAACGGAATGACGCCCGCCGCGATGCCGCAGACCACCGCGCCAGTGGCGTCAACAAAACCTGCCGCCGGGGTGATGACGACGAGACCGGCGACAATGCCGGAACAGAAGCCCAGCACTGACGGCTGTTTTTTCGTGATGAACTCCAGAAACGCCCAGACAAAACCACCGATGGCGGCGGCCAAGGTTGTGGTCATGAAAGCGGAACCGGCCAGACCGTTGGCGGCGCCAGCGGAACCGGCATTAAAGCCATACCAGCCGACCCAGAGAATCGAGGTGCCGATCATGCAGAGCACCATGCTGTGCGGCGTCATCTTCTCTTTGCCGTAACCAACGCGCGGGCCAAGGATCAAAGCCAGCACCAAGGCCGAAAAACCGGACGACATATGGACGACCAAGCCGCCCGCGAAGTCGATCGCGCCTAAGGTCGAGCCGATGTAGCCGCCGCCCCAGACCATGTGGGCGAAGGGAAAATAGACAAGAATCAGCCAACCGGCGATAAAGGTCATGAGCGCCGTGTATTTCATGCGCTCGGCGATCGCGCCGACGATAAGAGCCGGCGTGATGATGGCAAAGGTCAACTGAAACATGGCGAAGACCGATTCTGGCACACCGGCCAAGTGGCTGGAGAAGGCGATGTCTTTGCCTTCCGGCCCATAGATCCCTTTGAAGAAGGCGGCGTCGAGATTACCAAGGATTGAACCGTCGCCGGAAAACGACAGGCTGAAACCGAAGGCCCACCACATTAATGTGGCCAACCCGGCGATGCCCAGGCATTGCGCGAGCACCGACAAGACGTTTTTCTTGCGGACCAAACCGCCATAAAAAAGGGCCAGGCCCGGCAGAGTCATAAAGAGGACCAGGGCGGTCGAAGTCAGCATCCAGGCAGTGTCGCCGGCGTTGATGGCCGGAGCCGCATCTTCGGCGAAAGCGGAGAGCGGCGCAAGCAGCGCGCCGGTGGCGAGTGTGGCGGTCGTAATGCGTTTCATGGTTGTTCTCCTTTTTTCACAGGGCGTCGTTGCCGGTTTCGCCGGTACGGATGCGCATGACATGTTCCAGGTCGAAGACAAAAATTTTGCCGTCGCCGATTTTGCCCGACGAGGCGGCGGTTTTGATCGCCTCGACCACACGGTCAAGGCTTTGATCGTCTATGGCCGCTTCTATTTTGATTTTTGGCAGAAATTCAACCACATACTCGGCGCCTCGATAGATTTCCGTATGCCCTTTCTGGCGTCCGAAGCCTTTGACCTCGGTGACAGTGATACCGGTGACGCCGATGCCGGTCAGCGCCTCGCGCACATCGTTGAGTTTGTAAGGCTTGATAATGGCGGTGACAAATTTCATGTTTTTTCTCCCTGGGAATGATGGATTTGTTTCTTGAAGCGCCTGGCAAGGACGGCGGCGCATCCGTTTACGGCCGTCGCTCCTTTGCGCCTGTCTGAACGGTAAAAGCAAAAGCGGTGCCACCGCCTTTCGTTTATTTTTTTATGCTGTGAAATCATCTGGTTAAAATAATTCAACCCGATACGGCGCGGTCAGGCGGTGGGCGATTAACTACATTTTTGTATTTGAAGGCAATATTGAATGACGATTTTGTAGGTAACGACATGTCGGTGGCAGGCTCAGTCCGAACCTGTCTGCCGTCAGGCAGGCGGTGGAAGAAAATTGCTCAGCCAACTAAATCTCGAATTATTTTGCAATCAACATATTGGATTAACGTGATTATTTTAATGACGGGGCAACCTTCAGCGGGTACTTCAGCGCTTTTCTGACGATGCGTTTCGCCGGTCAACGATGACAACGGGAAACGCATCATTGCGGACGGTTGAGAGCGATCCTTATTTTCTCATCAATCTGCTGGCGTTAAGCACGGCCAGAAGTGCCACGCCGACATCGGCGAAGACCGCTTCCCACAGACCGCTGATCCCGGCGATGCCCAGGGCCATGACCAGGGCTTTTATGCCCAGGGCTAGGGCGATGTTTTCCCAGACATTCACCCGCACCTTGTTCGCCAGTTTGAAGAGATTGGCTGCTTGCGCCGGGGAATCATTGAGAATGACCACGTCGGCGGCTTCGACGGCGGCGGCTGAGCCGATGCCGCCCATGGCGATGCCGACCCGCGCTATGGCCAGAATCGGCGCATCATTGACGCCATCACCGACGAAGGCTATCCGCGCCGCTTCTCGGTCGGGTTCGCCTTCGGGAGTGGTCGTGTTGTTCTTTGATTTTACAACAATTTCTTTCAGCGCCATAACCTTTTCTTCCGGCAGAAGTCCGGATTTAAACCCATCGATGCCGCATTCCGCCGCCACCCAGGCGGCGGGTTTATCGTGGTCTCCGGTCAGCATGAAGGTGGACAGGCCGAGCGATTTCAGCTCGCTTATCGCGGCGCGGGCATCGGCGCGGATGCGGTCGGCGGCGAGGATCAATCCGAGAAATTGCTGGTCGCGGGCGACGTACACCAACGCCCCGGGTTGCTCCGGCAGGGGACAATCGCCTGGCTGAACGCCCATCTCCTGTAAAAATGCTTTGGTTCCGGCCAGATAGCGCGCGCCGTCGTGGCGAACTTCCATGCCTTTGCCAGGATGCTCCAGGCTTTGCGGCTCGCCCTCGGCGTCCTTCATGGCCAATTCTTCACCGTGGCGGCGAATTGCCTGGGCGATGGGATGGGCGCTGTGCCGCTCGGCGATGAAGGCGGCTGAGGTTAGTGCCGATTCATCGAGGCCCGCCGCCGGGTACAGCGCGACGACTGCGAAACGTCCTTCGGTCAGGGTTCCGGTTTTGTCAAAGACTACGGTGTCAATTTGTAAGAGGGCGTCGAAGACATTGCCGCCCTTGACCAGAATGCCCTGACGCGAGGCCGCGCCGATGCCGCCGAAATAGCTGAGCGGAATCGAGATGAGCAGGGCGCACGGGCAGGAAATAATCAACAAAATCAAGGCGCGGTATATCCAGGCCGAAAAGCTCGCGCCGGGCAGAATCAGCGGCGGCAGGGTGGCGACGAGAACTGCCAGGGCGACGACGGCCGGAGTGTACCAACGGGCGAAGCGGCTGATGAATCGTTCGGTCGGCGATTTGCGTTCGGCGGCGTGCTCGACCATCTCCAGAATGCGGGCCATGTGGCTGTCGATGTAGCGGCTGGTCGCCCGCGCCAACAAGACACCTGACATATTGATACTTCCAGCGAGCACCGCCGAACCCGGCGTGACCCGCACTGGCAACGATTCGCCGGTTAAGGGGCTTTGATCAATTCGCGATTCGCCGCTGATAACCTGAGCGTCAAGGGCCACCAATTCTCCGGCGCGAATTTCAAAAATATCGCCGACCGCCACATCTTCAACCTGAACCAGGCAGGTTTGCCCGTCCCGCGCCAGTCGCGCCATGCTTGGTTTGGCCGCGAGCAATGAGGCGATGGATTTGCGCGAACCGGCGGCGGCTCGCTCCTGGAAGAATTCTCCTATCCGATAAAAGAGCATGACGCCAACCGCCTCGGCCAGCTCGCCAAGGCAGATGGCGGCGACAGTCGCAATGCACATCAGCGCGAATTCATTAAAAAAATCACCTTTACGCATCTCTCCTATGGCTTCACGAAAAATCCCGACGCCGCACAATAAATAGGGAATGGCGTAGGCCAGGCGAACGGCCCACGGCCCCAGGGCGGCGTCGAGTCGCGCCTCAAATATCATGCTGAGCGCGAAGACGCAGCCACTCACCACAAGGATGGTGATTTCGTGGCGGGCGCTGGCGTCGTCGCTTGATGCCTGGCTTGTTGGATTATCGGAATGGCCCTGATGGTTTGGCCCTTCTGGCGCCGGGCATGATGCCTTGCCGTGGCAGCCGCAGGCGCAGGATTTGGCGGCGAAGACCGACATGTTTGCCTCCTTTATGGGTTTTCTTCCAGGGAATGGATTTCCAGGGAATGGAAATGGTCGTGATTATCATCCTGGCATATCTCTTCCTCCAAACGCAGAATATCGGCGATGCGCTGGCGGTCGGCGGCGATGGCGGCGTTGTCTTGCAGAGCGTCAATCGTCCAGGCCAGAGCGGCGTGGATCAAAGGCGGTGATTTTTCCTGGTCGGCCAGGCGGTAATACACCCACTTGCCACGTTTTCGGCTGACAATCAGCCGCGCCTGCCTGAGAATTGATAGGTGCTTTGATGTGGTTGAGGGCGACAGGTCGAGAAAGCCGGTAATCTGGCAGACGCACATTTCGCGCTCGCGTAGCGCCATTAAGATGCGAAGACGATTTTCATCGGTTAGGGATTTACTGACGGCGACAAAATCGAGCATGGTTTTCCTCCCGCTTGAATTCGATAATTCGATATATGACGAATTGTGCGCATGGTCAAGAAAAATTTGTCATCCTGAAACAAAGGCAGAAACTATAGGATAGATAAATCGCTTCGCCATCGGCGTGGCTTGGATTTGCTGATCGCTTGGCGCAAAAAAACCGCCGCCCGGCGCAAGACCGGGACGGCGGCTGGTGAAACGAAGTGAGATATTGGGGCGAAGAAGCTACACGACTCAGGCTTTATCGGCGTTTATCGCCGCCTGCGCCGCCGCCAGGCGGGCGATTGGGGCGCGGAAGGGCGAGCAGCTTACATAGGTCAGTTTGTGTTTGAAGCAAAAATCCACCGAAGCCGGGTCGCCGCCCTGTTCGCCGCAGATGCCGACTTTCAGATTCGGACGGACCGCGCGGCCTTTTTCCACAGCCATGGCGATCAGTTGGCCGACGCCATCAATATCCAGGGTTTGGAAGGGGTCGGCGGGCAGCATCTTTTTATCAAGGTAATTTTGCAAGAAGCCGCCAACATCGTCGCGGCTGAAGCCAAAGGTCATCTGGGTCAGGTCGTTGGTGCCAAACGAGAAAAATTCGGCGCTTTTGGCCATGCGGTCAGCTAAAAGGCAGGCGCGGGGAATTTCAATCATCGTGCCGTACAGATATTCGATTGTTTCCAGCCCGAATTTTTTGCATACCTCGGCGTGCACCTTATCGGTGATGACTTTGACCGCCTCCAGTTCCGAGACGTCGCAGGTGACCGGCACCATAATTTCCGGATGCGGTTTCAGGCCATCTTTGAGCATTTCGGCGGCGGATTCAAAAATGGCGCGAATCTGCATGGCAGATATTTCGGGATAGGTCAGGCCGAGGCGAACGCCGCGATGGCCCATCATCGGGTTGGATTCGTGTAGCGCCTCGCCGCGCTTCATCACATCTTCAATGCTGATGTTCAGCGCTTTGGCCAGTTTTTCCTGATTTTCCCGGCCCTTCGGTACAAATTCGTGCAGCGGCGGGTCGAGCAGGCGGAAGGTCACGGGCAGACCATCCATGGCTTCCAGCGTGTTCTTGACGGCCTTTTTCACATAGCCGAAGAGTTCAGAGATGGCCGTGCCTATCTCTTTCTCGCTGTCGCTCAAAATCATCTTGCGCAACAAAAACAGCGGCTCGGCCGCGCCCTCGCCGTAAAACATATGCTCGGTGCGGAAGAGGCCGATGCCCTCGGCCCCGAATTCCCGCGCCAGTTTCGCGTCGGCGGGGGTTTCGGCGTTGGCGCGGACGCCCATGGGCCGGAAACGGTCAACCATGGTCATGAATTGCTGAAAACGTGGATTTTCCGAGGCGTCCATCAGCGGCAGTTCATCGAGATAGGCGATACCCCTGGTGCCGTTTAAGGTCATGACATCGCCTTCGACCAGAAGAATATCGGTGCCCATAACCCTGGCTTCTTTCGCCACCGGGTTGATGCGCAATTCGCCAGCGCCGACGATGCAGCATTTACCCCAGCCGCGGGCGACCAAAGCCGCGTGCGAAGTCATGCCGCCGCGGGCGGTGAGAACGCCCTGGGCGACGCGCATTCCTTCAACGTCTTCGGGATTGGTTTCTTCCCGCACCAGGATGACTTTTTCGCCGCGCTGGCTCCATTCCACCGCGTCGGCGGCGGTAAAGACGATTTTGCCGACCGCCGCGCCCGGCCCGGCAGGCAGGCCGCTCGTCACCGGGATGACTTTTTTCTCAAAATCCGGGTCAAGAATTGGGTGCAGCAATTCATCGAGTTGCGCCGGGCTGACGCGGGTGACGGCGATTTTTTCGTCGATCAATCCCTCTTTCAGCATATCCATAGCCATGTTCAGGGCCGCTTGTCCGGTGCGTTTGCCGACTCGGCATTGCAGCATGAACAATTGTCCTTCCTGAATCGTGAACTCAATGTCGAGCATATCCTTAAACGATTTTTCAAGAATATCGCGGATATTGTGCAGCTCGGCATAGGTTTCCGGCATGGATTGCTCCATGCTTGGCAGTTCCTTGTTCTGCTTATTTTTGGTGGCGTCATTCAAGGGGTTGGGCGTTCTGATACCCGCGACCACATCCTCGCCTTGGGCGTTGATCAGCCATTCGCCGTAAAACAGGTTGTCGCCGGTGGCCGGATTGCGGGTGAAAGCGACGCCAGTGGCCGAGGTATCGCCCATGTTGCCGAACACCATCGACTGCACCGTCACCGCTGTGCCCCAGTCATTGGGAATGCGCTCAATCTGACGGTATGAAATGGCCTTCTTGCCATTCCAACTTTTGAACACCGCCTTGATGCCGCCTTCTAGCTGGGCGCGGGCGTCATCCGGGAAGGGTTCGCCCAGAAATTCCTCAATCCGCCACTTGAATTCCTCGACCAGGGATTGCAGATCCTCGACGCTTAATTCCGTGTCCGACGCCAGCCCCTTGCCTTTGACATAGGTGTCGAGCATGTCGTCGAGCTGTTTGCGGATGGTCTGGTCGCCGTCGATTTCCAGGCCCTCGGCCTTTTCCATAACCACATCGGCGTACATCATGATCAGGCGGCGGTACGAATCCCAGACGAAACGCGGATTGCCGGTTTTTTTAATCAGGCCGGGGAGAGTGGCCGTACACAGGCCGATATTTAAGACCGTATCCATCATGCCGGGCATTGAACTGCGCGCCCCGGAGCGACAGGAAACCAGCAGCGGATTTTCCGGATCGCCGAATTTTTTGCCCATGATCGCTTCAGTTTCAGCCATCGCTTTCCAGACATCATCCATCAGGCCCGGCGGCAGTTGGCAACCTCCGGCGTAGTATTCAGTGCAGACTTCAGTGGTGATCGTGAAACCTGCGGGCACCGGCAGACCCAGAAGCGACATCTCCGCGAGATTCGCTCCTTTGCCGCCAAGCAGGTTTTTCATGTCCGCTCGTCCCTCGGCCTTTTTCGCCCCAAATGTGTATACCCGTTTCATGTTCGTCGTCTCTGGCTGTGTGTGATCGGAGAGGGCGGTGGGAACAGAGCGCTCAGGCCGCCCAAAACTGAATCCATGGCTCCTTAAAAGACCGCGCATAAGCGAGTATTTTACAAAAACCCAATATTCAACGCAATTTTTTTATCAGTGGATTCTATAGCTCCAAACAACAAAATTTATCGGCCGACTTTATCGTCCGCCGGGCGTTTGCCGCAGACCGATATTGGCCTCGAATTCGGTCAGACGTTTGTGGATTGAACGCAACTCGGTGACAGTGGTCCAGTTCGCGATGAATATTGAGAAGGACTCGCGCACTTTACTGAAGGCGTTGGAGACCTGCACCAAGACACCCAGAGTAATCGCGCCGGTGAACAGCGCTGAACCCATAATCAAATAGGGAACGATAATCATGAGTTGCTCGAAAAAATTGATCCAGATATCAAAATAGCCATAATGGAGAAACAGTCGATGGTAGTTGAGCTTCAATCCGGTGAACAATTCGACGATGGTCTCCGGATGGCCGAACCGCCCTTTGTCGTCCTCGGCGTAGACCAGCTCTTTGCGGAAGGCCGCTTCCACCTTCTGATTGTTATATTCCAGGCCCGGTAGCTTGATGCCGACAAACCATGAAATAGCCAGGCCACCGAGGGAGACGAGCAAGGCTACCCAGACCAGACTGCCGGGAATCTCTTTGATACGCGGCAGATCGACGCCGGCGGATAAGGCCCAGAGGATGGGCAGGAAGGCGACGAGCGTCATCAGCGCCCGCGTCACCTGCAAGCCCAGTGATTCGACGATTCTGGCGAAGCGATAAATATCTTCCTGGATACGCTGGCTCGAACCCTCGATGTCCTTTTCCGTTAGCCGCCAATGGGCAAGGTAAGAAAACGTGATCGCTTCGCGCCAGCGGAAGGCGTAAATTCGTGTAAAATAGCCGGTTAAAGTGGCGATCAACACATACGGAAAGGCCAGTTTGGCAAACATCAGCATTTGTTGCCAGAATTCATCCACCGAATGTTCCTGGGCTTTTTGCAGAATGTTGTAAAAAGCGCCGTACCACTCGTTGATTTTCACGCTCAGTTCAACCTGAATGTAGAGCGAGGCCAAAAGGAGCGCGGCTCCACCCCAGGCCCAGAGAAACCATCGTTGATCCGCATAAAAAGCCCGAAACATATGATACACTCCTTGGTTAAAAAATGGGAAAAGCAACGGCGGGGACAATACTCCATCACCGCCGGATTCGCTTGAAATCCACATCGCCCACGGGTAGGATTTTCAGCTTTTCCGCCGACGATTTTCCCCCCGTCGTTTTTCGTTATGAGTCTGCCATGCGCCAAAAATTGTTCCTCGCGTTTCTTGCCGCCGCCGTCTTTTTGCCCTGCGCCTGGCGGCTTATGCCGCAACCGGCCTGGGAACCGGCGGGTTTTTGCTCTGATTTGGCCTGCGGCCTGATCCTTTTTTCCCTCGCCGCTGTCAGTCCGCGCCCGCTACGCTTGCCGTTTCTTCTTCTTTGGGCAATGTACCAGGTCGGCGCCCAGGAGTTGCTCGCGGCCATGCAGCGGCTGCCGGACTGGCACGATTTTCACTATTTGGCTGACCCGGCCTTTGTCGGCGCCTCCGCCTCCGGCCTGCATTTTTCCTCGCCGTATTTAACCGCGATGCTCTTGGTCTGCTCGCTGGCCGCCGGGCTGTGGCCGTCGCGTGCGGTCGGCGGCAAAAAATGGTATTTCGTCGCCGCGCTCGTTTTATTTGGCCTGCACTATCCGCTGTCGCGCCACTTTGACAGCCAGACCGTCGCCGCCCGTTACAATCCGCTGCACTGGCTGGCGGCCAGCGCTCTGGCCCCGGATGGCGATGAAGGCGGCGCAGTCGTCATGCCGTCGGGCCTCACCAGCCTCGATTTGTCCGGCCCATCAATCCTCGGCGAAAAGCGAGCGAAAAACCTGTTAATCATCACGATGGAAGGCATTCCCGGCATTTATCACCCGGAGATTCACGCCGCCTTCGCCGCGCCCAAGGCCGACATCAGCATGGATAAACTGGCCGCCGAAACCGCCGACGCCATGTTGATTCCGGATTTCGTCGCCCACAGCCATCAAACCATCCGCGGCCTCTACGCTCTTTTGTGCGGCGATTTCAGCAAGCAATCCTGGGATACGCCGAAAGCCTATGAGCTTCAGGGCAAACCGCAGCGCGCCGGGCAATGCCTGCCCGCACAAATGACGGCGGCGGGTTTTTCCACCCATTTTCTGCAAGGGGCGAATCTGAATTTTATGGGTAAGGATTGGGTCATGCCGATGCTGGGTTTTCAGGAAGTGCATGGCAAGGAATGGTTTACCGAGAAAAACCCTTTTCCTTTTGATTGGGGCGTCGTCGATGAAGTCTTTTTTCGCGGCGCGGCAAATTATATCGCGACGCTGGAAAAAAAAGGCGAGCCGTGGATGCTGACGCTGCTTACCGTCGGTACCCACCAGCCCTACGCGGCGCCGGACAAAATCGCCGACCGTTACCCGAACCGTAAACTGGCCACTGTCGCCCTGCTCGATCAGGCGGTGGCCGATTTCGTCAAGACGCTGCGCGGGCGGGGCATTCTTGAGAACACCCTGGTCTTCATCACCTCCGACGAATCGCATGGCGCGGATCAGGCCGACTGGGTCAGCAGTTGGGGCACCGGCATCGTCCTTATTCCTGGCGAAAAAGCGCCGCGTCTTAAAAGCGGTGGCTATGGCCTTGTCGATACCGAAGCGTCGGTGCTGGACTATTTTTCCTTGCCAATGCCGCCCGCGATCATTGGTCGCAGCTTTTTCCGGGATTACGACACGCCGAGGGAAATGGTCTCGTTCACGGCCTCGAAACGTCGCTGGCATGACGCGGCGGGTATCCGCCACGAATGCACTGAGGATGGTTTGTGTCAGATGACGCGGGCGGCGAGTATTTTGGGGACGCCGGACCAATTGCGCGATGATCAAGCCGGAAAAAAACTCTTCGCCATCGACGCCCGGCTCGACCGTGATCTTAAGGCTGAAGACGGTCAGAACAATCAGCGTCGCCTGCAATTCGCTCAAGGCGAGTTGCGCCGCCTGCCAGCCAAAGTGCGCGACGACTGGACGGATAATCTCTCCGGCGCTCAGTACCTTGATTTCCCGGCCGGTTCAGAAGTTCAGGTGGCGGTGCGCGTCAAAGCGATGAAAGCGCCGAAAGATGGCGTGCGTCTCAGGCTTTTGGCCAAACAGTGGGAGCACGACCAGAAGAATATCCCGATTCCCGATTTTCCGGTGCTGCACACCGGTGAAGAATGTCTGGTGGAATTTTCCTTCAAAAATCCGGAAGCGCGGCAATCGTTTTCTTTTCATCTTTTAGGTGAAGGAAAAAACGCCCTGATCCGCATGGATGAATTCACCGTGACCGTGACAAACCCTGGTCAATCTTCCTGACGCGGTTCTTTAGCCAAAGCGGCTTGCCGGGCGATTTTTCGCCTGGCTAAAAGGCTGCCGACGATGACGACAAACAGCGCCCCCGTCACCGAAGCGGGGTAGTGCAGCCAGCGCGGATAGGCGGCGAGAAATGGTGTGGCCCAGATGTCCGTCACCATCATATGGCCAGCGATCCAGCCCAGAAGACCGCCGCCCAGCGTGATCACCATCGGGAATCGGTCCATCAGCCCCATAACTAATTTGCTGCCCCAGACGATAATCGGGATGCTGATGGCGATGCCGAACACCACCAGCAGCATGTCGCCATGGGCGGCTCCGGCTACGGCGATGACGTTATCGAGGCTCATCACCGCATCGGCGATGACAATGGTTTTCACCGCGCCCCACAGGCTGTCGCTGCTCTCGACGCTTGTGTGGGCGTCGTCTTCGGGCAAAAGCAACTTGACGCCGATCCACAGTAGCAACAGGCCGCCGATAATTTTCAGAAACGGCAGCGCCAGAAGTTTCAAAGCGAAAAAAATCAGGATCACCCGCAAGCCGACCGCGCCGAATACGCCCCAGAAAATTCCCTGATTCCGCTGTTTGGCGTTCAGCTTGCGGCAGGCCAGGGCGATGACCACGGCGTTGTCGCCGCCCAGAAGTATATCGATAACAATAATTTGCAGCGCGGCAACGTAAAACTGCGGGGTCAGCATTTCCAACATCGGACAACTCCACGGGAAAAAAGAACGAGAACAGAAGGCCAGCGATGCTAAAAACAGTAGCACCAATGCGAAAAAAAGGCCAGAACCCGTGATTTATCTCAGGATTCCGGCCTTTATCAGACTGCTTCGCGTCAAACTGGGCAACAAATCTGGCGGAGAGGGAGGGATTCGAACCCTCGGTAGGATTTTACTCCTACACTCGCTTAGCAGGCGAGCACCATCGGCCTACTCGGTCACCTCTCCAGATTGATGATGTTGGCGGAGGAAGTAGGATTCGAACCCACGGAACTTGCGTTCAACGGTTTTCAAGACCGCCGCCTTCAACCACTCGGCCATTCCTCCGGTGGGTTGAGGTTTGTACCATCCACGTTGCCCGCTGTCAAGGCGTTCGCGGCAAACAGATGATTTAAAAAGTCAGGTTTAGTCGCGGTTCCGTGCCGATTTTTCTCTGAACTATGCGGCGCAATCTGGCGTTTGCGGCGCGGCGGGCGGGCGCGATGGCTTGCTGCGGCGGTGCACATCAATGGCCGACATGGCGCAAGCGACCATGCCGCTCATATCGGCAAGATTAGTCGGAATAATCATCGTATTGTTGGTTTTGGCCAGTTTGCCGAATTCTTCCACATATTTTTTCGCTACCTCCAGGCGCGCCGCCTCCATGCCGCTGGGCGCGGCGATGGCTTCGGCCACCATGCGGATGCCGGTGGCCGTGGCCTCGGCGACGCGCAGAATCTCCTGGGCTTTGCCCTCGGCCTCGTTGATGCGGCGGGTTTTTTCACCCTCTGAAAGGGAAATGGCCTCGGCGCGGTTGCCTTCGGCGCGATTCATAATCGCCTGCTTCTCGCCTTCCGAACGGGCGATCTCGGCGCGTTTCTCCCGCTCGGCGCGCATCTGTTTTTCCATGGCGTCCAGCACGGTGCGCGGCGGTTTGATGTCTTTCAGTTCGTAGCGCAGCACCTTGATGCCCCACTTCGAGGCGGCCTCGTCTAGCGCCTTGACCACCTGCAAATTCAGGCTTTCCCTGGCCTCAAAAGTGGCGTCGAGATTCAGTTTGCCGATGGCCGAGCGCAGGCTGGTCTGGGCCAGTTGCGAGGCGGCGAAGAGATAATTGGTGATGGCGTATGCCGATTCGTAGACGTCCACGACCTGTATATACAAAATGCCGTCCACGTCCAACGTGATGTTGTCGGCGCTGATGCATGTTTGGGTTGGAATATCAATGGCTTCCTCCTTCATGCTACGGCGATAGGCGATCTTGTCAATGAAGGGAATCAGAATATGAAAACCGGCTTCGAGCGTTGTGTGGTATTTGCCCAATCGCTCGACAATAAACGCGGTTTGATGCGGCACCGTCACCGCCGTTTTCACCAGGATAATCAGGGCGAGAACCAGCAGTACAAACAGGATGAATACGCTTTCCATTATTTCCCCTCGGTGTTGGATTGAATCGTATGCAGCGACCGCACCCGCATCACCAAACTGTCCTGGCTGACAATACGCACGATTTCGCCGCATTCGACCGGCGTGTCGCTTTGCGCCCGCCAAAATGAACCCTGAAATTTGATGCGTCCCTCCAGGGGCGGACGGATGGCTTCGATCACTTCGGCCTGGGCCTCGTCCGCCGCCGTTTGCCGGATGGTTGCGGCGTCTTGTGTGGTGTCGCCATGAAATACGTCGCGCAGCGCCCGGCGCAACAGGAACAGGCTGATTAAAGAACCGGCCAGGAAGACCGCCAGTTGCCCGGTCAGGGCCAGAGGCGCCAGCCAGGCCGTCAGCGCCGCCAGCCAAGCGCCAATCGCGAAAAAAAACAGGATGAAGGTCGGGGAGAACATCTCAAGGATGAAGAGAATCGCCCCGGTGATAAACCAAAAGAGAATCGGATACGGCAGATTCATCGCGTCCATCTCCTGTCGGCTCAGGCTTCGTCGAAGAGTCGCCGGTAGACGACGCCGTAGAGCATAAACGTGAATGGCAGCATCCAAAACAAGCCGATTAAGAACAAGATGATCGCCGCGACGACCAGAACCACGGCCACCATATAAATCAAAAAAATGTCCAGGCAACGGGCGTGGCTCTGTCGCCGTGAATCACGCATCGCCTCCCACGGCCACATGTCCTGATCAAGCACCAGAAGCGGACTGAACGACAGCGTGACCAGCAGATACACGCCCGGCGCGACCAGACAGAGGAGGCCCAAAACGACAGCCAGTGGCATGATGACGAAAAGAATCAGTAATTTCAGCAAATTGATCGGGTTGAAGCAGACGAACATCGTATCCCAGCCGCCTTCCTCGCCACGGGCTTGACACAATCCGAGATAGCCAAGTCCCGACGCCAGCAGGCTGTTCAGAAAAAAGCCGATGACACTGACGACGCCGAAACCAATCGCGCCCGGCGGCGTTCGCGTATTTGGTAGGAAATGCATGACCGCGCCAAGAATCAAGTTGAGTAAAATGATGATCGCCACCGCGCCCCACACGTCGCGCTTGACGCCTTTCAGCTTTTCCCAGGCTTCGCGCAATATCGGCAAGACCGGTAAACGTGATTTTGGGCCGGTGGCGCGTCGTCTGCTACTCTTGGCCATTTCGCGCAACTCGTCTTCGGGTCGCGACGTGGTCGCCGCGCCCCAGTCAATCGTCGGCTTCGCCTCGGCGGGTTGGGCGAAATTGTCGGCTGATTCCTCGGCGGCGTGGCAGGCCGGACAGAGCAGACCGACGCGGCCTGGCGCGAAACTTTCATCGTCGTCAGCCTGGCGTCCGCAACCGGCGCAGACCAACTTTCTTTCAAAAAGAGCGTCGAGGTCGGCTTGCACCTGGTCTTCGGTCAGTTCCGTCGTCGCGGGCGCAGGTTTTGGCGGCGTCAGCGGCGGCGGCGAATCCGATTCCGGCAACGTGCGGCGCGCGTTCGGCGGCGCGACCGGAGGTTGTGACTCGTCATCGCTATACAGGACATCGACCTCAGGCGGCGCTTCAACCTGGGCGATTTTACCGAGTGGCTGGCTGTTTAAGCGGGCGTCCGGCGGCACGATAATTCTCTCCGGACGTTGCCCAACGGGCCGCGTCGGCGGCGCTGGACGCGGCGCGGTTTGTGGCGGTGGTTGTGGTGGTGGTTGTGGTGGTGGTTGTGGCGGCGGCGCGACCCGTGGAGTTTCTTCAACCGGCCTGAATTCGACCTCGACTTCGGCGCGGAACACCTCTTTGCAGCGCGGGCAGCGAATGTTTTTGTGAATGAAGGAATCGGCCAGCGTTCCCTTCACACCACAATGCGGACAAACTATTTTCATAAAACGCCCCTTCATGGACGAACAACGGGAATCCGGAAAACCCGTAACGGCAAAGCGAATTGAAGGCGACAAAGACCGTTGAAGAACCGGAATCCGAATGCTACAACGTGGCGACCTCCCCGCAATTATGCCCTTTTCGGACGAGGAAAATCAACCCCACAAAACGGGAAAGTCATGGAAATCATTCTTATTGCCGCCATGGCCGCCAACCGGATCATCGGTTCACGCGGCGCTATCCCCTGGCATAATCCGGATGAGCTGCGTTTTTTTAAGGAAACCACCTGCGGCCATCCGATCATCATGGGAAGTAACACTTTTCATTCATTAGGCATGGCGCTACCGGGACGCCGTAATATCGTCATCAGCCGCCAGCCGGGTTTTGTGGCCGTCGGCTGCGAAATCGCTACTTCTCTGGCGAAAGCAATCAGCCTTTGTGGAGGCAAAATATTTATTATCGGCGGCGGGCGAATTTTCGCCGAAGCCATCGCGCTCGCCGATGGCATCATTCTGAGCGCGCTCGACGATTCGTATGACGGCGATAGTGTTTTTCCGGAAATTCCCGCGATATTCCGGGAATTCAGCCGCGAACGCCATGAAACCGCGATGCCTTTCACGGTTATTCGCTACCGGCGTGAGCATTGATGAAAGTGGTGGATGTGGCGATTGTCGGCGCCGGCGCTTCCGGCTTAATGGCTGCGGCCCATGCCCGCGCGGCGGACGCTTCTGTTTTGATTGTCGAAAAGATGCTGCGGGTCGGTCGCAAGCTGGCCATCAGCGGCAAGGGACGATGTAATCTCACGAATGCCGCTGATGTTTCCGAATTTATTAAACGTTTCGGAGATAATGGTTCTTTTTTACGCCAGGCGTTCGCCCGTTTTTTTCGTGATGAATTGTTGGCGATCTTACGCGAGGAAGGTGTGGAAACGGTGCTTGAACGCGGCGGTCGCATCTTTCCGGCCAGCGGACGCGCCTTGGATGTGGTCGATGCCTTGCGTGGACGGGCGTTGCGGTTGGGGGCGCGGATAAAGACCGATTGCCCGATCAGCGCAATTGGCCGTGATGGCACTCTGTTTGCGCTGACAACCAGTCAGGGAATAATCCTGGCGAGAACCATCATTCTCGCCACCGGCGGCGCATCCTATCCACGCACCGGATCGACTGGCGACGGCTACCGCCTGGCCGCGTCCCTTGGCCACAGTGTCAGGCCGATTCGCCCGGCTTTGACGCCGCTTTGCACCGCGCCATCGCCCGACCCGGAAATTCGCGGCCTGACCCTGCGCAATATCGGGCTGACGGTGGCTATCCAGGGGAAAAAGGCCGCCAGCGATTTCGGCGAAGTGGCCTTCACCGATGACGGCCTGGCCGGGCCGCTGATTTTGCACTGGAGCGGACGCATCGTTGATGCCCTGGTACTGGGCCGCGCCGTTCGTCTGAGCATCGACTTGAAACCGGCGCTCAGCTGTGAGCAGCTGCGCGAGCGCCTGCGTCGGGACGCCCGGTTGCGCGCCGCTGAACCGCTGCAATCGGTTTTGCGCGGTCTGATGGCCAAAGAGATGTTGCCCGTTTGCCTGCGCGACCTGGGCTTTTCGTTGAGTAAAATGGCGACCAGGCCGACGGCGAAAGTCACCGACTCCGACTGGGAACGAATTATGAATTGGTTGAAAAAGCGCGAATATCTGATCAGCGGCCACCGGCCACTGGCTGAAGCTTTGGTCACGGCCGGCGGCGTCGCTCTGGCGGAAGTCGATCCCTACACCATGCAATCGCGTCTGATACCGGGCTTGTATTTTGCCGGAGAAGTTCTGGATATTCAGGCCGATACCGGCGGCTATAATCTGCAAGCCGCGTTTTCCACCGGCGCGGTGGCGGGAACAAGCGCGGCGGAACAGGCCCGGCGAGTTGGCCTTCAGCCATATTCAGCGTAATTCGCCTAGCGCAAAATGGTGGCGAATTCGTTGTAGACATCCTCGATGGGAATGGCAAAACCTATCCCTTGTGTGCCGCGTAAAACCATCGTGTTGATGCCGCGCACATAGCCTTTGTCGTCGATTAACGGGCCGCCGCTGTTGCCAGGATTGATCGCGGCGTCGGTCTGGATATACAGCTGGTCGGCGCTGCCGCCGATTCCTTTATAACGCTGATAGCCTGACAGAATTCCTTTGGTCACGGTCTGTGGTAAACCGGATGGGCTGCCAATGGCGTATAGGGTGTCGCCCTGACGCAGCGACAAGCCGTTCGGTGGCGCTTGCAGGCGGGCCTCGTTGCGGGCGAACAGCGTAAGCAACGCCAGATCTCTCTGGTCGCTGACAGCCATGTAGCTGGCGGCATATTCGTTATTGTCCGGCATAACTACAGTAATTTCGCTCGCTTGCAGACCATTTTCCATCTTGCCAAGATTCTCTTCGGCGCGGGTCAGACGCTCTTTGGCTTGTCGCAGTTGCGTCTCGTAACGCTCGGCGTCCTCACGTAGCATCCTGCTGGTCGAACCGCTGGTGAAACGCGATTTTCTTTTGAATTCCGACAAATTATACTCGGCAATCTGAATCCGCTCCTTGGCGTCGGCCACTTTGCCGCGAAACTCTTCAATCTGCTCTGGCCTGGCCGCCACCACGTGCCGATTGGTGACAACGTAGCTGTCGGTGACAAAAAATCCGGAACCCGTGCCCCAGGGTGTCTTCACCGTCACGGTGGCGCGGCGCGCATTGTCGATTACGTCGCCAGGAGGCGCGCTGAGCGGCCCGCTGTCTTCGTTTGCTGTCTGTGGCGGCGGCGCGGCAGTTTCATCCATCTGTCCAGGGGCGAGCGTCGTCGATTCTTGCCTTGGGATCGGCGGCGCGTTTTGGGCGTCGTGGCGGGCCGTGAAATACCAGGTGATGAGTGAGGTGCAGAAAACCAGCGTGGCGACGCCAAGCAAACGCCGCGCCGAGAACAGTGCCAGATTTCCGCGCGGCGGCGCGGTGGTGGCCAGTTTCGCCTGCCGCCTGCGGTAGCGGGCGAAAATCAGGCCGCAGGCTTCGCATTCCAATTCACCTGACTGCTCGTTACCGCATTTTGGACAGCGTGTTTTGTCATGCATGGCCTTCTCCTTCCCAGGGTGACAGGATTTCGGCTACAATCCATTGTGCGCAAGGACTTGGTCACTGTAGCGGTCTGGTCAATTTTTGGCAATTTTTTCCGCCTGGTACAAACATGCCCGCGATTTTCATCACTCCGACCCTGGCCATCGACGACAAGGAAATCGAGTTGACCGCCATCCGCGCCCAGGGGCCGGGCGGCCAGAATGTCAACAAGGTGGCGAGCGCCATCCAGTTGAGTTTTGATATTCGCGCTTCGTCGCTACCGCAGGAAATTCAAGACAAATTGCTGGCGACAGCTGGCCGTCGCCTGACTACTGACGGGCGCATTATTATCCGGGCGCAGGAGTTTCGCGATCAAAGCCTGAACCGCGCTGAAGCCCTGCGTCGCCTCAGCGAAATCATCACGCTGGCGCTCAAACCCAGCCGCCCGCGTCGCCCGACCCGCCCGACCATGGCTTCGCGCCGCAAGCGCATTGAGCGAAAAATCCATCGCGGACTGACGAAAATATTGCGGAAAAAAGTCGATTGATCGCTCGATTCAGCGCGGCGCGGCGACGCCATCCAGACCGGGAATGCCCAGAGTCTGGATGCGGGCGGCGTTCGCGCCATCCTGATACGGCAGATGACCGTCGCTTGCCCCAGCCACTCGGAAGAGCAAGGACCAGGCGAAGACCCGTATCGGATAATCCGCCGGCAGGCGTTGAAGATAGGGTTGAATCGACACAAAATCTCTGGCGCCGTATTGCCGCATAATTGAGAGCAGGCCGCCGTTTTTCGGGCCGATGTTGTAGGCGAGCAGACCCAGGAAGACATCGCCATCCATCAGGTGAATATAATGGGCCAAGGTGGCCGCGCCGAAAAAGGCATTTTCTCGCTGATCTTCAAAGGGCTGCCGCGCGGTTTGCCTGGATCGCCGCTTAGCCTCGTCGCGAATTGCCTGCGGAATGCTGGTGATCTGAAACAGGCCGTCGCCGCCGTCGGCGCTTGGTCGGGGCAGAAAAGACGATTCGACCGCAGCCAGACCGGCGAGCAGATCGGCGTCAAGGTGAAATGTCGCGGCCGCTTCGCGAATCGCCGGGTCGTGGAGTTTTTCGCGGGTGAGCATGGCCGTGGCATCGTGTGGGGCGATGCGTCTGTAAGAGGCGTATATTTGATGGGCGAGCTGTCGCCTGGCCACTTCTTCGCGACCGCCGACCATGGTGCGAAATTGCTCATACATGCTGAAAAATTTCGGATGGGCAGCTGTATATCCGCACGTGACGGCCAGGATCAGGGTCAGGGCGGCGGCCAGCGACGGATGCAGACGGAGCAGCCAGCGCCTCGCTAAAAACCATAGTGTCAGAAACAGGGCGCAGCCGACAACCAAGGCCAGGACAGCGGCGGCGAAGGGGAGAAGGTTGGCGGTTGGTGACAGGCCGGAAAAGCGCTTGGCCGCAAAACCCAGGGTGGCCACCGTCGTCACCAGACCGATAATCAGCAGCGCGACGCATTCCACAATCAGAGCGGTGACGCTGAAGCGGCGTGTGGAGTGTGGACGGGTTTTGTTTCCGCCATTTTTTTTACCGCGTCCACCCTTCGCCGTCGCACCGGACTTGCTCACTTTCGGCGACATTCGCGGACGCGGCGGACGTGGTTTGGGCGCGGAAGCGGCTGGAGTTTCAGTTTCCGCTTTGCTTTTCGGGTTACGCGGCGTTTTCGGTTTTTTGGGCCTTGCCGCGTTGGCTGGATCATTCTTCATCAGGGCAGAAGAGGCGGCGCATCTTGTGTAGCAACTCGACGAAACGCTTGTCGGCGATGCGATTGTGCACAGCATTGGCTTTTTTATCCGAGACGACCACCCCCAGTTCACGCAAAACCCGCAAATGCTGCGAGAGATTGGCGCCGGTTGTCGCCACCCGGTCGCGTAGTTCGCCGACGGTGCGTTCGCCCTGTAAAAGCTGATAGAGAATTTTCAGCCGAATCGGATGCGACATCGATCCGAGGTATTTGGCGATCGCCTCCGCCTGATCATCCCGCATAACCACCCCCCAAAAAGCAAATTGAAGAAATCGCATGATACCGCCCTTGGCGCGACGCGGCCACTTTTGACGCGAGAGGTGGGCGATGAGTGACGATAAATGTCAGCCAGGTTTTACCGTCGGCGTATTTTTTTTGGCTGAAAAGCGCACTGGCTCTTGATTCTCAACCTTGAAAGGGGTTAATTACGCCGACTCAACGGAACTCCTCTATCCCGGCCCCGGTGAGCGTGCGCAAGCATTCTGCCGTATTGGCGTTTCGTATTCTTTCCACAAGGAATTCCCATGCAGCCGTTGCAGTTCCTGAAACCTGACTCCTGCTGTCTGCATCTCGTCGATTTGCAAACCAGCCTCATGCGCAAAATCGAGGGTGCCGACCGGGTGGCGGCCACTACCGCCTATCTTATAAAAATATTCAAAGCTCTTGGTCTGCCGATCATCGCCAACACCCAATACAAGAAAGGCTTGGGCGGCTACGTGCCAGAGCTTGAGTCCTTGCTTGATGGCGTTCCCTGCATTGACAAGGTTGAATTCAGCGGTTTCGACAATCCGGAAACGATCCGGTTGATTGAGGCCATGCCGCAGGTCAAGAACTGGGTTCTGGTCGGGATTGAGGCGCACGTCTGCGTCTATCAGACGGCGCTTGGCGCTCTGCGACGCGGCATGACGCCATGGATAATCGTTGACGGCGTTGGGAGTCGGCATTCGGATGATCTGCGGGTCGGGTTGCGTCGTATGGAAATGATGGGCGCGGTGTTGATCACTTCAGAAATGGCGCTGTACGAGTTGCTCGGACGCGCCGGAACACCCCAATTCAAATCGCTGATGCCACTGGTGATTGAGCGGGATAATCAGTTGGCGTCATAATCCGTGGACAAGGCATGAACGGGAACGAAATCCGCTCGCGATTTCTGGCGTATTTTCAACGTCACGGCCACACATTGGTCGAAAGCTCATCTTTGGTACCTAAAGATGACCCGACCCTTTTGTTCACCAACGCCGGCATGGTGCAGTTCAAAAAAACCTTCATGGGCCAAGAACGGCGCGATTATCACACCGCCGTCACCAGCCAACGCTGCGTTCGCGCCGGCGGCAAACATAACGACCTGGAAAATGTCGGCTACACCGCCCGGCACCATACTTTCTTTGAGATGCTGGGCAATTTCTCCTTCGGCGACTACTTCAAAAAAGACGCCATCCATTACGCCTGGCGGTTCCTGACCAAAGAATTGAATCTTCAGCCGGAAAAACTCTGGGTGACAGTTTATCAGGATGATGATGAAGCCGCCGCTTTGTGGGAGCGGGTTGAGGATTTACCGGCCGGGCGCATAGTCCGCTTGGGCGACAAAGATAATTTTTGGGCGATGGGCGATACCGGTCCCTGCGGCCCGTGTTCGGAAATCCATATTGATCAGGGCGCGGACGTGGGGTGCGGGCGTCCCGAATGCGCCATCGGTTGCGACTGTGACCGTTTTCTGGAGTTGTGGAATCTGGTTTTCATGCAGTTCAACCGTGACAAAAGCGGCGTGTTGACTCCTCTGCCTAAACCGAGCATTGATACCGGTATGGGTCTGGAGCGGGTGGCGGCCGTGTTGCAGGGCAAGCTCAGTAATTACGATTCCGACCTGTTCACGCCGATTATCGACCGCATAGAAAAATTGAGCGGCAGGACATACGGCGAAAATATCGCGACGACTGTGGCGATGCGGGTTATCGCCGACCATGCCAGGGGCGCGGCTTTTCTGATTGCCGACGGCATCCTGCCCTCCAACGAGGGACGGGGCTACGTCCTGCGCCGAATTCTGCGCCGGGCGGTGCGTTATGGTAAAAATCTTGGGTTGAACCAACCCTTTATGGCCGAAGCAGCCGATGCCGTCATCGTCATCATGGCGGATGCCTATCCGCATCTGCGCCAAGCTGCCGAGCTTATCGCCAAAGTCGTCCGTCATGAGGAAGAGCGTTTCCTGGAAACTCTGGAAAACGGCCTACAATTGCTTGATGACTATATCGCTCGTCAGCCGCGAGCTTCCCGCATTGACGGCGCGTTTATTTTCAAACTCTATGATACCTACGGTTTCCCGTTTGATATAGTGCGCGACATCGCGCTGGAACGGCGGCTGGATTTCGACGAGGCTGGGTTCCATGCCGCCATGCGCGATCAGCGTGACAAATCCCGCGCCGCCCGTAAGGGGGACGGCGTCCGTCTATGGGCGGAAGGTGTTAAAAACATTGCTGCGGTCGGACGTCGCAGTGAGTTTACCGGTTATCAATCGCTGATGGAAGATAGCCAGGTCTGGGGGCTTCTCGACGCAAGCGGTCAAGAGGTGGAGCGGTTGGGTTTGGGCGAGGTGGGCAGAATATTCGTCAGCCGCACTCCCTGTTATGCTGAATCAGGTGGGCAGACCGGCGACCGTGGGCAAATAAGTTGGCCCGGCGGCGAAGCCGAGATAACTGGCACAATCAGTGAAGGCGAAGGACTCCTCTTTCATGAGGCGGTGATTCGCCAGGGCATCATCGAAAAAGGCCAGAATGTTCGGGTCATGGTGAGGGCAAGCATCCGCCGGGCGACGGCGGCGCATCATTCCGCGACACACTTGTTGCAAGCCGCGTTGACGCGAGTTTTGGGCAAGCATGTCAAGCAATCCGGCTCATTGGTCGGCCCTGAACGGTTGCGCTTCGATTTTACCCATTTTTCACCGCTGACCGACGAAGAAATCAATGCTGTTGAATTGCAGGTCAATCAGCAGATTATCGCCGATTTATCGGTCGGCGTTCGTAGCGTGCGCAAGGAGGCTGCCATTGCCGAAGGGGCTACGGCCTTGTTCGGCGAAAAATATGGCGATTCGGTGCGAGTGGTGAACATGGGTGATTACAGCATGGAACTGTGCGGTGGCACCCATGTCGAAAGCACCGGCCAAATTGGATTTTTCACCATCCTTGCCGAATCGGGCATTGCCGCCGGCGTGCGCCGGATTGAAGCGCTGGCTGGTCTCGCCGCCCTCCGCCATATTCAAGAGTTGCGCCGACGCGAGCAGCGGATCGGCCAACTGGTCAGCGCCCGCGACGAGGCCATCGTTGGCAAGGTGGAAGGACTATTGGCCCAGCACAAAACACTGGAAAAGAAGATAAGTGAGCTGTCGGCGCGACTGGCGGGCGCGGATTTGGATGCGCTCTTGGCCAACGCGGTTTCAGTGGCGGGTATCAAAGTTGTGGCGGCTCGCGTTGAGCTGGACGATCCTCAGACGCTCAGGGCGCTGGGTGATAAGGTGAAATCGGCCATGGGTTCCGGTGTCGCCGTGTTGGGTGGTGTTGTCAATGAGAAAGCGGCGCTTCTGGCGGTTGTTTCCTCGAATTTGACAGGGAAAATTCAGGCTGGTTCCCTGGTGAATTTGGTGGCGCAACGGGTCGGGGGCAAGGGTGGGGGGCGCGCCGATATGGCGCAGGCCGGGGGTACCATGCCCGATCTGTTACCAGCGGCTTTGGCTGCGGTGCCGGAGATGGTGTCCCAGTTGCTTCCCGCCTGAAACGATATCAAGTTTAACGTTTGAGGAACTGGTATGCTGACAATTGATCTGACCCTGCTCATCCAAGTGATCAACATGATTGTGTTGATGATTCTGCTTAACCGTGTTCTGTATCAGCCGGTGCGCAGAATCATCAAGGAACGCTCCGAACATCTGAACTCGCTTCAGTCGGAAATTTCCCGTTTTGATCAGGATGCGCGGGAACGGCGAGAATCGGTGAATGCGCAGATGTCGCAGGCGGCTGTACAGGCCAAAGCAACCCTTGATCAGGGACGTTCCGAAGCTCAGGCTGACGCTGGTCAGCGTCTGGACGCCCGCAAAAAAGTGGCGCAGGCCGACAAAGAAAGACAGACGGCGATGATTCGTGAACAAATGTTGACGGCCAGGCAGGCGTTGGAAAACGAACTCCAGGGATTCGCCTCGCAAATGGCTGGCAAGATTCTTGGAAGGAGTCTTTGACATGAAACGATTTTGTAATCGCCTATCCCCCGCGCTTCTTTTGGCGCTTTGTTTGATCTGCGCGCCTTCGTCTCTGCTCGCTAACGAGACGAGCCACAATAAAATTGCGGCTCCGGTTACGGAGCACGTTTCCGCCGCTGTGCATGAAAGTGAAGCGGGTGTTATGAAGGGCGCCACGGAGATTGGCGCGGAACACGGCGTCGCGCAGGAAGAGGCTGCCGTTCATGGCGAAAAGGGTCATGGCCCGGCGGGCGTCATCACTAAAGAGAAATTGAACGATTTGTTCTGGCGTATTCTCAACTTTGTGTTGCTGGTGCTTCTCTTGGTTAAATTCGCCGCGAAACCGGTTGCTGACAGTCTTTCCGAGCGCCGTCAACGAGTTCGCGAAGAAATCGAAGGTTTGGAAGCCAAGCGCCAGGATGCGGAAAAAGCCTATCAGGAGTTGGTTGTTAAACTGGAAGGGATAGAGAAAGACATTAAGGAAATTGTTGACCGCGCGGTTGTGCAGGCCGAAAAGGAACGCGCCCGCATCATCGAGGCGGCGGAAAAGAGCGCGACCGACTTGACCCGTCAGGCGGAAATGGCGGTGCAGAAGGAGCTTCTTGACGCCAAACGTCTTTTACGCAACGAGGTGGCGGACAGAGCCGCGACAATGGCGGAAGAAATCATCAAGAATTCGCTTACCCAGGATGATCAGGTTCGCATTGTTGATCAGTATCTCAGCAAAGTGGAGGCCGTACAGTGAAACAGACTATCTTGGCGCGGCGTTATGCGAAGGCCCTGTTCATGGTTGGAAAAGAGAATGGTTCGTTTTCCCAATATAACGATACATTGCTCACTCTGAAGGATGTGTATCAAGCGGTGCCGGATATAGCTCTGGCCCTGGCTAATCCTATGTATCCTTTGGATATTCGCGAAAAGATGATGGAAAAAGTCACCGCCTCGTTGTCGGTGGATAAACCGCTGGGCAATTTCCTGCGGTTGCTGGTGCAGAAAAAACGCGCCGACATCGTTCCGGAGATTTCCGAAGAGTTTTCGGCGCTGGTGGATATGGAGAACAATGTATGTCAGGGTCATGTCGTGTCGGCGATTGCTTTAAACGACAAAATGCTGAAGAAGGTGCGTAAGACCCTCGCCAAGCTCACGGGGAAAGACGTAAATTTGACAACCAGTATTGATACCAGCATCATCGGCGGCATCATCGCCAAAGTGGGGGATCTGGTGCTTGACGGAAGCATTCGGACACAACTTGCTGGTTTGAAGGATTCCATAAAAGGGAGAGAATGATGCAGATCAAAGCCGAAGAAATCAGCCAGATTATCAAGGAGCAGATTGGCGAGTACCAGAGCGCCATTGATCTCAATGAAACCGGGACGGTCATCTCCGTGGGCGACGGCATCGCCCGCGTCTATGGCGTGCAAAATTGCATGGCTATGGAGCTACTTGAGTTCCCCGGCGGAATCATGGGATTGGCCCTGAACCTTGAGGAAGACAATGTTGGTTGTGCCGTTTTAGGTGATGTATCGTCGGTTAAAGAGGGCGACATCGTAAAACGCACCGGGCGTATCGCTGAAGTGCCGGTTGGCCCGGAAATGGAAGGTCGCGTCGTTGATGGCATCGGTTTGCCCATTGACGGACAAGGCCCGATCAACGCCCAGCGCTTCTCCAAAATTGAGGTTCTGGCTCCAGGCGTTATCGCCAGAAAGAGCGTGCACGAGCCAATGTATACTGGTGCGAAGGCTGTTGACGCCATGACCCCAGTTGGTCGCGGTCAACGCGAATTGGTCATCGGCGACCGGCAGATTGGCAAAACCGCCCTGTGCGTCGATGCTATCATCGCCCAGAAAAACACTGATGTACATTGTATTTACGTCGCGGTCGGCCAGAAAAAATCGACGGTGGCCCTGGTTGTTGAGGCTCTGCGCAAACATGGCGCCATGGAGTACACCACGGTTGTCGCCGCCTGCGCCTCCGACCCCGCGCCAATGCAATACATCGCGCCTTTTGCCGGGTGCGCCATGGGCGAGTATTTTCGTGATAACGGTATGCACGCTTTAATCATCTATGATGATCTTTCCAAACAGGCTGTCGCCTACCGCGAATTGTCGCTCTTGTTGCGCCGCCCGCCGGGACGCGAAGCCTATCCTGGCGACATTTTCTTCAACCACTCCCGTTTGTTGGAGCGCGCCTCGAAAGTCAATGATCAGCTCGGCGCTGGTTCGCTGACTGCCTTGCCGATCATTGAGACGCAGGCTGGCGACGTTTCCGCCTTTATTCCGACCAACGTTATCTCCATCACCGATGGCCAGGTTTATCTGGAGCCGAACTTGTTCTTCTCCGGTGTTCGCCCGGCCATTAACGTTGGTTTGTCGGTTTCCCGCGTTGGTGGCGCGGCGCAGGTCAAAGCCATGAAACAGGTCGCGGGTACCCTGCGTCTTGATCTGGCGCAATATCGTGAGTTGGCCGCTTTCGCTGCTTTCGGTTCCGATCTTGATGCTGCCACCCAAGCCAAACTGACCCGCGGCGAGCGCTTGGTCGAGGTTCTCAAACAGCCGCAGTACCAGCCGCTGGCGATGGAGAAACAGGTGACGATTCTTTATGCTGGCGCCAACGGCTATCTTGATTCGTTGCCGGTTGATACGCTGGCCGACTATGAGAAAGAACTGTACAACTTTATTGAATCTAATGAGCCGTCCATTTTCACCGATCTGGCCAATGAAAAGGTCTTTACCGACGCGATCAAAGCGAAACTTGACGGAGTGCTGAAAAAATTCGGTGATACCTTCAAGGCGACTCGCGGTCTGAATGGTTAAGGGGGAACCCGTATGCCCAGTCTGAAGGAAGTCAAACTCAAGATTGTCGGCGTCAAGAAGACGGCCCAGATCACCAAAGCGATGAACATGGTGGCGGCGGCTAAACTTCGCGGCGCTCAAGAAAAGATGGAGGCGTTTCGCCCCTATGCCGCGAAATTCGCTGAGACCATGCAGGCTGTTTCCAGCGGCATGACTAGCCAGTTTCCACTGATGGAGCAACGAGCGGCGCAAAAAGTGGAGTTGGTGGTTTTCACCTCTGATCGTGGCTTATGTGGTTCGTTTAACAGCAACATCCTGAAACGGGTGGCGCAAGTCGCTAAAGAATGCGCGGCCGCCGGGCAACAGGTGAGCTATGTCTGCGTCGGTAAAAAGGCTGAGCAGGCGTTGAAAAAAACCGGCGCGGTTCGCACGGCCTATTCCGGTATCATGGGCCATTTCAGCATGTATGACGCCCGTGATATTGCTCAGGATGTCGCCAATCATTTCCTGAGCGGCGCGGTTGACCGTGTTGAGCTGATTTACAGCCGTTTTCAATCGATTGTCCAACAGACGCCAACGGTGGCGCCGTTGTTGCCGATTCAGCCGATTGAGGATGCGCCGAAGGTATCCGGCGAGTATCTGTGCGAGCCTTCGGCGGAAGCGGTCGTTGAAACCTTGCAACCTTTGTATCTCAATGTGCAGGTGTATCACGCCATGCTTGAGGTCAGCACTTGCGAGAATGCCGCAAGGATGAGCGCCATGGATAACGCCACCAGCGCCTGCAAGGATATAGTGAACAACCTGACCATATTGTACAACAAAGCGCGACAGGCGGCGGTTACTAATGAGCTGATGGATATTGTCGGCGGCGCCGAGGCTTTGAGATAATTTCGTTTTTCCCCATTGGATGAAGGAGTCTCTTCCATGACAACAGAACGAGTAGGTAGAATTTTGCAGGTCATTGGCCCGGTCGTCGATGTCGAATTTGACGCCGGCAATCTTCCGGAAATCATGAATGCTCTTTATGTTACAAATCCTGGCATATCGAGCGATCCGGACAATCTGGTTATTGAAGTGTCGCAGCATATGGGCGATAACGTCTGCCGTTGCATCGCCATGGATCAAACTGATGGCTTGGTTCGTGGTTTTAAGGTACGGGATTCAGGCGCTCCGATCTCGATTCCGGTTGGCGCGCCGGCGCTGGGACGAATTATGAATGTGGTTGGTCGGCCAGTTGATGGCTTGGGGCCGATTGATTCGCAGAAGAAAATGCCTATCCATCGCAAGGCTCCTTTATTTACCGAACAGGACACTGAGGTGCGGGTTCTTGAAACCGGCATTAAAGTTATCGACCTGTTGGTGCCGTTTCCACTGGGCGGCAAAATGGGTCTGTTCGGCGGCGCTGGTTGCGGCAAGACCGTTATCATGATGGAAATGGTGAATAATATCGCCCAGAACCATGGTGGTATTTCGGTATTCTGCGGCGTTGGCGAACGGACCCGTGAAGGCAACGACCTCTACCACGAGATGAAAGAATCCGGCGTTTTGCCCAAGGCCGCTCTGGTTTACGGCCAGATGACTGAACCGCCGGGAGCGCGCGCCCGCGTCGCACTGACTGGTCTGACCGCCGCCGAATATTTCCGTGATGAGGAAGGACAGGACGTATTGTTCTTTGTTGATAACATTTTCCGTTTCACCCAGGCTGGCTCGGAAGTATCGGCCCTGCTGGGTCGTATTCCATCGGCGGTAGGTTATCAGCCGACTTTGGCCACCGACCTTGGTGCCTTGCAAGAGCGCATCACTTCGACCAACAAAGGTTCGATCACCGCCGTTCAGTGCGTTTACGTGCCCGCCGATGACTTGACTGACCCGGCGCCGGCCACCACCTTCGCCCATCTTGACGGTACGGTTGTTTTGTCGCGGCAGATCGCCGAGTTGGGTATTTATCCGGCGGTTGATCCCCTCGACTCGACCTCGCGCATCCTTGACCCGAACGTCATCGGTGAAGAGCATTATTTGGTTGCCCGCGGCGTGCAGCGCACCCTGCAAAAATACAAAGATTTGCAGGACATCATCGCTATTCTCGGTATTGACGAACTTTCCGAGGAAGATCGGCAACTGGTTGCCCGCGCCCGTAAGATTCAGCGCTTCCTGTCGCAGCCCTTCACTGTGGCCGAAGTCTTCACCGGTATGTCCGGCAAGTTCGTTAAAGTCGCGGACACCGTGCGTGGATTCAAGGAAATTCTCGAAGGGAAGTACGACGATATGAACGAGAACTCGTTTTATATGATCGGAAGCATTGAGGAAGCTGTCGCGAAAGACGCGAAAAGCAAGGCGGCTTGATCCGTTTTTCTGAGGAATCCGAATGGGACAGCGCATACAACTGGAAGTAGTCACCCCGGCGGGGGCTATTGTTAATAGCGATGTTGACATTGTAAACGCGCCAGGTCAGGGTGGCGATTTTGGTATTATGGCGAACCACGAACCCTTTCTTTCGACGTTGAAGACCGGGATCATGGTTTATGAAATCGACAACAAGCGCACGCCGCTGATGATTACCGGCGGTTTTTGCGAAGTATCGGGCGGCAAGGTAACGTTTTTGCTGGAAAATGCTGAATTCGGCTCAGATATTGATGTCGAGCGGGCCATGCGCGCCAAAGAACGCGCCGAAAGGCGTTTGGCGCAGGCGGCTCAGCATGACGAGACAGTCAACAAATTCCGCGCTGAATCGGCCTTGCAAAGGGCGCTTGCCCGCATCAGAACCGTCGGTATGTAATTGAGACGGCACAACGTATTATTGAAGCGCCAGACGGTTTGATCCGTTTGGCGCTTTTTTTATGGCATTACCTCCTTTTGCTTTGCATCTCCGCAAATGACTGCTGTTAATTCGCAAGACGCATCGACTTTGGCCGATTTTCCGCCCTCTATAACCGAACAGCTCAACACGCCTTGCTATCTGATCAGCGGCGTGGCGGCGCGGCGGAACTGCCGCATTCTCGCCGAGATACGCCAACAGACCGGAGCAAATATCTTGTTGGCTCTGAAAGCCTTCGCGTTGCCTGCCCTGTTTCCCGTTTTACACCAATATCTTGATGGGGTCTGCGCCAGCGGTCCGATTGAGGCGCGACTTGGGCGTGAGGATTTCGGTGGCGAGGTGCACACCTATGCGCCGGCTTACCATGGCCGACAAATGGAGCAAGTTATTCGTTTTTCTGACCATATCCTGTTCAATTCTCTCAGACAGTGGCGGTATCATCAACCGGCAATCGAACGCGCCACGGCCTGCGGCAAAGAGATACGCATCGGCCTGCGCGTCAATCCCGGCTATTCAGAAGTGGCGACTCCTTTGTACGATCCCTGTCGGCCTGGCTCTCGTTTCGGCTTGTTGCCACATGAGCTGGAAAACGCCGATCTGACCGGCATAAGCGGCTTGCATTTTCACGCCCTGTGTGAACAGGGCGCCGATGTTCTGGCACGGGTTTTGGCGCATTTTGAAAAAAATTTCGCGCCCTGGATCGACCAGATGAGCTGGGTGAATTTCGGCGGCGGCCACCATATCAGCCGCCAAAATTACGATACGGCGCTCCTATGCCGAACCATCAATGAATTTCGCGCCCGGCATAATAATATCAAGGTCTATCTTGAGCCGGGTGAGGCGGTGGTGTTGAACGCCGGGGTCTTTGTCACGACCATTCTGGACATTCTTGACCGCAACCCGCCGATAGCTATTCTTGATTCATCGGCGGAAACCCACTTGCCGGATGTTCTGGCCATGCCCTATCGCCCGCATATTGTCGGTGGCGCGGAGCCGGGAATCCTGTCCCACACATATAGCTTTGGCGGCATTTCCTGCCTGGCCGGTGATATGTTTGGGTACTATTCCTTCGCCAAGCCGCTACGCATTGGCGACCGGCTGATTATGGCCGACATGGCGCTCTATTCTTTTGTCAAGAATACCACCTTTAACGGTGTCGAATTGCCGGAGATATATCTCATGGATGAAGCCAATCGTCCGCATTCCGCGCGTCGTTTCGGCTTTGACGATTATCGTGGGAGAATCGCATGAATTTTCATGGGGATGATGTCAGGCCGTCGCCACCGGATGAGGCGCTGTTCCACGTCATCGCCGCGCCGATGGAGCAAACAGTGTCGTATGGCGCGGGCGCGGCCAACGGTCCGGCGGCGATTTTAGCGGCCTCGCGGCAACTGGAATTACTCGATTCCTATACTGGAACGGTTCCGGCGGAACACGGCATTTACACGGCGCCGACCGTGGATTGTGGGGGTGAGACGGTGGCGGTTCTGGCCCGCATTGAAGCGGCGGTTGGGTACGCCGCCGCCCAGCAAAAAATCCCGGTTCTGCTCGGCGGCGAGCACAGCGTCAGCCTGGGCGCGATTCGGGCCTTGCGGAAATTTCACAAACATTTCGGCATTATCCATATTGATGCCCACGCCGACCTGCGCGACGAATATGAAGGCTCGAAATTCAGCCACGCTTGCGTCATGCGCCGTATCCATGAGTTGGGCGTGCCGATTCTTCAGATCGCTACCCGCGCCTACAGTTCTGAAGAGCAAATTTATCGTCAGGGAAATTCCGATACTCTGGCCTTTGTCGATGCCCAAACCATTCACCGCCACGGCGCGCGCCTTGCTTGGCCCGCTTTTTTGCCGGAGCGCGTCTATATCAGCTTCGATGTCGATGGGCTTGACCCAAACGTCATGCCGGCCACTGGCACACCGGTTCCCGGCGGCCTGACATGGTGGCAATCAATGGATATTTTAGAACAAATTTTTCATCAGCATACCTGTATCGGCTTCGATGTGGTGGAATTCGCGCCTATTTTCGGCCTGCATTTCGCTGATTTCACGGCGGCGCAACTGGTTTACCAAATGATGGCCCTGGCGGCGCGATAACTACCTTCTCCTCTCTGGCTTTTTTCGCGATTTGTTGCTAGCGTAATGTCTTTGTCATTGCAAAAAAACGATGTCGGCCACGCGGCAATTTAATCCTTAAATATGTGAGGAATCGACCATGAACACCGCCGATATTATCAATCTCGACACCGAGCAACTGAAAACCTACATCAAAGAACACAAAGAGCAGGATTTTGCCCTCATCGACGTGCGCGAGCCGAGCGAATACAGTCGCACCCATATTCCTGGCGCGCGGTTGATGCCGTTTCCGCTCCTTGAAGAAGAACTTCCTAGCCTGCCGAAGGACAAATCGCTAATTTTCACCTGTCGCTCCGGGGCGCGGTCGCGAGCGTCGGCGACTTTGGCGCGTCAGCAGCTCGGCAACGATGTCACCATTTTGAACCATATCGGCGGCATTTTATCGTGGGACGGCAAAACCCTGAGCGATTTTCCCAGGGTGCAGGCGCTGGGCGAACTCAGCGATTTCACCATGGTGCTGAACTCCGGCATCGACATGGAAAAGGGCGCTTGGATTTTTTATCATAAAGTCCTGGAGCGTTTTCCAGATGCTCCTTTCAGTGAGGCTTTTGGCTCGTTGTCGGAGGCGGAAACCCACCACGCCCAAACCCTGTACAATATTCTGCGCAAGCGAGAAGCCGATATCCCCGATTTTGACACGGTGTTTGCGGCGGCCAAAGGCGAGGTGCTGGAGGGTGGTACCACCTTGCAGGGAGCGATAGAAAAACTCGCCAGACTTGAATCCGGCGACCCGATTTCGCTTTTGGAGATGGCCTTGGATATTGAATACGCCGCCTACGACCTTTACCGGCGCGGCGCGGAAATGGCCGAGGACGCCGAGGTGAAGCGCATCCTATATGGCATCGCGCATGGTGAAAAGGCGCACATGCAGAGTCTGGCTGAGGCGTTCCGCTATCTAAGTAAATGATTCAGCCCATTTATCTCTGAACATGAACCAGGCGGCGCCGCCCAGAGATAATCCAGCTTCAGCGGTTCTCGCATAGACAGGCGGGAAAAGGGGAAGAAGAGTGACAGGCTGATAATCTCCTGCATCACCTTCAACTGGCCGAGGCTTAAAGTCGCGTAGCCAATGCGGTTGGCCGGTACTTGGAGCAGGTATTCAAACAGGGCGATACCCCAGCGACAAATCGCCGCGACAAACCACGGCTTGTCGCCGAGATTTTTCAGGTGGGCATACCAGGCGAACGTCATGAACAGGTTGCTGCACATCAGCAGCAGCGCGGTTTTACGACAGGATATGTGATGTCCATTTCCCCTCCTTTTCGTCGATTTCGGCCCTTGTAGCACGCGCGTATTTTTTTATGGAGGATTCATGGATATTTGTGTTGATTTCGATGGCACTTTGGTTGACCACCGTTACCCTGAGATTGGTCAGCCGGTGCCAGATGCGATGAAGTGGCTGAAAAAATTTCAGGCCTACGGCGCGCGGATTATTCTCTACACCATGCGCTCTGATAACGAAAAATATGGCCCGATATTAACACAAGCAATTAGTTATGTAAAAGCCGGTGGCATCACCTTGTACGGCATTAACCATAACCCGGATCAGGATGATTGGACGAAAAGTCCGAAGGCCTATGCCGATCTCTATATCGACGATTCCGCCGTCGGTTGTCCGCTGGTGCAGATCAAAGGATTCGCCCGCCCCTGCGTGGATTGGAAAAAAGTCGGTCCGCATGTCGAACATTTGCTCTTGTCCCGCCACTGAAAGGTCGCGGCTCGCGCCCGCGCCAATAGCTAAAATTTTGCGCCAGGCTTTGGCCGAGCCGGGTCTTATCGACGCCGAAGACAGCGCGGCGCTCTTCCACGATTTATCCTTTATGGCTGAGCGTTGCCGGGCGGCACAGCGGGCTTTTCCCGAAAACGCTCTGCACACCTTGGCGATCAAAGCCAACCCGCTGGTTCCGGCGTTGCGTCGGGCCGCGCATCTGGGGATGGGCATGGAAGCGGCCAGCCTCGTCGAACTGCATCTGGCTCTGGCCGCAGGCGTCGCGCCTTCGCGCATCGTCTTCGATTCTCCCGTGAAAACCGAAGCGGAACTGGCTTTGGCTCTGGAGAAGGGTGTGCATATCAACGCCGATTCGTTGGAAGAATTGGCGCGTATCGCCCGCTTGCGGCAGGCGCGGGCCAGCGAAAGCGTCGTCGGCCTGCGCGTCAATCCACAAATCGGCATCGGCGTCATCGCCCAAACCAGTGTCGCCGGCGGTGATTCAAAATTCGGCGCGCCAGTAAACGAACAGCGGGCGGCAATCATTGCCGCTTTTGAAAGCTACCCCTGGCTTTCGGCGCTGCATGTCCATATCGGCTCGCAGGGTTGCAAACTACCGTTATTAGTTAGTGGAGTGAGCGCGGTGTTTGCGCTGGCCCAGGAAATCAACCGGCGATGGGCCGCGCCGCGTATCAGGGTTTTCGATGTGGGCGGCGGCCTGCCGGTTGCGTATCGCGACGACGAAACACCGCCGACCGTGGCCGAATACGCCCAGGCGCTGCGCCGGGCTATGCCGGAATTGTTCACGCCGAGCTGGCGTCTCATCACGGAATTCGGTCGTTTCATCCAGGCGAACGCCGGTTGGGTCGCCAGTCGTATCGAATACGTCAAAGCGGGCGCGCAACCGACCCTGGTCGCGCACGTCGGCGCTGATTTGTTTCTGCGCCGCTGCTATCGCCCGGAAGATTGGCACCACGATTTGTTTCTCACGGACGGCGCGGGTCGGATAAAAACCGGGCCGACGCGCCGCTATACGGTGGCCGGGCCGCTCTGCTTCGCGGGCGATGTGTTGGCGCGGCAACTGGCGCTTCCTGAGGCGCAACCAGGTGATTTTCTTATCATTCGTGATGCGGGCGCCTACACCTTGTCGATGTGGTCGCGCTACAACAGCCGCCAGATTCCCAAGGTCATAGGATATGACGGCGATGGTTTTACGCTCTTGCGGCGGCGCGAAAGCCTGACAGAATTGGCCGCCTTCTGGGGCGCGTGATGGGCGTGGAAATTGAGAAGAAATTTTTGCTGGCAAGCGATGCCTGGCGCGGTCTAGATGCTGGACGCATCTACCGCCAGGGCTATCTGAATTCGGAAAAAGGCCGCACGGTGCGGGTGCGCGCGGTGGAAAATCGCGGCTACCTGACCATCAAAGGCGCGGCGGTGGCTGGCGTCCGCCCGGAATACGAGTACGAAATTCCCCTGGCCGACGCGCTGGAAATGCTTGCAACTTTGTGCCTGCGTCCACTGATTGAAAAGCGCCGCCATCGCATTTCCTTCCAGGGTTTTGTCTGGGAAGTGGATGAATTTTTCGCGGAAAACCAAGGGCTTGTCGTGGCCGAAATCGAGTTGCCCGCGCCGGATGCGCCATTTGCCAAACCATCCTGGATTGGCCGGGAAGTCAGCGGCGACCCACGCTATACCAACGCCGCTCTGAGCCGCCGACCTTATTGTTTGTGGGATGAAAAATAATCGCGCCGGTTTCAATGAACGCTGTATGCTAAAGCCAGGCTTTTCATATAGTCAGCCATTTGCAGCGCGCGTTTCTTCTCTTTGCAGCCGGAATTCGCCGCCGTTTGATACTGACGCGCCGCGTCCTGGTATTGCCCGGCCTGGTACAGCAAATCGGCTTTTTTCAACGACAGCTCGGCGCTCAGCGGTTTGGGCGCATACCGCTCCAAAAGCGTCAGCGCCTCTTGCGGCTGGCCGTTTTGCTGGCGGGCGATGATTGCTTTGTTCAGCGCATCGTTGCCGCCGCCTTCCGCAAGTATTTTTGTATACAGCGGCGCGGCCTGGCCGGGAATGCCGGTCTGGAGGAATAAATCGGCTTCCAGGACGCGTTCCTGTCCGGAAAGCGGCGCGATGAAGCCCAAAATGTGGAGCGCCGCCAACGCCGCTGGATAGTCGTTTCGTTCAAGATGAATATGGACGAGCGCCCGCCACCATTTACCTTCCCTCGGTTCGGTTTCCAGCAATTCGCTGACCATGGCGACGGCTTCTTTCTCCATGCCCAAGCGAGAATACTGGTGCAGCAGAACTTCCTGCCATTGCTTCTTCTTGTCGCCGCTCATGCTTTTAGTCAGCGCCAGCATGTGTGGCAAAGCTTCCCGCACCCGATTTTCATTGACCAGCGCCTGCGTTAGCGCCTCGCGCCATTCCATTTTGAACGCGCCGCCGGTTTTTTGTTGTAGCCGTTCCAACAGCGCCGCCGCCCTCGCGCCGTCACCGGCTTGCAAGGCGGAAATGGCCGCGAAGTATAAATGTTCGGGATTTTTTTCTCCATCCACCGCATAGGCTTCGGCAAAATTTTTCGAGGCTTTTGGGTAATCCTGGTCGTCAAAGGCGGCTTTGGCCAGGTTGAGCCGCGCCGGAACATGATGCGGGTCAAGGGCTAGCGCCTTTTCCAGCGTTTTGGCCGCTTGCTTGGGTTTGTTTTCCAGCAGATAGCAGATGCCTATCATATTTTCGATTTCAAGGCGATCCGATTTGCCACCTTTCTGATAAGCCTGCAACAGGGCGATGGCCTGGCCATATTGTTTGTCACCGATCAGCGTTTGCGCCTTCACGAGCGCGACTCTCGCCGCCGGGGAAATGTCATCCTGTCGGTCTCCGGCGAAGGCGGGCGGCGCGAGCATAAAGAACGAGACGCACAGCAAGGCTGAAATCAATCGTTTAAAATACGGACAACAATCGTTCATACCCACCCTCATTTAATCAAGGTTGAAACGTACCGTGGTTTCGGCGCGGGTCTTCACTGGCTGACCGCCGACGGTTCCAGCTTTGAATCGCCAGCCGTGCACCGCCCGCAACACCGCCTCGTCGAAAATTTTTTTTGGCGCGGCGTCAAGCACTTCCACGTCTTCCACCCGGCCTTCCTCGTTGACCAGCAATCGCACCTTGACCCAACCTTCAAGCCCGCGATTTTTCGCGGCCATTGGGTACATGGGCGGCAGGCGGACGATTGTGGTTAAAGGCGCGTCGAGATCGCCGTCGTCGAACACGCCCGTGACGGTCGTCGGCAATGCGGACGCGGCCACCGGCACCGCCAAATCCTGACTCATCTGGGGAATGCGCGGATTGACCGCGAACGGCAAGGTCAACTTGTTGAGAGTCGCCCTTGGCTGGCCGAGTTTTGGCGTTTCCCGCTTCGGCGGCGGCTCCTCTGGCTTTTTCTTTTCTTCCACCGGCGGCGGCGGTTTGACGCGCACGATATTGATATTTGTGGCCACCGGCTCAAAGGCCGGGCGCGACGGCGCGCCGGTGAGCAGAAAAGGCATGAGTCCGAACAGCAGCAGATTGGCCAAAAGCGCCACGACGAGCGCCGTGAACAACCGCGCCAAACCAGACGAATTGAAAGAGGCGCGGCGGGCGGACGCGAGCATTTCATTCCCCCTGCGGCAGTTTGGCCGCCAAAGAGACGCTAGCCGCTCCGGCCAAGCGGCAGCCATCCATCACCTGAATAGCCGCGCCGGTCGAGCTTTTTTCATCGGCGACCACCACCACGCTTCCTTCCGGGTTTTCGGCCAGGGCGCGTTCGATATTGGCGCGCACCGCCCTGACATCAATTTCGCGATTGTCGAAAAACACCCGGTCGGCGGCGTCGATGCCGACCAAAAGCGTTGCCTTGTCGCGGGCAACGGCGGTAGCGGCGGCGGGGCGGTTGACCTCGATGCCGGTTTCTTTAACAAAACTCGTGGTCACGAGGAAAAAAATCAACAGGATAAAAACCATGTCGATGAGCGGTGCCATGTTTAACTCAACGGCGGCCTGTCGATTGCGACGCGCGGCGGTGATGTTCAGCATATTCAGGTCTCAGATGACGGATTTTGGGGGCCGATCTTTTCTTCGTGGGCCAATTTTCTTGTCAGGTACAGCCCGGCGGCGGTCAGGCGTTTTTCAAGATTTTTCGCCCGCTTCTCAAGAAAATTTTTCATGCATAGGCCGGGAATGGCGACCAGCAAGCCTGTTTGGGTGGTGATCAGGGCCTCGGAAATGCCGCCGGCCATGGCCTTAGCGTTGCCGGCACCGAAAATTGCCATCACGTCGAAGGTGGCGATCATGCCGGTGACGGTGCCAAGCAGTCCCAGAAGCGGCGCGACGGCGGCCAGCGCCCCGATAAAAGGCAGGCGGTCGGTCAGGGCGCGGCTCATTTCCTTGGCCGTTTCGCGAAGGATGCGGGCGTTCAGTTCCGGGTCGTCGCCGCGCGCCGCGAGAAAATTTCCGACTAAGGCGGCGACGACGCCGTGGTGTCCGTCCAAAGCCGGGTCGCGTCCTCGTCGCACATAGTCCCAGGCGGCGGCGAAAGGCAGCGGTTTTCTGACAAATCCACGGCCAATTGTCAGGGCGCGTTCGACTATCAGGAAAAACATGATGAAACTCAAAATGGCCAGTGGCCACATCACCTCGCCGCCGGCTTGCATGTAGGCGTCCAGTCGGAAGATGAAATCATCCCAAAAAATTTCAAACCTGGCCATGGCCGCCGCCCTGCCTGCTGGTCGGCAGGCGCTCGCTGAAATTGACGAGAGCCACTGATTTTTCCTCTAGTTCGGCGATGCGGTTTTCCACCGAACGGCTTAAAAGCGCATGGGCGAGCATGATCGGAATCGCCACCATCAAGCCGAGCATGGTCGTCACCAAGGCCACGGAAATGCCGCCCGACATCATGCGCGGGTCGCCGGTTCCGAACATGGTAATGACCTCGAAGGTGTCGATCATGCCCGTCACCGTGCCGAGTAAACCCAACAGCGGCGCGATTGCCGCCAACACGCTTAAGGTGGACAGGAATCGCTCCATCGGCGGGATTTCTTTCAGGATCGCCTCCTGCAAACCATTTTCTACAGCGTCGCGTCCCTGACCGATGACCGCGATGCCCGCGCCAAGAACCCTGGCCAGGGGTTTCGCGGAGACGCCTCCGCACAATTCGCCCGCCGCCCGCCAGCCGGTCTCCGGGCCGTTTTCGGCGAGGTGTTCTATTTTTGCCAGGAAATCATCGGCCTTAATCCGTCCGCGCCACAGAAATATGACGCGCTCAAGCAACAGGAAAATCGCGACCACTGGAATCAGAAGAATCGGCCAGACCAGCGGGCCGCCGGAAAGCACTTGTTCGTCGAAGGTCGGCGTGCGAATCAACTGGCTGATTGCCGCCCCCCGTGACACGTCGATTGGCGCGGCCTCGCTTTCGCCTTCCATGTAGGCGACGAGTTCTTTTTGCTGGGCGCGCGACGGGAGCCGCGACAGGGCGAACAGTTTGTTGCTCGCTGGGCTGTCATTCAAAAAGCCGGTTTCATCGCCGATTCTGTAGGCGGCGGTGAAGTCGCCGAGCGCCAATACCTCCGCTTCGACGCTGTTGCCGCCGCGATCGACAATTGGCGCTTTGACCAGCCGCACCGCGCCGCCGTTCCGCAACTGGGAGAAGGTGATGGCGTTCATGCGTCGCAAATCCGCGAGAGCCGGAAAGCGCCTGGCCTCGGCGATTTCCGTGAGAAAGGCCTTGTCCGCCGCTCCCTGTTCCCCTTCCAAGGCCCGTCCCAGACTGTTGTCGATGATCCCCTGCATATCTTTGGCCTGAATGCGGGCGACGCCAACCAACTCTTTCACCACGGCGTCGGCCTCGCCCAATTTGGCGTCCAACGCTTGTTCTTCGGCTATGAGTTTTTCTTCTTCTTCGGCGAGTCGGCTGACCGCGTTTTCCAGGCTGTTCGTCTCGCCTTCCACACGCCGCGCTTCCGCCTGCAAACGGCTTTTATCGTTGATGATTTGTTGACGGCTGCTTGCCTGCTCCCGCTCCGCCGCCGCCTTGTCGGCCAGCGCTTTGGCTTTTAGATCCTCGATGTTTTTCCTGGCCGATTTCTGAATGGCTCGCATGTCTTGAACCGGTTCAGTGGCCTGACAATCATTTTGGAACAGAGTAATGGCGAAAACCGAGATGAAAAGAACGATGAAAATCTTCATTTGCCTATCCTTCCCAAGGGCAGGGCGAGCAGTTCGACTGGCCGTCTTTTGCCGCCGATTTCCATGGCGTGCGAGATGGCGCGGTTGTATTCGTTGTCCACCTTCTGCCACGATTTCGTCGCCATGTTGTAAAAACCGCTCTCCTTTTGATCAACGGTTTGAAAGAACAGCGCCAACCGGCCCAGGCGGAACACATCGACGAGCCGATTCCGGCCTTCAAGTGGAATCGTTTGTTGATAGGTTTCGATGGTGTGGCCGTACTCAGTTTCCACGAGCAGCGTCTCCATGGCTTTGCGGAATTTTTCGCTGACCTCGGCTTTGGGATCGCTTTCAATTTCCTTCAGGCGCTGTAAGCGGCTTTGCCGCTCTTCGGCGAGAAAAGGCAAATCGGCCGCGACGAATTCGTCGATTTCGCCGGTCAGCTCGCTTAAGAAGGGCGCGATACTGGCGCGGATGGTTTCGATGTCGGCCAGTTGCCGGTTCTTGTCCGCGACCCGCTTGCGGGCGGCGGCCAGGCGTTCTTCCAGCGCCGTTTTGCGCTCGGCCATTTGCTTGCCGCGTTCTTCCATGATAGTTAGGCGTGAGAGGAGTTCATCCTTGTCGTCCCGCCATTTTTGCGCTTCCTTTTGGGTGTTCTGACGAATGGCGATGTAGTCGGCGACTGGTTTTTTCACCTCATCCAAGACCGCAAGCGAAGCGACCGGCGCCAGGAAGATCAGCAGCGAGACCGCCGCGCCAAGACAGCGAACAAACATAAGATTCTCCACTAGGTTAGGGCGCCGCCTCTCCAGCGAAACGGGCGGCTTTTTCCGTGTTGACGACAAAAAAATCCCGGACCGGCAACGCCGATCCGGGATTTCCCTTTTTTATCCACGGAAGACAAGATGCGCCGCCGTCCACGCGGACGCCATCTTTATTGTTCAGGCAGGTCTTCTGACTCCCGGTTCGTCCTATTCGCCGCGTCTTCCCGGTCTCTCGGTGTGGCAAGAGGCCAGTGACATCATGCGGCTTTCGTCCCCGGTTACAGCAGCGGGCCTGTCTCCGATTCGCGCGGAGTTCCCTATTAAGCTCTTGCGAGCGCCTGAACTGCCCGCAAGTAGAACGCGGGGCACAGTGAATGTCAAAGAAAAATCCGTTGTTCGGCCTGCCGGACCTGCGTTTTCGCGGAACTACTGTATCGACGACCAAAGTATCGACGAGCAAAAGGCGCGCAAAGCATTTCCGGCAATAAAAACGGCATTTGCGACAGGCGTCATTTGGCCACGGTAAAGCTTAGTGTCGAATTGTAGGCGCTCTGGTCGCAGACCTCTTTATCGGGATAGGGCCGCTCATAGGTCGCTTTGGCTAGCCACTGGCCGCCATGCAACGGAATAATGGTGATTTTTCCATTTTTGTCGGTGCGTCCAGCGAAGGCGAAGGCGCCTTCATCGGAGAAACCGGCGAAATAGGCTTTCACGTCCGCGCCGGGAATCGCCTGGCCCTGAAACAGCACGGTGACAGGCAAGGTACCGCCGACGGGCACGGAATTGGGATCGACGGCGGGGACAATCTCCAGGGTTTGTCCCACGACTTTGCTGTAGATGGCGGCATCGGTTTTCGCCTCGCCGACGTTGATCAGCGCTTTGCCGAATCCAACCGATTGGCGGCACGATGTGGCGCCAGGCGCTTCCTTCTTGTTTTTCCGGGCGCTCCCTTCGGGTGTGACCGACCAGAAGGCCGGATTTTGCGAAACGGCCAACAGGTAGCCGCCTTTTTTCAGCGGCGCTTCCGTGACAAAGAGCCGTGGTTCCGCGCCCGTTTTCGTTTTCAGGCCGATTTCGCCCTGAGCGCCAATCAGCTTCGGCGGATTGAAGCGGACGCCCATTTCTTCGGCCTTTACTTCTTCGCCCGCCGGAAAATTATGACCGTAGCCGAGGACGGCGACGAACGGCTTGTCGGATTCAATCGGTTGATAACCAGCCCAGAAATCATGGGCGAAGGCGGGCGCGGCAATGAGGCTGAGAACTGAGGCGGCGATGATTTTTTTCATGATACTTTCTCCTGCATGGGTTGATGGAAATGGCGCGGCTGTTCACATTTTGTTGTCATGGCCCGCGTCATGCCGGTTGTAATCCAGAGTAAACACAGGTCTATCCTGGCGAATTGCTTTGCCTGGCTTGATTAAAATCTGACATCTAAGGTCAGGAAAATTGCCCTTGGTCGTTGCATCGAGCCGGTGAACAGCCCGGCTTCGTCTGGCACGCCCTGGTTGCCATAGTTGTCCTCATCAAAAAGATTGGTGACATCCAGCAACAGTTGGTAGCGGTCGTTAAAACGGTAGCTGACCTGCGCATCGACGGTGGTTTTATCGTCGGCGTCATACTGGGCGTTGAAACCGCTGGGCTGATCGCGCAGCACCGCGCCTTCCTCCAAACGAAGCTTCAGCCTGCCGCCCAAACCAAGCGGTGGCTCGTAGGCCAGCTCAGCGTTGCCGATATGGGTCGGAACGTTAGTCAGGCGACGATCCTTCATATCCATGTCGCCGGAGAAATATTTCCGGTACTTGGCGGTCTGGTAGGTGTAGTCGGCTTTGACGCTCCAGTTATCGGCAAAGGTCAGTTTGAGGTAATTTTCGAGGCCGGTGCGGCGGGTTTCGCCAGCGTAATCGTAGGTTTCGGCAATCGGGTCATAGGTCCAGTCATTCGCGGTGTCGATCAGATAGCCGGTTTGGCCAAATTCCAGCCACGGCCAGGGATTAGTCCGGTAGCCCAGCTCGTACTGGTCAATTTCGCGCATGTCGGCGTCTTCTTTGGTGAAAAATGAATTACCACCGGCGGAAACGCCGCTCATGTTAGGTAGGGAAAAGCCGCGTCCGTAGTTGGCGAAGAGTTCCAGGTTATTGATAGGTGTGTAGAAAATTCCGGCTTTCGGACTGAAGGCTTCCTGGATCGCCGCCTCGTAATGGCGATTGGCGCCGCCCCGGTTGGTGGCGACGTTCTTCGCGCCGGTGTCCATGTCGCCGGAAAAATTGTCATAGCGCAGGCCCAGACGGAGTTTCACCGGGTCGATGACTTGGTATTCAGCCTGGCCAAAAAGAGAAGTTGTTACCAGAGTAAACTCGTACTGGGTGGTCTGGTCGCCGCGGACATGGCCAGCGCCACGGACCAGATTCCAGATGTCTTGTGATTCGTCCTCGTCGAGATAATCCAGGCCCAGGGTCAACGTCGATTTGCGCCCGGCCACTTCGCCGTCAAAATTATAGGCCAGACCGTGGCCAATGGCTTTGCGGTGATTGCTCTGCTCGATGGCGCTGCTTAATTCACCTTTGCCGTTGCAGCCGAGCTGATAGCGGGTGTTGTCCAGGTCGGTGCCGAAACCGTAGTAGGTGAGCTGGCTGTTGTTTGTCAGCAAATAGTTGGCCCAGATGCGGCCATCAAAACGGTCGCGATTGCCGCCGTTGCCGGTACCGTCGCCGCCGTCGCCGTTGTACAGCGCTCGTTCCGTGTTCCAGGTGTTGGGCGTGTAGCCAGCGGAATCCCAATCTGAACGGTAGCCGCGCAGATTGAGGCTGGCCGAAAACTGGTCGGTGAAATGATAGGTCCAGCGGCCAGAGGCGTTCTGTCGCGTCCAGTCAGAATTGTCGCGCCAACCATCGGTCATAAATTGCTGAAATGAATACACCTGGTCGAGTTTGCCGTCTAAAGCTGGTTGGGCGATCAGCGCCGCCGCGTCCACGGTGTTGTCTTCGCCGTAGCGGATATTCATGCGGTTGAAATCACCGGCTTTATAACTTTGGAAGGCCATGGCGCCGCCCTGGGCGTGGTTGCCGTACAAAACCGAGGCAGGCCCTTTGATGATTTCCACCGATTCGATTTCCAGCGGATTGATCAGCCCGGTATCAAAATAGCCGTCGGAGTGGCCGGTGTCGTGCAGCGGAATGCCGTCCAGGGTCGCGGCCAGACCGCCGCCGTGCGCCCCGGAAAAACCGCGCATCATCAACTGCGGCGCGACGCCGTTTTCGCCATACTGCACGATGCTGACGCCGGGCGATTGGGTGGCGATGTCCAAAGGCGTGACGTAGATTCGGTTGGTGATGTCGCTGTTTTCCAGCACCGTCGCGCCGGTCGATTGCAACTCTTCACGGCGGACGGCGGCGCGGACTTCAATTTCTTCCAGTGTGGTGGTCTTCTCCGGCGGGCTTGGCGCTTCGGCTGAAGCCAGCCCTGGATGCAAAAGCGCGACCACAAGCCACAATGGCGCATAGCGTTTGTTGAACATATCGCCTCCTGTTCTCCCATTTGATTTTGTTTTGCAACCATGGCAGAATTGAGGCCGGACACAGGCTCCGGCCTTTGTTCTTTCTCAGGGGATGGCGTCGTCGCAACCGCCAAGATGAGGCGGCGTCATCCCCTCTTTTTTTGTTCTGTGTTGTCCTGAATCGTTGTCTCCCTCCCCGCCGACCTTGTTCAACTCGCATCAGCCTTTCTTATTTTAGTAGTAAATCGCAACGTCGTGGCGCAACCTACCCGAAGTGCTTTTTCCAGGCAAGAAAAATATTACGAAATAAAAAAATATGACATTCAAGGAGAAAAACGTGTTGCTGTAAAAAAAATATTGACGACTCCATCAAGAACGAATAATATCACACGAAATCAATTGAAGTATTACTCGCCGCCCACCCACCAGCGAGCCACGGGCCTCCACAAACTTCTGCCATGCCGTGGTTCCGCTGGTTTTTATGAATTTTTCATGCCTCTCACCTCCATTTGCCACATCGTCGATGATTCAGGCTTGGTTGCGCTTGTAAGTAGAGTTTCCTCAGAAACTCCCTACTGTCGGCAATGTTCTGGGTGTCGCGTCTGGCCGGGATGCGATGGAGCGGAATATGCTACGAAAATCCCACGCCAAAATGCGAAAAATAAAATT
>JAITSS010000002.1 GCA_031287565.1 Desulfobulbaceae bacterium
CTTCGGTGCGTCGCATCGGCGGCGTGCCGCGCTACCTGCTGCGTTTTCCCAATCTGGAGGTGCGCACCAGTCTTACCGAAGCGCTGTTGCTGCGTTTGTCCCTGGATTCTGGTCAGGCAATCGTTCGCACGACCAGACTTTATGATCTCCTTTCAGTCAATGATTTCACCGGTATCCATGCACTCATCAACGCCATGTTCGCGGGCATTCCGGCTGACTGGCACCGCAAAAACAATATTGCCGATTACGAAGGATATTGGGCCAGCGTCTTTTACGCCTATTTCGCGGCGATCGGTTTAGATGTGACGCCGGAAGACTCAAGTTACGCCGGGCGTTTGGATATGGCGGTGAAATTTAATAATCAGGTCTATCTTTTTGAATTCAAAGTGGTGGAAATTGAGCCGGAAGGCAAGGCCTTGCAGCAAATTAAGGATAAGGGCTATGCCGATAAATACAAAAGTCTCAATCAACCGATTTTTATGATTGGTATCGAATTCAGCCGCGACCAGAAAAATGTCGTTGGCTTTGCGGTGGAGGAAGCGCTTTAGGAACAGACCGGTTTCACCGGGTGGTGAATCCGCTGTATCCACCGCTGTCGCCGCGAACAAAGCGCCAGAGTTGCCGCGCCTGCGCCTCGAACATGCGGCGATAACTCATTTTATACCCAAACTCTGGGTGGCTGACTTGGGTGTCAAGGCGGCGGAACCAGGCATCCCAAAAGGCGCGGCGGCCCCGTTCGTTGAGCCAGACGCCGTTTTCGACACGGCTGAAATCATCCTCATCCATCTCACCTCGATTGACCAGCGCGACGGCGACACTATCGGCGATCAGCGGGCGGAATTCCTCCATCAAATCCAAGGCCAGGGCCGGGCGGCCATAGCGCGGTTCGTGCAGAAAACCTAAAAACGGGTCAAGCCCGACGCTGTGGCAAACGCCGGTCAATTCTTTGGCTAAAAGGGAATACCCGAACGATAAAATGGCGTTCACTGGGTCTTTGGGCGGGCGGCGGTTGCGACCGCTGAAATCGAAGGCCCAATCGACGCTATCTTTGAACATGCTGGAAAAACAGGAAAAATACAGCCGCGCCGCCGCGCCTTCGATGCCGCGCAACTCGGCGAGCGTGTGCCCGCCACGAGCGGCGTCGCGCAGGCGGGCCAATTCTTCGAGCTGGGATTTATCGGCCTTGCCGTTGCGCATCAGCAGCACCCGCTGGTTATGAATTTTGGCGCGGATGACTTCACAGGCCAGGCGGACGCGGACAAAAGGATGGGTGAACAGCCGGTATTGGCCGATGCGGGCCTGGACGCCGCTGGCCGGTAGGCCGCGCAGTAGTCCGAGAAAATGTCCGGTGCTGGAAAAATAGGCGACGTCCACTTCCAGCATCAAGGCGGTTCGCGCCGCCTGGCTGGTGAGCTGAACCGGGCCGTAGAGATGAATGGCGCGGGTTTCACGCAGCGGCAGACGAGCGGCGATTTCGCCGGAAACCGTGACGATGAATTCGCCCTGACGCCTGCCGACGACCGCGCCGGGCTGTTGAACAATGATGATTTCTCCGGCCATGAGTGGCGGCATCGGCGGTCTGGCGCTGAGGTCGGGAGCGGCGATGTGTTCGATGGGCCGTTGCGCCGCTTCCATGCCGGGCAAGTAGCGGGTTTTATCGTCGCGGCGTCGGCGCGTCCTTTTGCCGCGCCACCAGATGGATTCACGTGGCAGACACAGGGAATAGGCTGGGCAGGCCAGACAGCGTCTGTCATCCAGTAAGGGTGGCGGCAAACGGTGGGTGACGGCCAGGGCGCGGGCGTCGTCCACAGACGAACGCGCCCGCGCCAGGATGGTTTCATCCAGCGGAACGGTCATGACCTCTTTGTCGTCGCTGAAAAAAATCGTCACCCGCGGTGCGACCGCATAGCCCCCGGCCTGAAGGAGCAAGGCGCTGGCGGCCAGGCGAATTGTTTCCGGTTCAAGCGGATGCCAGACGGCGAAGGAATCCTGGGCGGGCGCGGCGTTTGGCGCGACATGCGCGCATTCGAGGCCGTCGGTGCCTTCGATGGCGCTGACGATGCCGGTCAGTCCGAGCGCGGCGTCTTCAAGATGAATGCGGCGTAACGAGATGTCTTGGCTGACCAAGGTGAAACCGTCGGCGACGGGAGGCTTGCTTTCAAAGAGATTTTCCACCCATTGCAGATAAAACAGGCGCGGGCAATACAGAAAATCGCGCAGATGCGCGAGCGGCAAAGGCGGCGGGCCGTCGTCGAGGGATGATGAATAATCAGTCTCGATGGCTGTTGCGGTCTGGCTGGTGATGGTTTGCTTTTCAGGTGGCGGCGAGGCCGTGTCCGAGGCGACGGCGGTTTGCCGCGCAAGCCAGGTTAAGGCTGCGGCGGCCAGGTGTTTGCAGAACAGGCCGCGCCCGCCGACCGGGCAGGAACAGCGCCATTGCTCCGTGTTGCCGAAGCTGAATGCGACCTGATACTCCTTCGCTCCCGTGACCACAGCGGCGATGGCCGCGCCGTTCTCTGTCAGTTCGCGCACCTTGCCGCGCCGCGCATAGTCTTCACCACGGGCGAAAAAGGTTTCCCCGGCTAACGAATGGATTCTTTCGCGACTGAGCGACGCGGGTGAGGAATTATTCGCCGCCGCGCCGTCTTCTCTTGATCTTTGTGTCATCGCGAACGCGGCCTCCATCCGGCTGGGGACTATAAATTCCTGACACAATCAATGGTGTGGTAACAGGCGCTGAGCCAGTCCCGGAGTCGCCCAGCATTTATGCCCGTGGGCAAGCGGAACGCGCCCGCGCCTTGTTTCTTTCCTTGCCCGCTTGTGGGATGGTTCGGCCAAGCCGCGCATCATGCCTGGTGCTTGTGGGTATAGCTACTGAAACGCTGATTACTGACCAAACGATGAAATCTATAGTAAACGACATTATGAATTGTGCTATTTTCGAGATTTAATTGGTGGAGCAATACCATCAAATATATTTCAAGCACAATTATTTATGCCGTTTACTATAGTAAATTATAAAAGAAATAATCACGTTAAATCAAATAGGCTTGATTGCAAAATAATTTGAGATTTACTTGATGGAACAAAGTTTCTTTCATCGTCTGTCTGCTGCCTGCCTGATTCAGGCAGCAGACAGGTTGGAACGCAGGGGCGCGGCGCCTGCTTCCGCGCCTGTCATTCGACAGGCAGATGAATGAAATCAGCGTTTCTCTCGTGGTATTTTTCTTATTTGGCACAGCTTATGGCTTTGGCAATTCGTCTGTCAATGTCGGGTCAGGAATTGTGACCGGAAAAGGGCGATTTTTCTTCGCGGCGCGCTTGGATTGCTGGGGGACGCGCTCCCACCACTTATTTTCCATGCCCACAGTCCTTACTTGAGGTGGCTAACGTTTGAATTCAGCGGCCTGCGCGGATTTTTGCACAGGTCCGGTGGAATGATGGGTTAGCCACGCTCGTGCCTTTGAGCAATTTCTACACATGCCTCGTGAGTAAACAAATAGGTGCAGTTAATCATTGAATACTCGTCAAGTTGGTGGACGAATAAACGGGCATTGTCTTCCGGATTTCTCGATGCCAAAAACAACATCTCCGATGTTCCGTTAATAATAAAACCAAGGTCAATTCTCTCGATTATTTCGTCTTTGAAATCTGAGCGACGGTAACGCACCGATTCGAGATAAACGATCCCATCGTTGTGAGTGATTTTGATCGAGTGGAAGTCTGGCTTGAGGTAGCTCGGATATTTCTTCTTTAGATCTGGAAGAATTTCCACGCCGCTATTAAAGGTATTCTTCATTAACTTGCTTTGGGAATTTTTCTGTTTTTTTAAAACAGAAGTAACAGTATCTTTTGAAACATTAAGGACACGTCCTGTATCGCGAGTTCCTGAGCCATTCATAG
>JAITSS010000007.1 GCA_031287565.1 Desulfobulbaceae bacterium
TCATCCCGCAACGGGCCATCGGCTACCAATCCCCCATCGATGCACTCAAATCATGGTACGCGCAACAGCCTGATCTGTTTGTTAAACAGGTCTATAAACAGGCGGAACTTGACAGATAAGCTTAGTTTGGATGCCCGTCCCCCCATCCCGGTTTTCCCCCGGAACAGGGAAAGGAGATTCTTTCCCCCTCTCCCGTGCCGGGAGAGGGTCGGGCGTGACGGTTCCGTTATTGCCCACTTCTTCTTTTCCAATCGTTTTTTTCTCGCTCATGACAATCACTGGATCAATAGCGCGATATGCGCTGGTTTGACTGCTTTCACGCCCCAGGCAACGCCAATTTCATAGCGAATTTGCCTGCGCTCGCGATAGAGCGCCACCTGGAAGGATAGCCCACTTATGGGGTCGGTAATTACCTCAACGTCGTCGGCGCTATCGCCGCCCTGTGGCATAGCCGGAAGCTTTGTCAGGAGATGAATTGCGGATTCGTGAAACAACATATTGGCGGTGTACCCACCTACCGGCGTTATCGCCGCGTTGTCGGCGATGGCGGCAATCTGGCGCGATGGCCCGGCCAAGGTTAAATACGGCGCGGTAAAATCACTGGACACAACATACTTGTTAGCGCTCCCGGCTACCGTCACAATATCCCCGGCCAGGATCGTTCCGGTACCAGTGTCCAGTCTGATCATCAATGAGCCGTCCTGCGGATTCGTCGCGGGGGTGAAGGTATCATTCACCAGGTACCCGGCGCCGGTTCCAGGCATATGTGTTTTTATCGCCGACGATTGCCTGATGGCCATCCCTTCGATGTCTCGGATCACGCCCTGTGTCAGCATCTCGCGGTCGCCCTGAATACGAAAGGTTGCCTGCCGCCCGGTGAGATAAGCGCCAGCGGTGGTACCAACCACCATCTTCAAGCCGCTGGTCGGCGCTCCATTATCAAGCAATATTTTTTTGGCCAGGGTGGCGTCAGTAAAATCTCCTTCGAGCGTGAACGGCATCTGTCCAACAGAGCCATAGGCGCGGCTACCTTCCTTGTATAATGCGCACAAATCGGCCTCGATTTCATTGGTCAGCGCCCGCATCGCCTGGGCAAACTGCTGTTCCAACACCCGGTCATACATCTGTGAGATGCCAACCTGCTCCTCGCCATTCCACTTCACCGGCACCATGCGCGACTTGCTGATCAGCATGGTTGCGTTGCCCACAAACTGATTTCCCGCCGTATCGGCGACGGCGCCGGGGACAATATCGACCGGCGCTTGCGGGGCGGTGACGGGATAGGTGATGCTTTGCCCGACCGCCGCCTGCTCGGCGTCGGGGAACAGCGTCACCGAGGGGATCATGCCGGTCAGCTCGCGGCTGACCGTGTCAACCGCCCGGTATAAAGTGGGAATTAAATTTGTCAGTGTGTTTGCCATTTTTCAGCCTCAATCAGTAATTTTCCCGCCTTTGGCGGCGTAGTCGGCGCGGTCGCGCGGCGAAAGGTTTCGCCACTGCGCCCGGCTCATCGTTTCTTGGCCGCCCTGTGGAACCGCCGCAAATGGCGCGGGCGGGTTGCCGTCGCGCTCCAGTCGCTCCAGCGCCGCCTTGCGGGCGGCGTTCTCCGCCGCCACAATAGCTATTGCCGCGTCAGCGCCGGTCGATTTTCCATCGGCGATCATCGCCTCGATGATCGTTTCATGCCCTGGTAATGCCTGTGATTTTATATCCGCTATTCTTTGCCGTTCGGCTTCGGCCCCAGCCACTTTTCCCGCCGCTTCCGCCTTCGCCGCCGCTTCCGCGACTGCCGCCGCGATTTCTTCTTTGGTCATTTTTTTCTCCTCACCGATTTTTCCGCCGTCGGCCTCGTCATTTTTTTTGATTGGCACCCAGGCGGCGATGCGGGCGCGGTCATCCACCACCGCTCGATGCTCTATTTTCATGCGAGTTTTTACCCGCGATAGCCCTGATTTTGCTTTGGCCTCTGCTACTGTCCTGTCAATTTCTTCGCCAGCGCCTTCGCCCGCGTCTTCGTCGCTCGGAATCATTTCGGCGGCTAGGCCCGCCGCGACAATTTCGTCAGCGAAAAGCCAGGTTTCGGCGTTCATCATCGTTCGCGCTTGCGCCCTTTCCATGCCACTATAGTCGCTGTAACCCGAAGCCAGCACTTCGGCCAGCCCATCCAAAACATGACTCATCTTGGCCATATCGCGATAATCACCAATGGCCATGCTCCATGGGTTGTGGAGCATCATTACCGCGTTTCCCCGCGCCACAATCTTGTTGGCGGCCATGGGGATATAGCTTGCCGCCGACAGGGCGAACCCGATGATGGTCGCTGTCACCGGAGCGGGATAATCGGCGATAACGTTGTAGATTTCCAAGGCTTCGCCGACCAGGCCGCCGTGGCTGGAAATTTCCAGGTTGACATCCTGTCCTTCACATTCGGCCAGGGCCTTACGCAATTTTTGCGCCGTTATTTCCCAGCCGACATCGCCGGATAAGGTGATCGTTTTCATCTTTCATCTTCTCCATTTTTCGGCGGCGTTGGTGGCGCGAAAATTTCCCTTTCTTTCATAATCTGCGGCAAAATTGGCTCCCAATCTTGGCCGAGTAGTCTATTCCTTTCCTCTTCGCGGGTTGAAATCCCTAAATCGATCCGCGCCTTCGCGGCGTTGATCTCTTTTAGTGGATCCAAACTGGCCTGGGCGTCGCCAATCCATTGCGAACCGAGCCAGGCTTTCCTTGTGGCGGCGTCGGTGAAAAACCCCGGCGCGGCCAGGCGGCCCCGCGCCACCGCCTCGCTGATAATCGCCTCATAGACCGGCTGGCAAAACCCGGACACCAGCAAGGCGCGACGCCGCATGAAATAATCGCTGGCCTCTTCCAGCGCCGCGCGGGCCGCTGAATAGCTCGACGTGAAGTGCTTGGTTAGCACCTCTAGCGGCAATTCCAGCGCCATTCCTATACTGCGGAGAATTGCCAGGACAAAGGTATCGTAGGCGGTATTCGGTCGCCCCGGCGTCGCCGTGCTGATCTGCTCGCCGGGTAGCAGGCCGACCACCGAGCCGTAACCCAATTCCAAGCCGGTCGGGTCATTTTGCCCGCCCGGCGAGCCATCTGGATTCATGGCGGTCGGCGCTGGGCCGAAGGCCGGACTCCCCTGGTCGTTGGTGATAAAAACCGTGAACATGCCGGAGACCACCGCCGCCATCACCTCGGCGTCGGTATATCTACCTAACTGCTTAATTAACTCTATAACCGGCGCCAGATACGGAACGCCGCGTGATTGGCCAGGGCGCGACACCTCAAAAATATGCAGGCAGGCCGGATTCCCCGACCTATCGAACAGGTCAATCCCTTGCCACTTCCAGTCAGCTTTCCCGGCGGGCGACAATCTCCAGGCCCCTGGGTGCCGGTTTAAAACCCATACTCTGACCGGGATACCGGCGGCGTCGCGCTCGACGCCGCCGGCCATATTTTCGTTGTCGGCGGCCATATTCGGATTGCACACCCTGGCCGCCTCTATGAGTTGCAGTCGCAAGCTGTAAATTTGCCCGCGCCTGGCGAGGCGCGGCAAATTGACAAAAATGTCGCCGTCTTCGAGCATCCGCCCGAAAACTAACGATTGTATGCCGTAGAAATCCTGTTGCCGCTCCCAATCAAGATCGCGGCTATCGGCGGCCAGATTAAACTCGCGCCGCGCCGCCTTTTCCCAGGCGTCGGCCTGCTCCTGCGACAAGCCGAGGTGATCGCGGTCAATCACCGGGCGCACGGATAGCCCGGTACCGATAACCTTGGTTACGTTAGTTTTGATCGCCCCTATGGCCAGGGCATTGTTCCTGGCCATATGTTGTGACTCTTCGCGCAGGGAGCGAAGGTCAGGCATGATGGCGTCGTCGGCGGAAAGTTCGCGCCGCCAGCCCTGTTGGTTGGCGCGGCGAGTCCGATCCGCGCCGGTATAGCCGCCACCCATGGCCATAAAATTCCTGGCTATTTTTCTCCGCGCGCCAGCGACTGGATTGATCCAGGCGACCAGGCGGTCGGCAATATTTGGTTTTGGCTCTTTCAATTTGTTATCTCGGTATGACTTCCATAACCCGCATCCGCCTAAGCGGCGCGGTGGTAATCTCATCCGCCGGGGCCAATTCCTGGCATCGTTGGTTCCAGGTTTTTATGCCCGCCTGCACCGTAGCCAAATCGGCCATGGTCAGACTTTTGCCAGCGCGGGAAAATGCCTGACCATGCAGGATCGCCGCCTCGGCGGCCAGATACTCTTGCAGTTGCGCCTGCGCGGATTCGTAGGTGATGCCAGCCATGCTTGATCTCCATGCCAATTGTTGGCTGGAGTATGAGGGATTTGTTTTGGAAACCATAGGTCAGCTTGGCCGCGCTTGGCCGCGCTTGGCACTTTTTTTCAAAAAGGTGTTTTTTTTATTTTCCCTTTTTGATTGTTTTTTTATCTAAAATGATTATAATATAATCATGAAGACGAACTATGAAGTTATCATAAAACGGCGGGTGCAACGCGACGCCGAAAAGATGCCGAAAGGGGAGCTGATAAAATGGCTCAACTTGGTCGATGACCTGGCCGAGCGCGGGCCAGCGCTCGGCGACTGGCCGAACTACAGCAAGCTCGGCAAAAATGAATACCATTGCCACCTGTCCTATCGCTGGGTGGCTTGCTGGCGACATCAAGCCGAAACCATTGAAATTGAGGTGTATTATGTTGGCAGTCGTGAAAACGCCCCATACTGAAGTCCGAATCGAGGGCCTTATCTCGCGCAGCATCCTCGATGCCCTGAAAGCCGAATACGGCGACGGGCTGATCATCGAGGATGACGACGAAGTAGCCGATATTGCGCAGGAAACGGCATTGTATCGGCGGATTATCGCTGATACGACGCCCGGCGAAATGCTAGCGGCCTTGCGTTGGCAACGCCAAATGACCCAAGTTGGATTGGCGAAAATGGCGGGAATATCGCCGCAGAATCTATCGGCGATGGAGCGAGGAAAACGCGCCATCGGCTGGAAGATGGCGCGAAAATTGGCGGCGGCCTTGAATGTGCCGCCGGAAAAGATACTGGTGCCCGCTCAGCGGTAGCGCTCGCTGGCAATCCTTTTCGATGTTTCAGCAATATACTGCCGCAATGATTGCTCGGAGATGATCAGTCCACTGCCAGGCCGACCAGTGGCTGGAGCGCCACAAATTATCCCTTCGGCGCACCATCTTCTTATGGTGCGCGGCGAGCGCCCAACAATTTTGCCTGCTTCTTCCGCCGATAAAAAGATGTCTTTCATCTCAACCCCCCACTGAAAACTCGCCGACCACCCTGGACGGAAGTGGTCGGCTTAAGAAATCCTCGGACACCGACAATATCAGCGGCGGCCAAGGCGTAGACTCCTAAATCCCAATGGTGGTTGGCTCGTCCCGGCGGGCAAAGCCACCAGCCACGTTCATCCTGGTATTCGGCGCACATCTGCGTCGCGTATTCGGCGCCGATCTCCGCGTGCAATCGCAAGGAGCCGGGCGCGTCCGGTTCGCGCTCCAATTTCCCGGCCAACTCATTTTTATAATGAGTGACCGAAATTTTATACAAATTAAGGCCGCCGGGAATCGGAATAGCCTTGGCTCTGCCCGGATAATAATCAATCCGGGAAATATTCCAATTCCGCTCCATCTGTCGCCGCCCCTTCAGTGGTTTGAATTGTGGATTCTGGCGGCAAAATTCGTAGACTTCAGCGGTGCGGCTGTGGCGCGGATGGGCCGGATCCGCGCCGCCGCCCGAATCGATGAAGGCGGCGAGGATGTTATATTTCGCGCCTATGGCGTCCAGATATTCGCCCTGCGCCAGATCCCGCAGATTGGCGAACGACTCCAGGAAGCCTTGCTCAATAATCGCGCAGGGCAATTCCTGGCCAAACTGGAATGCCCATATTTGATAATAAAACCCTATTTTTTGTGTATCGACAAGCAAAATTATGCATGAAGTGTCGGCGGGAACGACTTTTTTTGGCAACGCCTCGTCGCGCAGGCGTAAAATGTGATCCTCGCGCCTGGCTCGATGCTGGGGAATGTGGGCGATGGCGAGCATCTGGGTGTCATAATATCGCGCTTTGTCAGGGTTTTTGGCGGCATCCGACCTGGCGGCAGCGATCTCCGACAGGCTAACCAGCGGCGTAACCAGGGCGTGGCTATGAAAACAAATTTTGCTAGGCGAAAACTGGTCAAGGTAATCGAATAATGCGATTTGTTTCCCTTCAGCGCCGCCTGTGGGCGGGCGAAACAGCCATATTCCATCCCACAGGGCGCGGACTCTCTCGCGATCAGTCCAGGCCACTTGGCATTCCGGACACAGGTAGCGCCCGGCCTCGGCGGCCATAATCGCTTTTCCGTCGCCCGCGTCCACCCCGCCCACGACCACCTGATCAAAATGGAGTGGATGAACCGCTTTACAATGTGGGCAGGCGACCGCGTATTCAAACACCGCCTCGGCCTCATCATTCATATAGCGCCAGATGAATCCCGATTCGACGGTCGGCGTCGAAATTAACCAACATTTAGCGCCATATTTATAGGCGCGGTATCGCTCCAAGAAGAGCATATATGAGGACGCTTCCTTCTTGCTCGGTGACTCGTCCCATTTATCCAACTCATCACCAATTAGATATTTCGCCGAAATGTTACCCAGGCTCGTAGCCGAGCCTGACCAACCCATGTGGATCAACATGGTCTGCAATTTGATTTGCAGGGCGGTCATGTCGTCCTCGATGCCAGTCATAAGCCTGGCCAGGGTTGGCGATTTTTCAAACATCGGCTGGAGATAATTTTTTGACCTCTTGCTGGCGGTGTCGCGATCCGGATAGACCACCAGCGCTGGACCAGGCTGGCGGTCGGCGATATAACCCAGCATGGTCTCACAGCCGGACGACGAGCCGGTTTGCGGTGCTTTGCAGTTGCCGATCATGCGGACGCTGGGGAAAAAGCTGGCGTCCATAATGCCGCGCATGTGCGGCATAAATTGGTGCGAATACAGCGCCCCTTCCATCGGCCCGTAGGTGATGATGCGATTTTTGGTCGCCCAAGCCGACGGCGAAATCGGGGCGCGGCGGCGAAAGATTCGCCGCTCGCCTGGCGACAGGACAAAGCGGCAACGCAAACGGCCTTCAGAATAACGATCTCTGAGGAGATCTGAAATCCAGTTTGGTATCTTTCTTATTCTGATCTGATTGGTCATATTTTTGGTCAATAATAATGTCAAAATCCATCGGTTGGGCAAACGATTCCATCGCCCGCTCAACCAGTGCGGCCAGAGCCGTGATAACCGCCCCGGTCTGGCCGTGCTTTCCCTGGCAAATATCAATGATGTTCGGCGCTTCCTCTTGAATGGCGTGGCTAATTTGCGTCATAAAAGCCACGGCCCGCCCGATAATCTGGGCGTCTACTTCTTCGCGCGAAACGTATTTTTTTTTGGATATTTCCAACGCCCGCTCTTCTTTGGCAATCCTCGCCTTCAAAAGCCGCACTTCGGCTTTTTGTTTCTCTTCGGCCAGGCGATCAGCGGTGTCGGCAAGCTTTTCGCCGGTCTCCTGCCGCCGTAGCCACTTCTCGGCATATTTGTTAATTTTTTTGTGGCTATATTTGCCCGACTTTTCCGGGCGGAGAAGTCCGTCTTTGCAGTGCGCGTAAAATTGCGACTGCTTTATTTTCCAGCCGCTGGCGACCAGAAATTTGAACACGGCTAATTTATTGCCGAATTCCTCGTCTTCCGGGCCGCCGGGCTGGCTGTTATTTTCCACCTCATCCATCCGCTTAAAATAGGCTTAATTGTTGGCGGCGCGTCAGCTTCCGCGCCGCGTCGGCCATATCCCCCGGCCCGACATGGGCGATAAAGCGGTTGATGGCACCATTGATCGCCGATTCTTTATCAGAATACATGCGATCAAGCGGGCTTGGCAGTTCATGATGGTCATTCGCCGCAAACCCACAAAAAAAACAATTGCCGAATGTTCTGGCTATATATAAACAATATTCGAAATTACTATCTATATTGATAATGTCTTCATGGCTCCATTTAATATCAAACATTATCATGCGCTTCGCGCCGAACTTGCCAACCCGATATGGGATATTGACAAGCCGTAATTTTTTTTCCCTTTCTGGGCTAAATTCAACATTCATTTTTTCCCCTTTCAAAATTATTTCCTAATTTTGGATATCGTCGGTTTATTGCGTCGCCTCTGGCGCTGGCGTTCCCGGCCAGCGCTCGCCGCCCGGCGTCCGGGGCTGGCAACGAGCGCATAAATTCGCGCACGCGGGCCAGCTCATCTTCGGCCTGCCGCCGCCTGGCCGCGACGCGCTCTCGCTCATCCCTCGCCTGTCGCGCCGACAATTCCGCCGCCCGTTGGAGCCGCGCCATCTTCTCGCGGGTCGTCAGCCGGGCGTGCCTCTCCCAGCCCTCACACCTGCCGCGTCGCTCCGCATCCTCGATGCGACGGCGCATATATCGCGCCGTGCCAACCGCTCCCAGCGCCGCGCAATAGACGCTCCATCCAGCGAATAGCCATTCCATGGTTCACCTCTTTTTTGGTTATAAAATAGGCCAGTTATGGCCCGTATTCCGTTTTTTTCACTAACATTTTTTTTCGCCCACGCGACCATGACGCGGCGAGAAACACCCGCATTCTGGCGGCGCGGGAAGAACCTAGGGCCGCTGATCGGTGGCCAGGCGTTCGGCCAGGGCGATGATGTCGGCGCGACGCCAGGCACTACAGCCTGGCGACAGCTTGACTGGGCGCGGAAAACGCCCAGTTTTGACGCCGCCCCACCAAGTGGTTTTGCCGACAGGGATGACCCGCAGAACTTCCGCCAGGCGCATAAACCCGATTGACTCGTCCATGCTGATGGCCTCATTTTGTTAAAATTTCACACCATGGCGCGATGCCATGGGCTTTGGGTGACTCCAAGGTCGTTCAGCGCTTAAAATTGCGCTGACAGCCATTATTTGCGTTTTCTTCGCCCAAGCACCTTGCCGACAGGAATCGCCGCGCTGTTTGCGGCGCAACGGACTGGCGGCGCGGGATCGGCGACTCCCGCTTTAGCGGCCCTTATTTGCGTTTCCTTCGCCCAATCACCTTGCCGACAGGACTCGCCGCGCTGTTTGCGGCGCGACGGACTGGCGGCGCGGGATCGGCGACTCCCGCTTTAGCGGCCCCGCCAGCCGCTCCATTTGTTTGCAGTCTTAATAAATCGTATATAACGGACTGTTTATATGAAGATAGGGGGGGTGTGGGGGGGGAAGAAACAAAAACCCGCCTATCTTGTTGAAATTGCTATGGTTTCTATTTTATAAACCTAACTCATAGTTAAATTGGTTTACAATGAGTAAATTTTTTAATATTCCTAACATCCTAACCTTTTTTAAGCCTTTCCACCGCAAGCTCTTGTTTTGCGGCTTTTTTCCACCTGTCTATTTGCTCAGCACTGGGTGCACCCGGGCGCTGAGAGTTTACATTTAGCAAATCCCGTATAATACGGACATCCTCATACAAATAAGTTGTTCGTGGTACTGCCGTTACCGCCTCCAGCTTGGCGGCCAGGCCCGCAGATGGTCGCCGTTTTCCGCACAATATTAATGAGATTGTGCTCTTCGACACGCCGCAAGCGGCGGCTATCTCCTTCTGGCTGAAATTTTTCATGTCCGTAATATACGTCTTTGTCCACACGATGTGAAGCAAAATTATGCGGACTTGAAATAAAAAGTTTACTGTGAGTAAATTCTATAATGAAAATCATTAGGATGCGTGATGAAAATCGTGATTTTGCGGCACGAGTCAAGTCGCTACGAAAAGGGAAAGGGCTGACGCAGGTAGATATAGCCGCTTCCATGGGAGTCGCTAAAAGCACCATAGGCAACTATGAGTCTGGATATAGCCTGCCGCAGACTATCGACCTGTTTAAGGCCTATGCCAAGGCGCTTGGCACCACAGTCGGCTATTTGATAGATGGCGATATTTGCCACGCTGGCCAACGCATCCCGGTCGATCTGACCAATATCGAAGATATTGCAGCTTTGCGCCGGGAAATTGAATCATTAAAGGCTGAAGTAGCCAGGCTTGAAAAAGAATCTCTGGAGCTATATCGCGAAAACAAACGCCTATCAGCGGGGACCGCGCAGATGGGGAAGCCCCCTCCGGAGCATACTGCCCGCACCTGAAAATCTGTTGCCCGTATCTGGTGGCCGCGAGCTAAACTGTGCTTTTTATGTGCTTTTCTGTTACAATATTCCATGCGATACGAATACGATCCAGCAAAGAGCCAGAGCAACAAAATCAAGCATGGTATTGATTTTGAGGAGGCCAAAGCGCTGTGGGATGATGAATGCGCCATCATCCAGAGCGCCCGTAGCGACACCGAGCCGCGTTTTGTGGTTATTGGGCGCATCGGCGGACGATTCTGGTCCGCATTCATCACATATAGAAATGAGGCGGCGCGGATTATATCGGTGCGCCGTTCCCGTAAAGAGGAGATTGCCGATTATGAACAAGAGCTTGCCTGCGGAAGATCTTGACCGCCTGTTCGACGACGGCGGGGATATGAGCGAATATATCGACCAGGACTCGACCAGACCCCTGAACCTTGAAACCAAACGGGTGAGCGTCGATGTCCCGGCCTGGATGGTGCAAGCCATTGACCGGCAGGCCAGTAAGATCGGCGTATCCCGTCAAGCATTCATTAAGTTCACCCTCCACGAAAAGCTGGATTCTTTGCGCCACTGTGTATAATGGCCCGCCCGCCGCCCCTCCGTCGCCACAAAACACTGACATAGATTGATTATCTATTTGCTTTTTAACGGTATGTTTTACGGTATACTGTGGAAAACGATTTGCAATAAAAATAGTAATATCGGGAACATATATAATAATTATTGGTGCCGCTCCGGCACCACAAAACAATTCAAAGCAGTTCGATATTGGCCGGAACCTTCAGGGAAATCGAGGGTTCCGGCCTTTTCGTTGTCCGTTGCCGTCCGCCTTGATTCGCTGGCGGCTTTGTATGGGCCGCCCGCGAAACGAGACAGCGGGAACCGGCGCGGCAGGCTCAATCCGAACGGTTCAAGTGTGAATCAACGTTTCCTTCATTGGGGAAGCAAGACATCAACATTTCCCTCCTCGCGTTCTCCAGCGCGCCAACCCAGGAGCGTCGTCCCATGGCCTTTGGCGAGAAAAAAATCAAAATTATCCATCGTTGTCGGGAATGCGGCTATGAAAGCGGCAAGTGGCTGGGCCGCTGTCCCGGCTGCGGCGCCTGGGAAAGTTTCATCGAAGAAAAACCGCCAAACGCGGGCGGCGCGTCGCCTTTGGTCTTGAGCGAAGACGAACGTCCGCTGCCGCTTTCGGCCTCGCCCGACCACGATTACGCCCGCTGGCCAGTCGGCATCGAAGAGCTTGACCGGGTGTTAGGCGGCGGCATCGTTCCAGGTTCGGTCATCCTCATCGGCGGCGAACCCGGCATCGGCAAATCGACGCTGTTATTGCATCTTTTAGCGAGTCTGGCTGACCAGGACAAAACGGCCTTGTATGTTTCCGGCGAAGAATCGGCGCATCAAATCAAGCTGCGCGCCAAACGCTTAAACGCCGTGCGCGACCGGGTTTTGCTGGCCACCATCAACGAAGTGGAAAAGATCATCGCCATGACCGAAGAGACGCGCCCGGCCCTCTTGGCCGTCGATTCGGTGCAAACGCTGGTCTGCGCCGATCTCGCCTCGGCGCCAGGCACGGTGTCGCAGGTGCGCGATTCCAGCCACAAATTGTTAGAGATGGCCAAACGCCGCCACATCCCGGTGGTTCTGGTCGGCCATGTCACGAAAGACGGCGCCCTGGCCGGACCGAAATTGTTGGAGCACATGGTCGATACCGTGCTCTATTTCGAGGGCGACCGCAGCCACGCCTTCCGCATCTTGCGCACGGTGAAAAATCGTTTCGGTTCAACCAACGAAATCGGCGTCTTTGAAATGAAGGAAGAGGGCCTGGCCGAAATCAAGAATCCGTCGGAAATTTTCTTGGCCGAACGGCCTTTGAATGAACCCGGCTCGGTGGTCGCGCCAATCATGGAAGGAACGCGGCCAATCCTGGTCGAAATTCAGGCCCTGGTCAGCCCGACCAACCTGGGCACGGCCCGACGCACCAGTCTGGGGGCCGACCACCAACGGCTGGCGCTTCTGACTGCGGTGCTGGAAAAAAAAGGCGGCTTTGATATGTACGGCCATGATATTTTCTTAAACGTCGCGGGCGGCATCCGCGTCGATGAACCGGCCGCCGATCTGGGCATTGTCGCGGCCCTGGCCTCCAGCCGCCGGGAGCGCCCAATCGCCGCCGATACCGTGCTCTGCGGCGAAGTCGGTCTGGCCGGTGAAGTGCGGGCCGTCGGCCATATCGACATCCGGGTTCGCGAGGCGCAGCGCCTGGGTTTCACGCGGATTATCCTGCCGGAAAACAACCGCGAACGCCTCCCGAAAGGAATTAGCCTGGAAGTCGTTGGCATCCGCAGCCTGCACGAATTACTGCACATTTTATTCACAGAAAAAAACAGCTAGGAATTGGCGCGAAGCGTCGGGAAACACACACGTATGGACACCAAATTTGCCATTCCGGAAATCATTTTCGGACGCGGCAGTCTGAACCACGCCGGGCAGTGCGCCCTGCGTCTGGGCGCCAAAAAGGTCTTTCTCGTCTCGGATGACGGCATCGAGCGGGCCGGTTGGCTGGGCCGTCTGATGGAAATCCTCGAAGACGCGGGCGTGACCTGGATTTACTATCCCGGCGTCACCCCCAATCCCCGTGATTTTCAGATTGAGCTGGGCGCCGAGTTATACGCCAAAAACGGTGCCGACGTGATTTGCGCCATTGGCGGCGGCAGCGCCCTCGACACGGCCAAGGGCATCGCCATCATCGCCAGCAACGGCGGCAGAATTCAGGACTATGAAGGGGCCAACCGGGTACGAAAACCGCTGCCGCCCATGGCCATGATCACGACGACCGCCGGCAGCGGCGCCGACATCAGCCAGTTCTGCATCATCACCGACATGAAGCGGCGACTGAAAATGTCGATCATCACCCGCACGCTGATGCCCGATGTCGCCATTGTCGATCCGCTGATTCTGCGCACCAAGAGCGAATCTCTGATCATCCAGTCGGCGGCCGACGCCCTGGCGCACGCCATCGAAGCCTACATGTCGCGCATCGCCTCGCCATTCACCGAAATCAACTCGCTGCAGGCGATTACCCTCATTATCGCCAATCTGGAACACGCCGTCGCCACCCGCTCGCTCGACGCTTTAGAACAGCTTAGCATCGCGGCGGTTTCGGCTTCCATGGCCTTCAGTAACGCCAGTTTAGGCGCGGAACACGCGCTGGCGCACGCGCTGGGCGGCTATTTCGATATTCAGCACGGGCTTATGCACCCGATTCTTCTGCCCAGCGTCATGCGCTTCAACATGGCGGCCAATCCGAAAAAAATGGCCGATATTGGCCGACTGCTGTGCAAGCGGCGCGGCAGATGCTCGTTCACCGACGACCGCGACGCCGCCGTCAAGGGCATCGAAACGCTGGAGAAATTTTTCTCATCGTTTAACGTCCCTTTGCGGCTACGCGAACTGATTCCGCCGGAAGGCCGTCTGCTGTTTGAGCCGATCTGCCGCATGGCGGTGGGCGACGCCTGCAACCTGACTAATCCCAAGCCGATGCAGTGGGATGATTTTCTGGCCGTCTGCGAGGAAACCTGGTGATGAATCTCTTGACTTCACTGGATGACCTCATCGGCATCAGCCAAAGCAAGCTGGGTTTTTATCAGGAATTGCGGCAGAAAGTCGAACAGCTGCGGGAATCGAATCAGGAGCTGGAAAAAAAACGCGGCGAAGTCCAGGCCATTTTAGATGGCATCACCGATCTGATGCTGGTCTTGTCGGAAGACCTGCGCATCCAGCGGGTCAACCATGTGTTCACCCAACTGTTCCCCGACGTCAATCCACTGGGACGCTACTGTTTTCATATCCTCTGCGACCGCGACGAACCCTGCCCAGACTGCCCGGCCCTGCGCTCGCTTGACCGCCGCCAGCTGGTGAAGGATGTGCGCATCCAAAAAGTCGGCGAGATTTTCCGCCACTATGAAATTGTCGCTTCGCCCCTGGAAAGCGAACCGACCGGCGAGCGCAAGGTGCTGTTATTCAAACGCGACGTGACGCTGGAAAAGCAGTATCAGGCGCAATTTTATCAGGCGGAAAAGATGGCCACGGTCGGCTCTTTGGCCGCCGGCGTCGCCCACGAAATTAACAATCCCCTGGCCTCAATTTTAGGATTCGCCCAGGGATTAAAACGCCGCAACCAGGCGCTGAAAGGGAAAATCGCCCCGGAATTGCTGGCGGATTTTCAGGAGTACACCGAAACCATCATCCGCGAAGCTCTGCGCTGCCGCGACATCGCCCGCGTCCTGCTCACCTTCAGCCGCCCCATCGTCACCCATATCAGCGAGGTTGATCTGAACCGCTGCGTCACCGATACCCTGCTCATCCTCAAACATCATTTGAAAAAACACTACAACCTGCATCTGACAACTGATCTCGATACAGCCCTGCCACCTGTGCGCGGCGACGAATCACAGCTGAAACAAGTCATCATCAACCTGTTGACCAACGCCCTCGACGCCAGCGAAACCGGCGGCGTCATCATTATTTCGACGCGAGCGATGGAAAACGCCGCCGAGCTTGTCATCGAAGACAGCGGCAGTGGCATTCCGCTGGAGCATCAGGACAAACTGTTTGAGCCGTTTTTCACCACCAAACCGGTGGGAGAAGGCATCGGCATTGGGCTGGCCACCTGCTACGCCATCGTCAAAAGCCACCATGGCGAAATCAGCGTCGTCAGCGTCCCCGGCCAAGGGGCCAGCTTCAAGGTATCGCTACCGGGGATAAAAAAATTATGACCGTCGATAAGTACGCGGTTTTAGTCATCGACGATGAAGAGCCAATCCGGCGGCTGCTGCAAAAAGAGCTGGCCAATCCCCTCCGAACCATCGCCACCGCCGCCACCGCCGCCGAGGCCATGGCGCTGACGCGAACCAAACGCTTTGACGTGGTGATTCTTGATCTCTGGCTGCCGGATGTCACAAATCTTGACCTGTTGATTCGTCTGCGCGAATCAATTCCCCACATCGAAGTCGTCATGATCACCGGCCACGGTGACATCGACATGGCGGTGGAAGCCATGAAGCTCGGCGCCTGCGACTTCATCCGCAAACCCTTCAACCTCGACCGTCTCGATCTGGTGGTGGAAAAAGCTCATCAACGAGCCAGGCTATCGCGGGAAAACGCCGTGCTCCGCCACAGCGCCGACCAAAAACAGAACAAATCGCATTTCATCGGCAACTCGCAGGACATCCGCGAAATCCGTTTTTTAATCGAAAAAGTCGCCCCGGCGAAAATTCCGGTGCTGATCACCGGCGAATCGGGAACCGGCAAAGATGTGGTCGCCCGCATGGTGCACCACCTGTCGCCTCTGGCCGCAAACCAGATGATCGTGAAAAACTGCGCCACCCTGCAAAACGAGCTGGCGCGCGGCGAGTTATTCGGCCATGTCAAAGGGGCCTTCACCGGGGCCGACGAATCACGCGAAGGACTACTGTCCTTCGCCCATGACAGCAGTCTTTTTTTTGATGAGATCGGCGAGTTGCCCCTGGAAATCCAGGCCGCCCTGCTGCGCGCCCTGGAAACCGGATGCTACCGGCGGGTCGGCGAAAAGGAAGAACGCCGCGTCAACATCCGCTTTCTTTTCGCCACCAACCGCGTTTTGCGCGAAGAGGTGGAAAAGGGCCGCTTCAACGAGGCATTTTTTCATCGCATCAACGCCTTCACCATTAAAATTCCGCCACTTCGCCAAAGAAAAGAAGACCTGCCTTTGCTGGTCGATTATTTCCTGACCTCCTTAAGCGCCGACGGCGCCAAGTTCCGCATCACTGACCGCGCCATGGAGCGCATCCTGGGCTACGATTGGCCCGGCAACATCAGAGAGCTGCGCAACGTGCTCGAACGCGCCATCATTTTGGCGGAAAACGCCACCATCACCGAAACCTGCCTGCCCGTGAATATGGCCGACGCCGCCAATCATGGCGCAAATGGCGATAACCTGACTTTGGAAGGCATCGAGCGCCGCCACATCCTGAAACTGCTGCGATTTCACGACGGCAATCGCCAGAAGACCGCCGAATCCTTAGGTATTTCCCGCAAAACCCTGTACCGCAAACTGGTTCAGTACGAGCTGGATAAAAGCTGAGAAAACGCTGATTGCATCCAAGCGCCTTGGGACAAACAGATTCGCCTGCCTGTTGCCGACAGGCCAGGCAGGCGGTGAAAGAAATCATCAGCCTTTCCTTCGATTGCTCACCCTCCCTCCATCGCAATGAGTCAAAATGCCCCGTCAGGCGAAAAAGACGGGGCATTTTGTCTTGATGCGGACAAGCATTTGTTTCCACTGATTTTTCCTCCACCACCGCCGTGATTTCGCCGCCGCCGTCGCCTATTTTTGAAGAAACGCTCGCCGCCAGATGTCCCGGCTTGCCGGGCGCGGCAGAATTATTTATTTGTTTTTCCATGCTTTTTATAATGGCATGAAATTTGCTGGAAATGTTGTACGCGGATAGACCCGCGTGGTGTTCCAGCGCACGGAAGCGACACTTATTGACCTTCATCAACAGAGGAGAAGCATCATGGCGGTCATCGAACAGGTTTACGGCTATTTCATTCCCAGTGTTACCCTCATCGGCATCGGCGCGGCCAAGCAGATTCCGGAGAAAATTAGGGCCTTGGGCGCGTCAAAACCACTGATCGTCACGGACAAGGGCATCACCGCCTGCGGCATCGCCAAACAGGTCACGGACCTGATGGACGCCGCCAAAATGCCCTATGCCGTCTATGACGAAACCATCCCCAACCCCACCGACAAGAATGTTCATGACGGTGTGGAAGTCTATAAAAAAGAAAAATGCGACGCGCTGATCACCCTGGGCGGCGGCTCCTCGCACGATTGCGGCAAGGGCGTCGGCCTGGTCATCGCTGGCGGCGGCAAGATTCAGGATTATGAAGGCGTCGATAAATCCTCAAAACCGATGCCGCCCTATCTGGCTGTTAACACTACCGCCGGAACCGCCTCGGAAATGACCCGTTTCTGTATCATCACCGACACCTCCCGCCACGTGAAAATGGCGATTGTTGATTGGCGCGTCACACCAGGCATCGCCATCGACGATCCAATTCTGATGATGGGAATGCCGCCCGCCCTGACCGCCGCCACTGGCATGGACGCCTTAACCCACGCCGTGGAAGCTTATGTTTCCACCATCGCCACGCCGATGACCGACTCGGCGGCGGAAAAAGCCATTGAGCTGGTCGCCAAATACCTGCGCAAGGCGGTGGCCAACGGCCAGGACATTGAGGCCCGCGAGCAGATGTGCTTCGCCCAATATCTGGCTGGCATGGCTTTCAACAACGCCAGTCTGGGACATGTCCACGCCATGGCTCATCAGTTGGGCGGTTTCTATGACCTGCCGCACGGCGAGTGCAACGCCATTCTGTTGCCGCATGTCTCGCAGTTCAACCTGATCGCCAAACTTGAGCGTTTCGTGAAAATCGCCGAATTGATGGGCGAAAACACCGCCGGTTTGTCGCCACGTGACGCCGCCGAATTGGCGCTGAAGGCCATCAGGAAACTGTCCACCGACATCGGCATTCCGGGCGGTCTGATTGAGCTTGGCAAACGTTACGGCAAAGAAGTCAAGGCCGCCGACATCGACATCATGGTCGGCAACGCCCAGAAGGACGCCTGCGGTCTGACCAATCCGCGCACCCCGAAGGACGCGGAGGTAAAAGCCATCTACACGGCGGCCCTGTAAAAGCCGCTTTCCCCCGGCGCGCGTCGATTTGATTTTGCCAGGCAAAATGATAGATGATTTTTGCGTGGTGGCGTGGTGAAGCAATCCATTTGCCTTTCCAACGGAATGGATTGCTCTCGCCCGCTCTGTCGGCAGATGAAGAATCTGTCGGGCGCCAGGGGAAATTTCCCTTTTATCCATCCTCTTCTTTCAGGAGAAATCTATGCAGAGAAAAACGCTCTTCATCAACGGCGTTGAACGCCCGGTGCTCGCGGACTCGTCCGCCCTTCTGGCCGACGTCATCCGTGAATCCATGGGGCTGACCGGCACCAAAGTCGGTTGCGGCAAGGGACAGTGCGGCGCCTGCAACGTCATTCTGAACGGCTCCTTAATTCGTTCTTGCATCACCAAGATGGATCGGGTGCCGGAAGGCTCATCAATCCTGACTATTGAAGGCGTCGGTACGCCGCAAAGCCCACACGCCCTGCAAATGGCCTGGATGGCGCACGGCGGGGCGCAGTGCGGCTTCTGCACGCCGGGTTTCATCGTCTCGGCCAAAGCCTTGCTCGACACCAATCCCGACCCTTCGCGTGAAGAAGTCCGCGACTGGTTCCAGAAACACAAAAACGCCTGCCGCTGCACTGGCTATCAAATGCTGGTTGACGCCGTCATCGACGCCGCCAAGGTGCTGAACGGCAAAATGGCCATGAAAGACCTGGCCTTCAAAATTCCCGCCGACGGACGCATCTTCGGCACCAACATGCCGCGCCCCAGCGCCCTGGCCAAAGTTTGCGGCCTGTGGGATTTCGGCGCCGACAGCGGCCAGCATCTGCCGGACAACACTCTGCGGTTGGCGCTGGTTCAGGCCACGGTTTCGCACGCCAATATTCTGAATATCGACACCAGCGAAGCCGAAAAGATGCCCGGCGTCTTCAAGGTCGTCACCTATAAAGACGTTAAAGGCCGCAACCGCATCACCGGCCTCATCACCTTCCCGGATAACAAGGGCGACGGCTGGGATCGGCCGATTCTCTGCGACAAGAAAGTCTTTCAGTATGGCGACGCCATCGCCATTGTCTGCGCCGACACCGAGAAGCACGCCCGCGCCGCCGCCGAGAAAGTCAAGGTTGAACTGGAGGAGTTGCCAGCCTACATGAGCGCCCCGGCGGCCATGGAACCGGACGCCATTGAAATCCATCCCGGCACGCCGAATATCTACTACATCCAGAAGATCGCCAAAGGCGCCGAGACCGAGCCGATTTTCGCCAAAGCCGACACGGTGATTGAAGGCGAATACTACACCAGCCGCCAGCCGCATCTGCCGATTGAACCCGATGTCGGTTACGCCTACACCAACGACGAGGGCAAGCTGGTCATCCACTCGAAATCGATCGGCATCCATCTGCATCTCTTTATGATCGCGCCGGGCTTGGGGGTTGAGCCGGAAAACCTGATTCTCATTCAGAACAACGCCGGCGGCACCTTCGGCTACAAGTTCAGCCCGACCATGGAAGCCTTGGTCGGCGCGGCGGCCATGGCCTGCGGCAGACCGGTTTTCCTGCGCTACGACTACGCACAGCAACAGAACTACACCGGCAAGCGCTCGCCGTTCTGGACCAAACTGCGCTACGCCGCCGATAAAGACGGCAAGCTTTTGGCCATGGAATCCGATTGGTCGGTTGATCACGGCCCCTATTCCGAATTCGGCGATCTGCTGACTTTGCGCGGGGCGCAGTATATCGGCGCCGGCTACGATATTAAGAATATCAGAGGCGAAGGCCGCACCGTCTGCACCAACCACGCCTGGGGCGCGGCATTCCGCGGCTACGGCGCGCCGGAATCGGAATTTCCGTCGGAAGTGCTGCTGGATGAGCTGGCGGAAAAATTAGGTCTTGATCCGCTGGAAATCCGCTACAAAAACGTCTACCGCTCTGGCGCGACCACCCCGACCGGCCAGTCGCCGGAAGTCTGGTCGTTGCCGGAGATGCTCGACAAATTGCGTCCAAAATATGAAGCGGCCAAGAAAAAAGCCGCCGCCGCTTCCACACCGGCGATCAAACGCGGCGTCGGCATCGCCATCGGCATTTACGGGGCCGGACTGGACGGCCCGGACAGCTCGGAAGTGGACGCTCAGCTGAATGCCGACGATTCGATCACCATTTTCAGCGCCTGGGAAGATCACGGCCAGGGCGCGGACATGGGGACGCTGGCCACAGCGCATGAGGCCCTACGGCCACTGGGCATCACGCCTGACAGAATCAGACTGGTGATGAACGACACCAGCACCTGTCCAAACGCCGGCCCGGCGGGCGGTAGCCGCAGTCAGGTCGTCACCGGCAACGCCACCCGCGTCGCCTGCGAGGAATTGCTGAAGGCCATGCAAAAACCCGGCGGCGGCTATCGCAGCTATCAGGAAATGACCGCCGAAAAGCTGCCGACCAAAGCGCGCGGCAAATGGACGGCCCCGGCCACCAACTGCGACGCCAACGGCCAGGGCAGTCCTTTCTGCTGCTACATGTACGGCGTCTTCATGGCCGAAGTGGCGGTGGAAACAGCCACCGGCAAAACCCAGGTCGAGGGCATGACCTGTGTCGCCGACGTCGGCAAAGTGGCAAATCGCCTGGTGGTGGACGGCCAGATTTACGGCGGTTTGGCCCAGGGAATCGGCCTGGCTCTGTCCGAGGACTTTGAAGACATTAAGAAGCACTCGACCTTGGCTGGCGCCGGCATTCCGTACATCAAGGATATTCCCGACAACATGGAAATCATCTATGTCGAAACCCCGCGCCCGGATGGGCCGTTCGGGGCCTCCGGCGTCGGCGAAATGCCTTTGACCGCGCCGCACGCCGCAGTCATCAACGGCATCCATAACGCCTGCGGCGCTTGGGTGCGGCATCTGCCGGCCCGTCCGGAGAAGGTGCTGGCGGCGATGAAGAAGTAAGAAAAAAAACAGTACAGTATCCACCCCAAACCCGCCGTCCGCGTCCATCCTGATACCGGGAAACACGGACGGCGCTTTTTCTCATGCCTATGAATCAGGAACAGCTCCGAGAACTGGAAGCTTTGTGCGTGCAGGAGGAAGCGCCGTTTTGCGTGGCGGCCTGCCCGTTGCATCTCGACGTTCGCGGCTTCATGAAATGCTGCGCCGCCGGGAAATGGCACGAGGCCCGGAAGATTCTTGACCGCGGCTTGCCGTTTCCGGAAATTATCAGCCGCTTCTGCGACGCGCCCTGCCGTCCCGCCTGCAAACGCGGCGGACCGCTGGGCGGCGCTTTGAACATCGGCCTGTTGGAACGCTTTTGTCTCAGCCAGACGAAAAGCGCCTGGAAAGCGCCGAAGTTACCGGCGCGAAAAGGGAAAATCGCCATCCTGGGCGGCGGGCTTTCGGCGATGGTCGCGGCTGTGGAACTTTCCAGAAAAGGGTTTTCCACCTGTCTGTTCACCGCCCGTCCCAGCCTTGGCGGACGACTGCTTGATGCGGAACCGCCGCCGCTGGCGGCGCTTGAACAGGCGGCGGCGACGCTAGTCGGCTACGGTCTGGAGATTGTCGCCGGACAGCCGCTGGAACTTGCGGTTTTTACCGAAGAATCACCAGCTTTTGATGCTTTTTACCTCGATCTCGAAGAATTTGCGGAAGCGGCGCCGACATGCGGCTTCGGAGAGCCAGTTGCCCTGACTCTGGCTTTGTCGCGTCCGGGCTGGTTCGCTGGTGGACAAGCAAAAGACAGGCGTTTTCCCGTCATCCAGCAAGCCGAGGACGGTCGCCGCGCCGCTGTCAGTATCGAACGGGTCCTGCAAAACGCCTCGCTGACCGCCGAACGCGCCAAAGAAGGCGGCTATCGCTCTCGCCTCTATACCGACATCTCGCACATCCAGCCAAGCGGCCCAATCATCCCAGCCAACCCAGACCGATACACCGCCGAGGAAGCCCAGGCCGAAGCCCAGCGCTGTTTGCAATGCCAGTGTCTCGAATGCGTGAAGGAATGCGTTTTTCTGCGCCAATTCAAGGAATACCCAAAAACCATGGCGCGGAAAATCTTCAACACCGAGACCATCGTCCAGGGCACGAGAAGCGCCAACAAGATGATCAACTCGTGCAGCCTGTGCGGCCAATGCGCCACCATCTGCCCAAACAGGTTTCCGCTGGCCGAAACCTGCCTGGCCATGCGACAGGAAATGGTAAGAAACGGCCACATGCCGCCCTCGGCCCATGAATTCGCCCTGGACGACATGGCCTTCAGCCACAGCGACGCCTGCCGCCTGGCGCGGCATCAGCCAGGGAAAACCACCAGCCGCTTTCTCTTCTATCCCGGCTGCCAACTCGCCGGTTCGTCGCCATGGCAGACGCAGGCTGTCTATCAATTTTTAGGTGAAAAACTGACTGGCGGCGTTGGTTTGATGCTCGATTGCTGCGGCGCGCCCGCGCGCTGGGCCGGACAAGCGGAGCTGTTTCAGCAAAGCCTGAAGCGATTGGCGGCGGAAATCCGCGCCCTCGGAGCGCCAGAACTGATCTGCGCCTGCGCCACCTGTGGAAAGCTATTTCGGGAATTTCTGCCGGAGACCAAAGTGACTTCTCTGTGGCAAACGCTTGATGAATTGCCGGAAACGCCATTGCCGCCGTTGCAATCTTCCGGGTTGTCGAGAACGTTTGCCCTGCATGACCCCTGCGCCGCCCGCCATCAGCCGGAGATGCGCGGCGCCGTCCGCTCTCTGTGCGCCAAGCTGGGCCTTACGCTGGAAGAACACGATTGTTCCGGCGAACGCGCCGACTGTTGCGGCTATGGCGGCCTGATGAGTTGCGCCAATCCCCCTTTGGCCGAACAGGCAGCGGCGGTCAAGCGGCGGCGACAAGGCGACAAGTCCACCCATATCGTCTATTGCGCCATGTGCCGCGACAGCTTAGCCGCCCACGGCCCGACCGGACATTTACTGGAATACCTCTTTCCACAAAACACGGACGATCCGGCGGCGCGTCCCAATCCCGGCTATTCGGCGCGGCATGAAAACCGAGCGCGGCTGAAGACGCGCCTGCTGCGTGAGCTGTGGCGGGAAGACAGGCCAGAGGAAACGACCATGGTTCTTTTTGTCAGCGAGGAAATCCGCGCCCAACTCGAAGCCCGTCATATTCTTGAAGAAGATGTTCGTCGCGTATTAGCCGACGCCGAAGGCAAAAATCGCTATCTGAAAAATGAAGCCGGACACCGCCTGGCCGGCTTGCGACTGCGGCGCGTCACCTACTGGGTGGAATATCAACCGGAAGGCCAGGGATTTCGCATCCATAACGCCTACAGTCACCGCATGATTCTGCCGGAGGAGCAACAATGAGCGGCTTTTCCTTCATCGCGGAGAAGGGCTGGCGCTGCGCCGCCTGCGATCTGGCGCTCGAACCGCGTCCGGTCCAGATCAACTATCTGCATTCGGTCTTCACCGTTGAACTGTTAACCTGCCCCGGTTGCGGTTTCGCGCTGGTGCCGGAAGAACTGGCCACCGGCAAAATGCTGGAAGTGGAACAGTTGCTCGAAGACAAATAAGCGAGCGGCGTGAAATTTTTTCATTTTCCGACGAAGGCGTCCCATGGATGACACGGCTCTTGCAATCATGAAGATGTCAGGTAGCAGCCTCTGTTGCAGCCAGATTCTCATCAAACTGGCCTTGGACGACATGGGGCTGGAAAACCCGATGCTCATCCGCGCCATGGCCGGTTTATGCGAGGGTCTGGGCTGCGGTGAAATCTGCGGCGTAGCCACTGGCGGTCTGTGCGTCCTGGCCCTGTACGCCGCAGGCGATAGCGAAACGCCGCCGCTGGAACGGCACGGCGCGCCAATGCTGCCGCTTTTAAGCGCCCAGTTCATGGATTGGTTTCAGGAACAGGGCGCTACGGCCTGGGGCGGCTTCCGTTGCGACGATATTCTCGCCCATCATGGCGGCAAAAGGCCGGAAGTCTGCGTCGGCATTATGCGTGAGGCGCGGCAATATCTGCTCGGTCTGCTGGCGGAGCATGAACTTGATCCAACGCTCGCCCGAAGCGAATAATTCATCCCGATGGAACCCGCGTGACTGACGCCTGCAACGCCCAAGAAAAAGCCATGTTCGCGGCCACGGCCAGCCTCTGCCCAATCTGTCTGCGACGGATAGACGCCTTTTATCAAGAGCGGCGCGGCAACCTGTTCCTGGTAAAAAATTGTCCGGAACACGGCTCGTTTCGCGCGCCGGTCTGGCGGGCCGGGTCGCGGCGACAATGGTCGATGGCCAACTGGTTGCACCGCGCCGGATACCAGAAGCCGCCGAAACAGGATGCGCGGGCAGATGATTGCCCATTTGCCTGCGGGCTGTGCCAGGAACACCAGCAACGCACCTGCACGGCGCTGATCGAAGTGACCAAACGCTGCGATCTGGCCTGCCCGGTCTGCTACGCCGACGCCTGTCTGCCCAGACAGGCCGGGCCGGAACAGGCCGACGAACCATCTCTTGCGCGCATCGCCTTTCTTTACGACCGCATCATCGCCGCCGGACGCGGCAATATTCAGCTTTCCGGCGGCGAACCGACCATGCGCCGCGACCTGGCGGAAATCATCGCGTTAGGCCGCGACAAGGGTTTTTCCTTTATCCAGCTCAATAGCAACGGTCTGCGTCTGGCCGCCGACCCGGCCTATGGCCGCGAGCTGCGCCGCGCCGGTCTATCCTCGGTCTTTCTGCAATTTGATGGCGTCAGCGCAGCCACGCATCTGGCCCTGCGCGGTCGGGATTTGCGCCGCGTCAAAAAGAGGGCCATTGAGCATTGCGCCGAAGCTGGTCTGGGCGTGGTGCTAACGGCGACGCTTGTTCCCGGCGTCAACACCTGTGAAATCGGCGACATCATCCGCTACGCCGCCGCCTTAGTTCCAACCGTGCGCGGCGTGCATTTCCAACCGCGCAGCCTCTTTGGCCGCTACCCGGCCGACGACAGGCGGCGTCTGACCTTGCCGGAATTGCTGGCCTTCATCGAAGCGCAAACGCCTATCGCGGCCGAACACCTGAAGCCGCCGGGCTGCGAGCATCCGCTCTGCTCCTTTCACGGCGGATTCATCATTGACAATAACGGTCTGCCGCAACCTTTTCCCGAACACGAGAGCATGAATGCCCCCTGCCGTTGCGACGCGGCAACGGCGACGCCGCTGGTCAACACCATCATTGATGTGCGGGCGGCGCGGGATAGAAGCGTGGCCACGACGGCGCGACTGTGGTCGCCTATCAACACGGCGGCAGCCCAACAGCCCGACGATTTTGATCGTATTCTCGCCCTGAAAAACCGACAACTTTCCATCTCGGCCATGGCCTTTCAGGATGTTTGGAACCTCGATCTCGAACGCCTGCGCCGCTGCTGCATCCACGTCGCCGCGCCGGATGGTCGCTTGATTCCCTTCTGCGCCTGGAATCTGACCGCCCAGGACGGCCGCCCACTCTACCGGGGCGCGAGCGCTGGAAGGCCGATATGAATGTCGCCACAAACGCTGGCCTCAGCGGCCTGGAAGAACTGCTCGCCCAAGATTGCCGCCTGTCTGCTCAAACAGGCGGTAGCGCCAGCGGGCCACTGTCCCGCCAACAGATAGAAAGCTATCAGGATGAACGACTGCGCCGCCTGCTGGCCTTCTGCCGCCAGCATTCCGCCTGGCACAGCAAAAACCTGGCGGGCTACGGTGATCTCGGCCTGGCCGATTGGTTCCGCCTGCCGCTGGCCACCGCCGATGACTTGCGCCGCCACGGCCCGGCAATGCTCTGTCTGTCGCAGGATGAAGTGGCCCGCGTCATCAGCGTCGCCACCTCCGCCACCACCGGCCCGGCCAAGCGGCTGTTTTTCAGCCCGGCGGATATGGAACGGACAGTAGCCTTTTTCCATCGCGGCATGAAGGGCATCGTACCGCCGGGCGGGCGGCTGGCGGCGCTGTTGCCGGGGAAAACGCCGGATGGCACCGGCGACCTGCTCAGACGGGCGATGATGCGGCTCCCGGCAAAAATCGTCTGTTTTGGCCTGGTCGCGGACACCTGCGAAATGGCGAGGCGGCTGGCCGATTTTCAGCCTGACGCCATTGCCGGCTTCCCGGTACAGATACTGGCGGTGGCTCGCATGGCCGAGGTCTTACAGCGGCCTCTGAGCGCGGTTCGCGCCGTTCTCCTCTGCTCCGATTATATCGCGGCGGCAGCGCGGACGGCGCTATCAGCGCTTCTTCACTGCCAGATTTTCAGCCATTACGGCACGACGGAATCGGGCTTAGGCGGCGCGGTTGATTGCCGCCAGCAGGCCGGAATGCACATCCGGGAAAATGATCTCTTCATCGAAATCATCGCGCCGGAGAACACGCAACCGCTGGCGGACGGTTCATGGGGCGAAATCGTCCTCACCACCCTGACCAGAGAGGCCATGCCTCTCATCCGCTACCGCACCGGCGATCTGGGGCGGCTCTTACCCGGAAGCTGTCCCTGCGGCAGTCACATCAAGCGGCTTGATCGCGTGCTGGGCCGAATCAAGGCGGTTCATCACCTGGCAAATGGGAGCAGCCTGGCCCTGCGTCACCTCGACGAGGCGTTGCTGCCACTGCCCGGCCTGCTTGATTATCGCGCCCGCCTGACCGACGACGCGGGAGGCTATCGGCTCGATCTTCATCTCTCATGCCTACCGGGGACATCTGAGGCCAGCGCCAGGCAGGCAATGGCGGCGGCGGGCGCTGTACCGCCATGCGCCGGGCTGGAAATAAAAATACAGACAGAGGAAAGCGGCTTCATTCAGGCCGGGAAAAGAATTCTTAACGAAGGGAGGAAGGGACAAGCATGAAAAATTTCATCGAGAGACTCCGCGCCGCGCTGGACGCGGGCGAAGATATAGTTTTGGCCACCGTCACTGGACAATCCGGTTCGACGCCGAGAATGGCCGGGGCGCGCATGGCTGTGCATCGCGACGGCCACATCATCGGCACCATCGGCGGCGGCAGCATCGAGGCATTGGCCATCGCCGAAGCCGAGCGATGCTTCACCTCGGCGACGTTTCTCCGCCGCTCCTTTGACCTGGCCGACGGCGCCGCCACCGACATTGACATGATTTGCGGCGGCAAGGTCGATCTGTGTCTGCAACTGGTCACAGCCGACGCCAGCACTCGCGCCATCTTCCGCGACCTATCGCGCATCCTGGCCGACGGCGGCGGCGCGACCTTGGCCTGCCCTCTGGATGGTGGCGAAATCCTGTTATACGGCGACCGCGACCAGGAAACACCAGCGCCCTTTCTTCTGCCAGCCAAATCCGGCGCAGTTTTCGCCGCCTATGAAGGACGGGAATATCTGGTCGCGCCGTTCGCCGCCGGCGGACGACTGGTGCTAGTTGGAGCCGGTCATGTCGCCGCCCGCGTCGCCGAAACGGCGGGCCTGGTCGGCTTTGTCGTGACGGTTATGGATGACCGGGCGGTTTTCGCCAACCGCGGACGTTTCCCGACAGCGGAAGAAGTCATCGTGTTGCCCTCCTTTGCCGATTGCTTCACGGAGCGGCGCATCGGCCCCGACAGCTTCATCGTCATCGTCACCCGTGGCCACGCCTTCGACATGACCGCGCTGGAGCAGGCGCTGAACACCGACGCGGGCTACATCGGCATGATTGGCAGTCGGGTCAAACGCCGCATTCTCTATGCGAAATTGCTGGAGCGAGGCGCGTCGGCCGCCCGTCTGGAGCAGGTGCATTGTCCGGTCGGCCTGGAAATCGCCGCCGACACGCCAGAAGAAATCGCCGTCAGCATCGTCGCCCAACTGATTCGCGAGCGGGCCGCGAGACGCCGCCAGTAATGCGTGACACTGGCGATTATCAACCCGGCCTGGCCGCCGTCATCCTGGCCGCCGGTTTTTCCTCGCGCATGGGCAGGCTGAAGGCGGCGCTCCCCATCCCCAGCGCCAACGGCGAAACGACAGCGCTGGCGCGTTGCATCAGTCTGTTCACGGTCTGCGGCGTCGAAGAAATCATCGTCGTCACCGGCCATCAGGCGGCGGCGGTCGCCGCCATCGCCCAGGGCAAGGCCACTGTCGTCCACAATGCCGAATACGCCCTCGGCATGTACGGTTCGATACAGGTCGGCTTGCGGCAGGCGCGGCACCGGCTGGGCCAGCGCCTGCGAGGTTGCTTTCTTCTGCCCGTCGATATGCCCTTCATCCAAGCCGCGACCGCGCGGCTGCTGGCGCGGGAGCTGCAAAACGGCGTGACTTTAGCGCTACCTTTTTTTGCTGGGATTACCGGACATCCGCCGCTTCTGGCCGCATCGCTCGTCGATGCCATCCTGACCCAGGCCGAGCCGCCTTCCGGCTTACAATCTCTGTTCACCGCCTTGCAAACGGAACACCCGGAACAGACGCGGCGGGTGGCGGTTGACGACGCGGCCATCCACGTTGATATGGACAGCCCGGAAGATTATCGGCGGGCGCTGGCCCTATTCGCCACCAATTGAAGGCTAGGCATGGACAGCGCGAAAAATGATTGGCGCGAGGAAAACAGGCCGACGCCGCCCTTTATCTGTCTGGCGCGCCACTGTGAAACCACGGCGACCGCGCCAAAGCAAGCGCGCCGTTTTTTAGGTCAGGGCGATCCACCGCTGAGCCAGACCGGCATCGCCCAGGCGCAGGAACTGGCCGCCAGGCTACGAGCGCTGAACTTTGGCCGCGTCTACGCTTCGCCACTCATCCGCGCCCGGCACACGGCGGCCATCATCACCGGCGGCGCCGACATCATCACGGTTCAGGCCTTTGCGGAAATCAATCTGGGCGCCTGGGAAGGTTTGACCGTGGCCGAGACGCAAGCGCGTTTTCCCGGCCAATACGAGCGGCGCGGCGCCGACATCGCCCATTTTCGTCCGGAGGGCGGCGAGAGTTTTCATGACTTGGCCGCCCGCGTTCTGCCCGCCTTTTTGCGCATCGCCCAAGAAGCGGCGACGGCAACCAAACCGACGCTGATCGTCGCCCACGCCGGCGTCAACCGCGTGGTTTTGGCTCACTTGCGCGGCATTATCCTGCCAGACATCATGACCATCCACCAACCACATGGCGCCGTCACCCTACTGAGCAATGTGGCGAGCACGTCTTGCGGACGCGGCGCATTATGACTGCTGTATCGCAGCGGAGATTCGTTAAGAAAATTGTCAAGCAAGCCGGATGCCTTCAAGGATTGCGCGAAGAAAACAATACCAGCGCAAGAGGAGACTTTAGCGTCAACGTCCCAAACGAATTGGAAGTCACACTTTCCGGCGCTGGTTCAGAGTTTCTTGATTTTTGCCTGCGCGTTTTAAGATGAGAAATGGGTGTTCAACCTTGCTGCGAACCGATGATTTCCTCCGTTCTATCTCTTTCTCCCAATTAGTAAAAGCTTTCGGCATTTTCTGAACACTACTTGTTCCGTTCCGTGCGATCATATTCCGATTCGTAGCTGGCCGTTATTTCAGGCGCAGGCTATACTGCCGGAAATGATTGAATCACATCAGAGGCAAAAAGATGAGTCATAACATTCA
>JAITSS010000010.1 GCA_031287565.1 Desulfobulbaceae bacterium
ACAATCCCTGAGTTGGCGCATATTCCCTCTCCCACTTGTGGGTGTGGGGTGAACAGCAGTCACAATCACAGACTTGGCGCATATTCCCTCTCCCACTTGTGGGAGAGGGTGGCGCGAAGCGACGGGTGAGGGCTTTTGTTCAGCGCCCTCACCCCCGCCCCTCTGCCGCAAGCGGGAGAGGGGAGAACAGCTGTCACAATCACGGACTTGGCGCATATTCCCTCTCCCACTTGTGGGAGAGGGGAGAACAGCAGTCACAATCACAGACTTGGCGCATATTCCCTCTCCCACTTGTGGGAGAGGGTGGCGCGAAGCGACGGGTGAGGGTTTTTGTTAAGTGCCCTCACCCCCGCCCCTCTCCCGCAAGCGGGAGAGGGGAGAATAGCAGTCACAATCACGAACTTGGCACATATTCCCTCTCCCACTTGTGGCAGAGGGTGGCGCGAAGCGACGGGTGAGGGTTTTTGTTATAAAGCGCCCTCACCCCCGCCCCTCTCCCGCACGCGGGAGAGGGGAGAACAGCAGTCACAATCGGAACCGGTTCCGTTCCCATCTCTGGGATCTGAGATTTTGTGGTAATGTCCACAGTTTGTCACAATCGGAACCGGTTCCGTTCCAATCTCTGGGTTTTTATGTTTGTGTTTGTTGATGACAGTTTGGTCACAATCGGAACCGGTTCCGTTCCCATCTCTGGGCTTAGAAGATCCACCATAAATGAAAATGACCGTCACAATCGGAACCGGTTCCGTTCCCATCTCTGGGTATTGTACTACTATCACTAATAGGATCACTGTCACAATCGGAACCGGTTCCGTTCCCATCTCTGGGAGGTGAAAAAAGACCTCCGAGAAGTACGAAGGGTCACAATCGGAACCGGTTCCGTTCCCATCTCTGGGAAATAGTTAGGGAAAACTTCAATGTCGTAAGCGTCACAATCGGAACCGGTTCCGTTCCCATCTCTGGGTAATGTTTGCAGAAATTATGTTGTTGTTGTTCGTCACAATCGGAACCGGTTCCGTTCCCATCTCTGGGTATTGTACTGTGGTAGTATTTGTGTTGTTAGGTCACAATCGGAACCGGTTCCGTTCCCATCTCTGGGGGTTCTGTTGTATGAGGTAAAAAACCTCCGAAAGTCACAATCGGAACCGGTTCCGTTCCCATCTCTGGGATCTGTATGTGGAGTTAGCAGAGGCAAGAAGGGTCACAATCGGAACCGGTTCCGTTCCCATCTCTGGGACTGGGCGTCAAGATAGCCAACAACGGCGCGGCTTGGCAAGTGCCACTTTGTAGTATGTCACGCCGCCTATCGCAAACCACGGGTAGTTTCTAGGACATCCTACAATGTGGTAGCGATTCCAGGTCTGGCACGATTTTTGCTTAACCATAAATTCACACGTTTTTTCAATACGATATTTGGTTTCTGAATTTTTAACTTTCCTGGTAATCATTAGCATCATAATCGCCTGGGCCATCCGTTTGACCTGGAAACAAAAAACGCGCACACGTTTTACCGTTTTGTCTGCCAAAACCGGTGCCGCTTCAAACGAGAAAAAGGCAGTCGGCATCCGGCGAAGGCGGCGGCGGTTGGCCCAGGGTGATGACTTTGGACTTTTCGTTGATGCGGTAGATGTTGACGAAACCGGTTTCCAGCTCCTGGGCGGCAATTTCCGCCAGCAGCCGTTCGCGGCCTGGGCGTGTCAGCAGGCATTCAAAGGCGCTTTCCTGCACGCGGAAGCCGAATCCTTCCAGCAACTTGGCCAGGCGGTTGCGCTCTTTGTCATCGGAAATATCATAAATGATCACGTATTTGCCAGGATTACTCATGACCTATCGCCGCCGTCCTTCCACAGATACCAGACCAACAGCATGGCCCAACTCAAGCCGCTGACCAGCCAAATCCACAGCGGCAAGGGCAAAATATCGCAGAACAGCGCATTGGAAATCCCTAAAGCGCTCCAACAGCCAGGCACAACCAGCGCCGCCAAAACCAGCATGGCTTTGGTGATGCGCCGCTCGGTTTCTTCCAGGCCGCGGGCGTAGGAATCGCGGGCGATGGCGTAGAGGTTTTCCAGTTGCTGGCCGAGTTTTTCGCGGCTGCGCTCGATGAACAGGCCGCGCTGGAGCATGGGAAAGACTTCCTCGCCCTGTTCCTGGGTCGTGATTTCATTCAGTAGCATCTGATTTTCGGCCCGGATGTGGCGGTCATGAAGTTTAGCGATCTCGTCGCGCAGTTTTTTGTCGCAACCGTTGATCGGGTCGTACTTTTCGGCGATTTTCGCCGCCTGGTCGGACAATTTAAGAATGGTCGCCCGCTGGGCCAGGGCGATGATGGCCATTTCGGCATAGATGGTGAGAAAAGGGTCGATGACATACGACGGCGCGCCTGTTGTCGTCAGCATCATCAAAGAATGATGAGTGGCGGCGTGGATAGTTCCATACTCAATCCAGCGATCATAGACAACTTCACGCAGGATTTTGACAATCATGTTCCGGCTTTGACAAGTGCAATCCTTTTCGATGAAGGCGAATTGGTAGAGGCGTTGGGCGCATTGCCAATCGGTGAGATAGGAATAATCATTTTCGGCGTATGTGTTTTTTATCTGATGTATCAACTCGTCATTTTTATACAGACACACCACGTACATGCGATCATCAATGGCCGGAGTGATACGGTAGGTTTGATTGGCGCGTTGTGTGCCTTTATCGGAAAGCGGCTGTAATTCCGCGCCCAATCCGAGCAATTTCTTGATCGGCGTCATGACGTAGGTCAATGAAAGCGGATGATTCTCGACATCGAAATCATCAAAAAACGGTTGGCCGGGCGCGTCGTCTTCCAGCTCAATAATGATGCGGTCGGCGGTGAGGCGATAAGTCAAGTCGGCGATGTACGGCAGATTGATGCGTCGGCCATACTCGTTGATTTTGTTAATGTCCTCCAGGGTGACGGCGGTTTCGGCATGGGAGGCGGCGCCCGAAGAAGAATGTTTGACGCCGTGATATTCCAAGGCAAAAATCAGCGTCGCCACGCCGGTATTGTAGACGCCCAGACGGATGGCGCGGATGTCCAATTCATAGGTATCGTCCCCCTTTTTTATCCGATATTTGCGTTTTTTCAGCGCTTCCGGGTCGGCGTTCGGGCGAAAGGCGAAATGATAGACCGGTTTGAGTTTGGGTTTAGATTTTGGTTCGCGGCGAGAGGAATTTTCGCCATCGTCGCTTTCGTTATCCACGACAAAAGCCAGCCGCCGAGCCGGGCCGGTGAGATATTGGTAGGTGGCGTAGCGCTTATTTCGTTCCGAATTATCCTGTTCCCAGGCGCGAGCTTGCGCGGCCTCTCGTTCCGACGCCGTTTCCGACCACCAGTCTTCGCTGAGGCGGCGGCGCAATTCGGCCATGAATAATTTTTCGTCGGCCACTTCCGGGAACTCCCAGCGGAACGGGAACAGAAAGGTGTGGTAACTGATTGGCGATTTTTCTGATTCACTCATGACGCGCCTCGAAAAATTGACGTGTAACGGGAGGAATGCGTTGGTGTTACCCGGCGTCATTCCGAGCCAAAATCCCAGCCGTGCGCCGGGATCAACCTGAAATCTCTTCGCAACAAGAACAACAACCAGATTTTTTGCCTGGCGATAGATAGGCGTTTTTCGCCGTCATTCCCGCCAAAGCGGGAATCCAGACATTTTCCGGGAAAGGCTGTTCCTGGAGGCCCGCGAAAAAACATGCAGGCATGACGCTACCGGGCATTCAACGGGATTGCCTATGGTTTGTCATCACCGTTTTGTGATGGAAAGAAAAATTTATAGGCTTTTCTCTGATTCGATTTTTTGTCGGCATTTTTCCAGCCCTTTATTGTCTCGCCGCGCAATTCAAGCCCAATTTGCCGGAGAATTTCGTCAGAACAAGGATATTTTTTACGGTTGGTGTTGAGATTTTTACCAAAGGCTTCGGCGAATTGCTGGTCGTCCTTCAATTTCTTAACCCATTTTCGCGCCGCAATTTCCACTTCGCTCATGCCTTTGGCGCGAAGCTCTCTCTCCCATTGCCACTCCTCATCCGCCTCCTCATCCGCCTTCAACGCGCCAAAACCGGTATTGGTTTTCGCGCCAAGGCCGGTGATTTCCAGCAATTCTTTGAACAGCGCTAGGATGTCTTTGGCGGCGACAGCCTGGCCATCGGCAAGACGAATTTCTTGCCCAATCCGAAAGCGGAAAAAAAAGGTGACATTGGCAATGACTTTCAGCATTTTCAGGGGCACAGGATTAGTTAGGCCACGATATTTAAAATCTTGCCCATCTTGTGACCCCGGCAGATGCGGGGTGATGGTGTCCAAGCCGAAAATTTTTCCATTTTTGCCGGGCCTGACTGGCACGGCGTCAAAGAAAACCACCTGGCCTTCCTGTTCCGCTTCGCCGAAAATTTTTTCTGCCAATTCATCGACAGCAACGACTTTTTTCTCGCCGTCGGCAGTGGCTATTTTCGGCCAATGCTGAAGAAGTTTAGGCAGGATTGTTTTCGCATCCTCATGGCGAAACAAGCTCCGCAGACCCCCCTTGACCGAACTGCCGGGAATAATCGGCAAACCGGTAACGAAATCGAGGCTGAAACCTAACTTTATCTGCCTGTCCACCTTCTGAAAACTTTCATGGGCATAGCCCAGCCCGGCGAGCAGGCCGGGATAGGTCGTTTTCATATGAAAAATTTGCTCATCCCCAAAGAGCCAATCTTCTGCTTTGGGCAAGCTTGGTTTTAAGTCAATCAATTGGTCATTGCAGTCTTGGCAATGCTTGTCCGCATCGGCACCTGTTGCCAGATACCGAAAATACTCGACATTGAACAGGTAGTGGCAATTGATGGTCATGCCGTCGCCTCCCTGTCTTTTGTATCTTCTTTTTTGATGAACAGGTTCATCGCCAGCTTCAGAGCCGTCGCCGCGTCGATCACCTCTTCTTTCACCGCCTGTTTGTCGTCGCTATGCGCCGCCTTGACAAACTCAAACAGCGCCTTTCCCGGCGGAATGTCTCGCCCTTGCGACTCCCGGTGTTTTTTTACCACCTCAAAAATCGCCTTGCTCAATTGGCGGCGGTCAACATCGGCATTGCCCTGGGCGGCGAAAAAAGCGGCGGCGGCCAGCAGACTGCCGATGGAAACAGTCGCGCCAAAGGCCGCCAGCTGACCGCGCCATTTTTTGCCGATGGTTCCATTCTCCATGATTTCTATACCGTCGTCGCCACGCTGTAAAACCTGCGCCGCCAGGGGAATCATTTCCTCGATGCGTTTCCTGTTCATGGCTGGTTTTCTCCCGCGTCCAATGTGTTGAGGCATGTCACCTTGGCGTAGCCCATGCCCACCGAGCCGTTGGCGCCAAACTGCACCGGCTCGTTAAAAGAAAGATGTTTTTCCTCATCCGGCGTCAGCATCGGCGCATAAAAAATGCTCTTGTGCGGCACGTATTCCTCGTACCAGAGATTGCGCTTCTTGTCGTCCAGGCAATTCCGCGCCCGCGTCGGCAGATCGAAAGGGCGCAGGCTTTGACAGATTGCCCAAGGCTTGGGGATCAACTTGGAAATGTATGCGACCAGATTTGGGCAATTTTCAGCCAAGGTTGGAGTTTCCGGAGCGTTTTCGCCTTCAATTGACTGAATTTCCGCGCCAGGACTGCAAAGAAATTTACTATTTTCCCATGGCAAATTGGCTATTTCCTTGCGCGCCGCCGCAATTTCTGTGCCATTGCCGAAGCCGACACCCAACATCAGGCTGAAAAAATGCTCGATGATCTCCACGGAAGTGGTCAGGACATAGGCGTGATTCCCCTTGGAAACCCGTAGCGGGCGGGCGACGCAGAAGGCGTCAAAGAATTTATATTTGCCGTCGCCGGATTGCGGTGGCGGTTTCGATGATTCCCCTTCTTTCGATTGTGACGGCGGATAGCCAAAAATGAGCTTTTCTTGCTCCTTGGCCAATTTCCCGGCAAAATGCTCGCGCAACGCCCCTTTAACGCCGGAACCAGGGATAATCGGCACATCCTGAATCACCGAATCCCGTTGCGCTTCGTTTTCCACTAAACCCATGCCACCTTCGCCGCCGACATGCAGGTCTGTCAGCATTTCCAGTCTCAACAGATATGCGTTCATCATTCTTCTCCAGTCACAATGTGGTTAAATCCAGCCATTTGCCGATGCGCATTGTCAATTTCCGCCCTGAATTGAACAATACTTTCCTTTCGCGCCCAAAACACGCTACCCGCCCGCAAAAATCTGAGCAATTGCTCGCCTTTTCGGTAACGGCGCAGGTGATTGCCGCCTGCCTCGTAATTCGTTGTGAATATCCGATGCTCTTTCGGCAAGGCCATGGCAAAGGAACAGCAATTGTACAATTGATCGATGGTCTTCTCGCCGAGATAGGCATCCGATTGCAGATAAACAAAGACATGATCGGCAAGCGGTTTGGCCGCAGGAAAGCCGTCATGGCGCAGGCGCAAAAGCGTTTTCAATGTGGCGTCCGTTTCTTTCATCTCATCATCGGAAAAATCGCCAATTGTCGCCGCGAAAGCCGATTTTTTCTGGCCCATGTACACAACTTGCGGTTCCTGTGCGCGGCAGGTGAAACCCTTCTCAACTTCGGCGATGAAGGCGAAACAAAAATCCGGCATAATTTTGTATTCCCGTTTGACAAAGCCCTTTTCTTGCTCCGCCCCCGATTGAATCACCTTTTGTTTATCGACATGGGGGCGAGCAACGGGACGGAAAATATCATCCTCCGCGCGAATCGCTCCATCCTTCAGGCGCATCCAAGCAAAGCACAGGCCATTTTTCGCCTTGAAAGCCTTGGGAAATATCCGCTCTTGCACGCTATCGCCGCAACCGACGGTTTGCCGAGCGGACGAATAATCAAGATAAGGCGCATAGATGTGGTTATTTTTTTTGTCAGTATTATGATCGAACGGCGCTGGGACATACATATCGCCATCGTTATCCATCAAATACAGCGGAGATATGCGTAAAATGCGGCCAATTTTCCCGTCAGACGGCACCTGCAAAAGATTGAAACTGGCCGCGCCGATATTGTCTTTGTCTTTCTCCTTCAGGGCGTAATCGGCTTGTTTTTCCTGGATGCCGAGATAGCGCAAGACGCCAAACAGCGCCGTCTGCGCGGGCGTATTGAGCGAGCGGATGAAATATGAACCCGCCAGTTTGGAATTATTTTCGCCATAGCCGCCAAATGTCCGCTCGCCGCCGAAAAAGTACGGTTCCAGCGGCTTCAGCGTAATCAATTTACGCATCCTCTTGTCCCTCCTCGTTGAAAAATCGCGCCAATCGCAAAACGGCGTCCAGGGCGGCTTCGTCCCGCTCGGCTTGGTTGACGGCGATACGCCGGGAATCCAGCGGCAAGACATTGTTTTTACTATGAAAGTACAGGCGGCGAACTGCGTCGAGCTGGGCAGGCGTTCCGCCTTCCTCGTGGATTTCGTGGTCAAAAATATTGGCAAAGACATTTTTCAGCATTGGCGCGTCAGGGTTGTTTTGATTTTTCGCGTCGGCAAGCGCCTGTCTGAACAGCGCCTGAAAATCATGCATATGGAAAAGCACCGAATTCAGATATTCGTCAGCGCAATGTCCTGTGATAAGCTGCTGAATCAGCGCCAGGCAAGGATTGTTGCTGAATTTTTTCAGGACAAATTCGGCGTCGCGGCCGCTGTGTTTCCGCAGGGAAATGGCCGCCGCGTTTTTGCCGCCTTTTTCCTTGGCTTGGTCGACCAGCAAGCGCCCGGCGTCGGCGAAGGCTTCATACAAAGGATGTTTGTAGTAGCGGATAGCGACGCCGAAAGAAAGGGTTGGGGAATCGGCATTTTCGCCGAAAAAATCCTCACTAGCGAAAATTCTCCTGATGTCTTCCAACAAATTGAGAACGGTTTCGCCCTCTTGGTTTTCCACCGGGGCCAGGCACAGCAAATCGTCGCCGCCGGCATAGATGGTGACGCCGCCGTATCTGTCCGTCGCCGCAGCGGCGGCGCGTGAAAATTTGAGCAATTTTTGGGAATAGTGGCGTAATTTATCCGAGTCGGTTCCACATTTTTTAATCAATTCCGACATATTGTCGCCGTCGGATTGGATGACCGCGTAGTAGAGGAATTTTTTCTTGTCAGGTAACTTTTCGCGATACCATTTCTTCCCGGCGATCTCTTCAAGTTCGAGGATGCTGGCTTTGTTCTTATCGGCATCGCTTGGATCAAGAAGCTGCCATTTATTAGGATCGACCTTGAACCCATCCCTAGCTAAATCCTTAACCGCCTTATTGCGATTTTCCCGCTCCTGGTCATCTTTGCCGTATTCAAAGAGATCGAGCAGATAATTCCTCGTTTCTAGCGGAGAAAAGATGCGCTCGCATTCAATGGCGTCGAGGAAAACAGAACCATCCAGGATGATGTTCTCCTTGACTTCATAGGCGACGGCCCGGACTTGCAGATAGGCGGCAAGCCAGTTGCCTATCTCTGGAGCGGTCGGGCACCGATTTTTGGAATTTTTGCCATCAAATGATTTCTGGATATTTTGACTCAAAATATCGGCGAGTTCCTTCTTGGTTTCGGCAATGATTTCAGGGATTTCCTTAATGGTAATTCGTTCCGCCCTGACGATGATCCGGTCATGAAAACGGCCAACGCCGTCCTTCATGTTCAAACCTTGGTCCTGCGAGTCGAAATACGGAGAAACAATGTCTGCTTCATTTCCGGTTTTTTGACTGATTTTTTCGCACAACATCCGCGACAGATAGGAAAACAGGAAACTGCCCGCCCACAGCGCGGCGGGCGAGGCGCTCAGGGAAAGCGTGTCGTGAATCGGGCCGATGGTGATGCCGATGTAGTTGGTCATTTTGCTCTACCCTCCGTTTACAGTTCGCGCAGTGTCAGCTGCTTCGCATCCTTCAACTCCTTGTTTTTTACCTTCTCAATTCCGATTGTCCCGCCTTTCGGTGACGATTTATCGTTGAAATCTTTGGCGAATTCCCTGAGAAAAGCGGGAAAATCGAATTCCTGCTTCGTCGGCGTTCTAATCTGACCACGATGTGGGGGCTTCTGCGTACTGGTAATCGTGAATTGTTTGCCAAAAAGCGCGTCGGGAATGGTCTGGGGCAGAAGAAAAATTTTATCTGCGGTGACGGAAAAGAGAATCGGCGACGGCACGCGACCAATATCGTCATCATCGCATTCGTATGTGATAGTTGGCTTTCCGTTGCTCCAGTTCAAATTCTTTCCTTTCTTTTCCCATATCACACGATCCGAAATGCCAAGCATCGCCCGGATGAAACGATAGTCGTTCCCCGCTGCTCGCTCTTTGCCGATATGGCTTAACCCGATACCATGTCGATATTCGCCCGTGAGGATTTTATGTTTAACAAATGACTTATCGTTATTATATGGTGTTGTCGTTGTGTAATAATAGCGCAATGCAAATCCTTTGAAATAATCATCAGGTGATTTGTAGGTATAATTCCAACCAGATTTCATAAAACCATAAACAAGACGAATCCATTTCAAGGCTTCATTGCCATCTTTGTGCTTATTATCACCTTGGAGAACAAAAACCGGTAATTTTATATTATTGTAGTAAACGCGCGCCAGTGTCTCAAAATCGCTTTTGCTGGCTTCGCCATCAATCTTCGCAAGCGTGAACGAACCAAATCCTTTACTTTGTCTGGTGCCAAAATTATGGGTGAGAAAGAAAACTTCCAGATGTTGTTTAATATAATCCAGTAATTCCGTATTCAAGCAGACAATGGTCAAGGTCATTTCTTTCTTGTAAAAGACCGTGTCTTTGAACGCCGCTCTAATTTTTCGTTTTTTGTCCTCAATGGTATCATTCTTTTCAGGTTTCACCATGTTGGCAAAATAGCTGCCACAGATGCCTTTATGGTTTTCTTGGCTTGAGAGCGGATCGCCTTTCTCTACTGTGGCAATTGCCGTTTCCGTTGTCGTCGTTTTTTCAGGAACGTCTTTCGCCTCAATCCTCACTTTGTAATTCAGCGCCGGGCGCGGGCTGCTTTTAATCAACCATTCGTCTTTGCTCAGATTTTCGTTTTCCATTTGGTCAAACAAAAATCGGTCCAACCTCGGCTTCACCTCACTGCCGCGCAGGCAGGCGCCATCCTCATCATGCTGAAAATGGAGCATCGGCGTGTGTTGTTCCAGTTCCAAGTCGCACTTCCACTTACATTTACTCATCTCTTTTCCCCTGGCTTTGGTGAACCGCTGTCCGTTCCGTTCGTTTGCCCGACGCGCTCGCCGGGATGTGGACGCGCCACTTTTTCGCTTCCATTCTCGGCGAGAAACGATAGGAACTTATATCAATGCCATGAAGCGCGCCAACAATCACCAAAAAAACGGTAAGAATCGGCGGTCTAGCCTGACCGAACAGGCGAAACACGCCTTGCCGAATCGCGCTCTTTCTTGTCATCCGGAAATTCTTGCTTGATGGCGCTCGCCATGGCAATCATTGTTCTCCAAGCATTTGACCGCCATTTCGCCGCCGTCCGTCCAGTCGGCGATGATTTTTCCCCGCCAGGAGAGCGCCGATGAAACGTCCCGTCCGCTTTTTCAACACCACCGGCCCGTGCAATCCAGATATGCACTACATGTTGCCGCCTAAAGAGCGGCTGATTGGCGCCCAGTTGCCGCGCTACATCCGTGACCAATTGTATTGGGTGTTGCATGCGCCACGGCAGACCGGCAAAACCACCTTTCTGCAAAGCTGGATGCGGGAAATCAACGCTGGCGACGAGGCGCTCGCCTGTTATGTCAGCGTCGAGGATTGTCAGCGCATCGTCGAGGTTTCCGAAGCCATGCGAATCATTGATTTCAACATCCGCGCCGCCTGGAGCGATATGGGTTTGATCATACCGCCATCGGAAACCACGGAACCTTTAGTTATGGTCGCCGCCACCCTGCGGCAAATGGCCGCGATGACCGCGCCGAAACCGCTGGTCATTCTGTTTGACGAAACCGATGTGCTGGAAGGCGACCCACTCATTCGCTTCCTGCGCCTGCTGCGCGGCGGTTTTGCCACCAGGGGCGTCGGCGTTTTTCCGACCTCCATCGCCTTAGTGGGGATGCGCGACTTAAAAGATTATCTGACCGCCTCCAAAGACGGCGTTCCGGTTAGTCCCGGCTCGCCCTTCAATATCAAAGAGGATTCGGCGGGGATTGGCAATTTCGCGCAGCAAGATATTGCCAGGTTGTTCGCCCAGCGCAGCGAAGAAACCGGTCAGCGAATCACTGACCAAGCCTTGGAATATGCCTGGGCGCAATCACAGGGCCAGCCATGGATCGTCAACAATCTGTTCAAGCGGGCGACCATGCGGGTTTTGGACGAAGACAGCCGCGAAACCGTGACCTTGGCCCATGTCCAAGAGGCCCGCGAGCAGATGATTGCCGCCCGCGAGACGCATTTGGATTCTTTGGGCAAGCGTTTGTATGACCAGAAAGTGAAGCGAGTTGTGCAGGCGGTGATGACCGGCGACAGCGAAAATCCTTTGGGGCGTGAGGACGACGAGGTCCAATTT
>JAITSS010000014.1 GCA_031287565.1 Desulfobulbaceae bacterium
TGAATGTTATGACTCATCTTTTTGCCTCTGATGTGATTCAATCATTTCCGGCAGTATAGCCTGCGCCTGAAATAACGGCCAGCTACGAATCGGAATATGATCGCACGGAACGGAACAAGCAGGATATTGCGGCGGCGGTGCTTAAGCAGCTCGCGGCGCTTCGTTCTTCGAGTGGATTTGGGCATATAATGCTTGTGAGTATTTTCGAGAAACGCCGAGGCGTTCCGCGCGGCAGGCAGAGCGGGCTTCCTCGTTGTGGCGCGGACCGGAACGCGGGCATCGCGCTCCGGAATTTCACGCCGCCTCAAGCGCCGCCTGGCCGAATCTTGACATAGTATCCGTCAGGTCGCCCTGAAAACAGTACTCGCTGATTGTGGACAGCGCCGGTTCAAGATTGAATTCATAGATCAACCCACCCTGCTGCCTGACAATCGTCGGCAGGGCCGCCGCCGGATAGACCTTGGCCGAGGTGCCAATCACCAAAAGGAGATCGCAGGCGGCAATCAGCGATTGGATCGCATCCAGAGCGCGCACCGTTTCGCCAAAGAGAACGATATTGGGTTTCAGGGCCTGGCCGCAATGCGGGCAACGTGGCATGGAGCCGTGAAAATCGGCGGCCTTGGCCGCGCCAAGATAGCCGCACGACAGGCATTGCAGATGGAAATGATCGCCATGAATTTCCAAAACCTGACTACTACCAGCCGCCTGATGCAGGCAGTCGATATTCTGGGTGACGATGCCGCGCAAGAGCTTGGCCGTTTCCAGCTCGGCCAAAGTCCGATGGGCGGCGCTGGGCTTTTTGTCAAAAAGAGACGCGCCCAGTTCGCGGAACAGTTTCCAGGTTTTCTCCGGGTTGGCGTAAAAGGCGTCCAAAGCACAGTATTCCTGTGGAGCGTACATCGACCACAGGCCGCCGGGACTGCGAAAATCGGGAATGCCGCTGGCCACGGAAATACCGGCGCCGGTCAGCGCCACCGCCTGCTTTGCCTGACGAAATTTTTTAGCCGCTTCCCGTAAGAATGCGCCATCATCGCCGGGACGTATCGTCTTCATGATTGAACACCCAAAAATTGTTATTTATGGAAACGCTGATTGCCGCTTCAGCCGTTCGGGCACTCTGTCGGGACGCGGCTTCCGCCCATGTCCTTGACTGGCTCAGGATGCGCGGAAGCCGGTCAAACCATCGAGGCCGGGATTCTACGAGGAACGCCCATCAAGTCGGGGCGGTTCATCCTCGCCAAAAAGCAAGGCGCATTGCCGCTCCAAACCACAGATTTCCCAGCGGGCCGACGCGGCGGCTAGGAGTTCCGTCCAGGGCGCGGTCGGACGGAATTCCTCATCCAGGTTTTCCAGACCGTGGAAAACAACCGCCGGACAGCCGTCGCGCTCGCCCACAACCACGCGCAGGGCCGAACCATTCGCGCAACGGTCCGCCGCTTCGAGTAAGGCCGCCCAGAGCAGATTTTCGATGAGAAGGGGATTGGCTTTGGCCAGCCGCACCGCGCCAGCCGCCGCCACCTCAACCGTCAGCCGTTTCGCCGCCGTCAGCCGCCGCGCCAGAAACACCACGAGGCGACAGCCGTCTTCCAGGTCAATTTCGTCCTCGAAGCAGTCCACACTGTGCGCGAAACGGCTGACGTTGGCCAACAAATCATCGGCTCGCTGAATCTGTTTGCCAACATCGGCGCAGGCGCGGCCCAGACGCTCCGGGTCAAACGGCCTGCCCTTTTGCGCCATGAAAACGATGTCTTCCAGCAGACCGTTATTTTCGCCGATGACAGCCAGAATATTTTTCAGCTCGTGGCAGGCGGTGGCGGCAACCTTGCCGAAAAAGCTCAGGCCGCTTTCACCCACCGGGCCATAGAGAGAAGTCATGGTTCCTCCGGTGGCGCGGCCTGATTGGCGGGCAGACAGGCGGCGGCCTCTTTGATTTTCGCGACCAACACTTCGATGCTGACCGGTTTCAGCAGGTAAAAGGCTGAAGCTGATTTCCCAGCGACATAATCTTCCTCCGAACCGTGGCCGGTGAGAAAGATAAACTGCATCGCCGGGCAATGTTCTTGCAGTAGCGCTTTCAGCTCCAATCCACCGATGCCGGGCATTTTCATATCGAGCACCGCGACCTGGAAACAACGATTTTTCACCAATTCGACCGCTTCGGCGGGTTTCGAGGTGTAGGTCACTTCGATGCCGCGATAATGCAGGCGTTCGGCCAGGGTGCTGATAAATTCGAGTTCGTCATCAACGAGCAGAATTTCCATCGCTCTTCTCCACAGATTTCTGAGGCGGTTCCAGCGGCAGGGTCACGGCGAACACCGTGCCGACGCCCATCGCGCTGTCCACCTGAATATCGCCGCCCAGCTCTTTCACCAAACCATAGGTGATGGAAAGGCCGAGACCAGTGCCGCCGGTTTTGGTTTTTGTCGAAAAAAACGGCTCAAATATTTTGTCAAGATTTTCCCTGGCGATGCCGCTGCCGCTGTCGATCACGCAGGCCCGGATGGTCGCCGGGCCATCCATTTTCACATCAACCACCAAGTCGCCGCCCTTATCCATGGCCGCAAACGCATTGTTGATGAGATTTAAGAACACCTGCTGCAACTTACCGCGGTCGCTTCTGAACGGCGGCACCTCGTTGGCGAATTTCACCGTGACATTGATGCCCCGGTATTCAGCTTCTTTCTTCAGAAAACCTAAAACTTCATCAATGACAACCGGTAGCCGCACCTCTTCAAACACGCTGTCCATGTGGCGGGCAAAACTCAGAAGCCGCTTGGTGATAGCGCCGCAGCGCTCAACCGAGGCCAGCACCGAATCAATCAGGCCGATGATTTTCTCATCTTTGGCGTAGGTGTCGGTGAAGGAAAAAATATCTTTGATCAGTCCGGCCTTCTCGTTGATGATCGCTAAAGGATTATTGACCTCGTGGGCGACACCGGCGGCCAAACGGCCAATCGAAGCCAGCTTGTTATACTGTTCAACATCGCGCATGGTCGCCCGCTGGCGCAGATCGAGCTGATACATGCTGTTGACCATATGGGTGCAGACGGAAAAAATCACGAAGAGAATCACGATGATGCTTAAGCCGACAAAGGCCATCAGCACCAGGCCGGTGTTGCGCCAGAAGCGAATCAGGTCATTGCCGCGCTTGACGATCATCAGGATGAAGGGCGAATCGGGGATTTTGGCGGCGCAGACAATCACCGGCTCGCCGGTGGCGGTTACATCGTGATGAATCGCCGTTTCCTCGCTGCTCCACTCGATGGCGTAAGGAACCTTGCTGAACAGTCTGCCCTCATAGTGCGACCGGGTTTGCAGCTTGCCCTCGCGGTTGACCAGAAACAGATCGCCGCGCCCCATCAATTCAAAACTCTTCAGGGTTTCAATGAAACGGGTCGAATCGATGGTGGCGCGCAGCACAAAAAAACCGCCGTCGGCCATCTTCTGGCGCGCCGCGAGGACCATATGCGGTTGGTGCCGATAACCCAAAATCATCTCGCTGACCAGAAAGCCCTGCCGCTGGATTTCCGCGAACCAGGGCTGGTCGCCGTATTGCTTGGCTTGCAGCGCATACGGCCCAACATAGTTGAGCTGCTCGCCATGTTGATCAATAAGCCCCAAATCAACGAAACCGTTGAAACTGGCATCGAGGGTTTCGAGGATGCCGCGCAACCGCTCCGGGTTTTTCAGGCTATCGAAGCTGTTGTCCATGGCGATGAAGGTTAAGGCCGACAAGCGCTCGCTCAAAAAGAATGAGACGCTGTGTTTGGCGTTGGAGCCGACCCGCAGGGTACGGAGGATGTCTTCCTCCTCGATGGATTTGCGGGTCAGTTTGTAGTTGACAAGCGTTATCACCACCAGCGGCACCAGGGCGACAAGCGAGGTGACAATAATCGCCTGCCGCCAGATGCGCCGAAAGTCAAAGCTTTGTTGGAAGGGGCGATCCTGCCCCCCTTCTTGGTCGCCCGCCTGGGCAGACAGGCGCAGAAAATCAGGAAAAAAACGACCGGCTTTCAGCATAATGACACCAATCCCGGCGCGGAGCCGTCACAGTTGTTTTTTCGCCCGCGCCTTCTGGTTGGCGGCCACGAGCGTCTGGCTCAGCAATTGAATATCGACCGGTTTGTTGAGGAAGGCGAAGGCACCCAACTGCATACACAAATCCCGATCTTTTTCGGTACCGTGGCCAGTAAGGACGATGACTTCAATATCTGGATTGCCGCTCTTGACCTGCTTCAGCACCTCAATGCCATCAATGCCCGGCATCTTCAGGTCGAGGATCATCACTTCCGGTTCTTCGTCGCGAATCATATTCAGCGCCGATTCGCCGTCATAAGCCACCGCCGAACCCATGTCGCGCATAATCAGGCGCTCGGAAAGTGTCTGAACAAAATCGCGCTCGTCATCGACCAGAAGGACCTTGGTGGGCATTTCAAAATCGTATTTGCGGTAAATATCAGCCTGATGAAAGTTTTTCCCCACCTGGGTGGCCACCGATTTGACGCCTTCAACCGGTTCAACGATGGCCCGCAATTCTTCTTCAAGACGCGACAGCATCAGAACGTTTTTGTTGATGGTCAGCGTTACCGCGCCCTGATAGGCATCGACACCAACGTTGTGGCCTTCTCGCGCCAGATTGGCCTCAACCTGCGCCGCCAGGCGGAAATCGGCAAGCGCCGACTGCGCCGCCAGGGTGCGGGCGACCGCCTCATTGGCGGCTTTTTCCAAAATCAGTTTCGCGGCTCCTTCCGGCGAGGTTTTATCCATTGGCATCACGATGTCGTAGAGCGCGGCGCTCCAGGGGTCGCCGCCGAAACCCAGACTCTCCAGCCAATCGGTCAGTTGCCGGTCGCTTTCGGCGATCAGGGCGGCGGCGTTTTTCTCGCCCGATTTCTCGGCCAAAGCCAGCCGAAAGCGGTTCTCCGCGACCAGGCAGACGCGCAGCGCATGGCTGATCCGCTCCGGAATTAGAAACACCACTGGGCCGACCAAAAGCAGTTTATCCTGGGCCAGCGCATCGGCCAAGGCCAGGCGCAGATGGGCGATGGCCCGCTCGCGTTCGTGGGTGAAACGGTTGAAGACGCCAGTTTTTCCGGCCAGGGTATTGTGAAATTTCGCTTCGCCGAGGCCGGAGCTTTGCGCGGCTTTGGCGATCAGCTCCGACAGGGGAACATTCTTGAAACCGTTGCGTTCACAGGCGGCGGCAATCTCATCGCCATAACAGAAGGTCGCGGGAACGAGGCTGATGACAGACATATTCTTCTCCTTAGTCAGAAGGAATTAGCGGGAAATGTAGCAGACCGAGGCCAGGGGGCAATGCTCTTCTTCGGAATTCCGATGCGCCAGCTCATGCACGGCGCAGGTGGCCTTTTCCATGGTCGAATAGATATGGCTGCGGCCGATTTTTTCGAGAAGATGGGTGCGCTCCAATACTTCGGCGACCGTTTCGTTGATCTCACAAAATGAGATGTCGCGGCCAGAACTGCGCACAGTGGAGATGACCAACGATAACACCTCTTCTCCGGAAGCATCAATATCATTCATACCGCCGCAAGCGATGATCAAATGGCGCAAATCCTTCTTCCTTTGCATCCGCAAAGCGATCTGATCCTCAAGATAACTAGCGTTGGCGAAGAAGAGCGGCCCATCGAAACGAATCAAATCCATGTAGCGGCATTCGCTGAGTCCGTGCGCCACCGAATCGCGCAGATCGTCTTTTTCGTCACGCGACAAAGACGATACGTTTGGCCGCATTGATTTGTACAAAAACACCGCGAGCGACAAGCCGACGCCAATCATGATGCCCTTATCAAGATGCGGCGCAAAGGCCAGCGTCATGAAAAAGGTGATGACCGAAATGATGCCGTCGTACTTCTTGGCGGTGTAGGCGTGGACAAAACCAGAAACGTTGATCAGGCCGATAACCGCCATCATGATGACCGCCGCCAAAACCGACTGCGGTAAATGGTAGAGCAAGGGCGTGAAAAACATCAAGGTAATGCCGACAATCAGGCCGGTAAACACGCTGGACAAGCCGCTCTTGGCTCCAGCCTGCATATTCACCGCCGAGCGCGAAAATGAACCAGACACCGGATAGGCGCTGGTAAACGAACCGAGGATGTTGGCCAAACCCTGGCCAATCAGTTCTTGGTTTGGATCAAGGCGCTGTCCGGATTTGGCGGCCAAAGCTTTGGCAATGGAAATCGCTTCCATAAAACCTAACAGAGAAATGATAATGGCGCTGGCGAATAAATGGCCGAAAATGGTCAAATCAAATTGCGGCATCGACAATTTTGGCAGGCCCTTCGGCACATCGCCAACCACCGCGCCGCCGCTCATAAATGGCAATTTTCCCATATCCAACTGCCGGTTGCCGACCTTCAGACGCCAGACGTGGCCATCGGTCAGCACCCCGACAGGGACTTCATCTTTCTGATAAAAAAACAGATTGCCGTCCGACTGCGGCACCGCCGAAAGCAGCAAAGCGCGCAGTTCGCTGCGGATATGTCGCTGCCGGGCGCGGATATTGGCGGTTTCGGCGGCCATGAGTTGCAGTTGGTAGTTGGCGTACAAAGCGTCCTGTGCCTTGCCGTCTTTTTGGGCGGCGGCCAAAAGCGCCGTGGCTTCCTGTGCCTTCTTATCGACATCTTCCTTGGCGGCGAAGGTGGCGTTGAAATCCGTGACCATCTGGCGGATTTCTCCCGACTGCACGGTCGCGAGCGGCTCTTTAGCGTCGCGCTGAAAACCAATCCCCCAGGAAATCAGCGTGGTCAGAACCACGGCGACCAGGACATTCGGCACTTTCGGGGCGAATTTTTTCAGAAGAAACATCATGAGGAACGCGCCCGCGCCCATGATGAAGGTCGGCCAGTGGGTGTAATAGATGGCGCTTTTCACCACGTTGATGATGGTCTGATAGTAGTGCTCGCTGCCATCGACGCTGACCCCGAACATTTTCTCAAGCTGCGAGGTGGCGATGATGATCGCGCCGGCGTTGGTGAAGCCGTTGACCACCGGATGCGAGAGAAAATTCACCACCAAACCGAGACGCAGCGCCCCCAAAAGAAATTGGAAGATGCCGACAGCCAAAGAAAGCAAAAGCGCGTAGGCGACGTAGCCAGCGCTACCGGCGGTGGCCAGAGGCGCGAGCGAAGCCGAAGTCATCAATGAAACCACAGCCACCGGGCCAGTCGCCAGTTGGCGGCTTGAGCCGAACAGCGCCGCGATAATCGGCGGCAGAAGCGCGGCGTACAGACCGTAATACGAAGGCATTCCGGCCAATTGCGCATAGGCCATGGATTGCGGGATCAGCACCAGGGCGACGGTGAGGCCGGCGATGGCGTCCTGGCGCAGGGCCGCTTTGGAATAGCCCTGGAACCAGTCGAGGAAGGGTAAAAATTGTTTGGCTGTCATGGCGTCTGATTGGGTTGAGGAGAAAGCATATGCCGACACAGCTCCAGCAGTTCGGTGAACAGAGAACTGGCGGCGTAAAGGTGATGTTGCTCCAACTGGCGCAGCCCGTCGATGGCGGCCAGAATGATCAAGGCGGTTTTATTGACTGGCGTGTCACGAATCGAGCCGTCCTCCCGCCCTTGTTTCAGCGCGTCTTCGAGAATGTTCAGTAGGCAGGAGTAAATGTCGTGCAGATGGGCGCGGCAAACGGCGCTGGTCGCCGCCAGCTCATGCGTGAAGGGGTGCTGCAACAAAAGGAACCAGTAACGGCGGGTTTCGGAAAGATGCAGATGAAAGGAGACGGCGGCGAGCAGTTTTTCCAGGCCGTTGTCGAAGGCCGCGCCAGCCAGGTATTCGGAAAATTCCCGCAGAATGCCGTCCTTGGCGTTTTCCAGGACCGCGATATACAGGTCTTCTTTGGTTTTGAAATGATAAAAGATGCTGGCGCTGGCGACTTCGGCCTGGGCGGCGACATCGTTCATCGACGCGGCGGAAAAACCGCGGTCGGCAAAGAGTAAAGTGGCGTGGTCGATGATCGCCTGCTTTTTCGTATTCCGCTGCGCCATGGTCGTGGTGTCGGGTTTGGTGGAAACAAAACTGACTGACTGGTCAGTTAATAAAATCCCCGGCGGCCAGGGCGTCAAGAAAAAAACGCGCATCGACACCGCCATCGCCATAAGGCGGTCTTCCGGCAAAAGATGCTATAAATGGGCCACGTTCAATGCTATGTTCATCGTATGAAACCAGCGCTTTCACTCCGTCTTTTCCACCATGAATGGTTCTATGCTCAGCACTGTCGGCCTGCGGGCAAAAATCTTCATCCTCGTCACATCAGTGGTCGTCATCGCCTTTGTCGCGGTGGTTTGGCTGGTCTCGCGCGCCACCATCGACATGGCGGAACGCAACGCCTTCAGTCTGGCCCATGAAACCGCCGACCGCTATCGCAACGAAATCACCAGCGAATTACAGAGCGCGCGCGTCACCGCCCAAACTCTGGCCGCCGCCTTCGCGGCGATGAACGACAACGGATTCACCAGCCGCCGCCTCATGGACGCGGTTTTGCAAAATGTTCTGAAAACAAATCCCCGCATCGTCGGCTTAGGCGTCGCCTACGAACCAAACGCCCTAGACGGCCAGGACAAAATATTCGCCGGGCGGAAACCGCAGTACGACGCCAGCGGCCGCTATGCCCCTTATTGGCACAAATTGAATAGACGCATCAGCGTCGAACCCATCCACGACCTTGATATTTCGCCGTGGTATCTAACGCCGAAAACGACCAAGCGTGAGTATATCGCCGACCCTTATATCTATCAATCAAATGAAGGAAAAACCAGGCTGACTTTTCCGATCCTGCGCCGCGACGGATTCGCGGGCGTCGTCGCGTCCGACCTCACGCTCGACAAACTCCAGCGACTTGTTTCGTTGGACATGCCCAATGTCAATGGCGTCTTCATTACGATTTTCACCAATTCCGGCGTGGTGGCAGCCCACCCGGACAACCAGTTCATCGGCAAAAATTATGCGCAGATACAGGCCGACGACATGCTCGGCCAAAACGCCGACACCGTGGCCCGCGCCGCCCAGATTCTGCGCGCCTTTGACAACACGCATCCGGTTCGGGATCAGTGGGACAAGGATGAACTGAAAGAGCGCGACGAAATCAGATATTTCATCGGCCAACTGGATGAGGCGGCGGCCAATTTCGCCATGGAGGATAGGCCGCGCCTGCCGCCGGATATAAGCAGAGAAGTCCTGAAGGCCGATCCGCTTCGTCTGCGCGACACGGAAAACGTGAGCCAGGCAATCGCCAACGGCCAGGTGCACGCCTTAGCCACCGATACCCTTTATACCGTCTTCATGCCGATCCGCTTCAGCGAAGCCACCAAACCCTGGTCGGTGGCCGTCAGCATCCCGATGGATAATATCCTGGCCGACGCCCATGAAATCAGAAATTCCGTGATGGCGCTCTGCGGCGCGGCGACCGCGCTCGTCGCCGCCATTTTGTGGCTCATCGCCGGACGAATCAGCCGCCCGATTCTCCTGTTAGCCCAGTCCGCTCGCTGTTTGGGCGAAGGGCGGTTTGACGTTCGTCCGCCGGAAGTCACAAACGACGACGAAATCGGCGCCTTGGCCAGGGCCTTTCGCGTCATGGGCGAGAAAATCAGCGCCCAGGTCGGCGAGTTGAACCGCTATGCGCGGGAACTGAAGGAAAAGAACGAAAATCTGAAGCGCTTAAACACTCTGAAAGATGAATTTCTCGCCAACACCTCGCATGAATTGCGCACACCCTTAAACGGCATCATCGGCATCGTCGAGTCGATGATGGACGGCGCGACCGGCGAAATGACCGCCGAGCAGAAATACAATCTGGCCATCGTCGCCAGCAGCGGCAAACGCCTGGCTAATCTGGTCGGCGACATCCTCGATTTCGCCAAACTGAAAAACCGGGAAATCATCCTGCAAAAACAACCTGTCGATCTGAAAATCCTGGTCGATACGGTGCTGACTTTCGTTCAACCCCTGACCAGGGGCGCGGCGATAAACCTGGTCAACGAATTGGATGACAGCCTGCCGCCGCTTGACGCCGACCTGGCCCGCCTCGAACAGATTCTCTACAATCTCATCGGCAACGCCGTCAAATTCACCGACCAAGGCGAGGCGCGGATTCGCGCCCGCGTCGATGGGGATATGGCGGTGATTTCGGTGGCGGATAGCGGCATTGGTATTCCCAAGGAGAAATTCGTCGGGATTTTTGAATCATTCGAGCAAGTGGACGGCTCGATCGCCCGCGCCAGAGGCGGCGCCGGTCTGGGACTTTCAATCACGAAAAAGCTGGTCGAATTGCATGGCGGCACCATCAAGGTGGAATCGGAATTGGGACACGGTTCCGTCTTCACCTTCAGCATCCCCATATCACTCGACGCGCCCGCCGCAGCGCCTGCAACGACGGCGGCGCCTATAATCGATCCTGCGGATTTTCAGGTTCCGCTCCATGCCGCCGCGCCGTCGTCCGGCGAGCGCATTCTGGTCGTCGATGATGAACTGGTCAACATCCAGGCGCTGGTTAACCTGCTTTCGCTGCGCGGCTATGCGGTGACGAGAGCCTTCGGCGGCGAAGAGGCGCTGACCATGCTCGAAAACGGCGAGACCTTCGACCTGGTTTTGCTTGATGTCATGATGCCAAAGATGTCCGGCTACGAGGTGTGCCGCTGCCTGCGCGAACAGTTCTCGCTGTTTGAGTTGCCGGTGCTCATGCTGACCGCGAAAAATCAATTCAGCGACGTGGTGCGGGGTTTTCAGTCTGGCGCCAACGATTATGTGCGGAAACCGTTTGATAAAACGGAGCTGCTGGCGCGGATGGCGACGCTTTTACGCCTGAAGCGGGCGGTGGCTGACGCCCTGGAAAATGAACGGAAATTTGAAGATGAGAAGCGAAAACGCCTGGCTGAGGAAAATCTGCGGGAAATCACCAGGGCTTTGACTTCGACCCTGCGCCTTGACGACGTGCTGAATCGGGTGCTGGCGGCGATGGCGCGGTTCGCGCCCTTCACCGCCTCGGCGGTGTTACTGCGCGAGGACGACGCCTTTGTCATTAAGTCACAGAACGGTTTTGTCACCCCGCCGCCAGAGCGCCTCAGCGCCGAGGATGATCCCTTCCTGCGGCGCGCCATCGACGAACGGCGGGTGGTGACCTGGCCGACGGCATCGACGTTTTTCAAGATGCCGCAAGAAGACGGCGCGGCGCTGTTCGGCCTGCCAATCCTTTATCGCGATGAAATCCTGGGCGCCATTGTGCTGGCCTGCCAGGAGCGGGAATTCGCCGCCGAACTGCTGCTGATTCTCGCGACCCAGGCCGGAGTGGCGATTCAGAACGCGATTCTGTTTGAAAAGGTCTCGGCCATGGCCACCACCGACGCCCTGACCGGCCTCTACAATCGCCGTCATTTCTTTGAATTGGCGGGAAAAGAATTCGCTCGTTTCAAACGCTATGGCGCGCCGATGTCAATGTTTATGCTCGATATTGACCACTTCAAGCGGATCAATGACACCTTCGGCCACGCGGCCGGCGACCAGGTGCTGCGGCGTGTGGCCGCGATTCTCACCGAAACGCTCAGGACCAACGACATCAGCGGCCGCTACGGCGGCGAGGAATTCGCGGTGGTTCTGCCAGACACGCCGCTTGTCACCGCCGGAAATATAGCAGAACGTTTACGCCAGGCGATTACCAATGCGACCATCGAGAGCGACAAAGGCGCGATCCGCTGCACGGTGTCAATCGGGGTCAGCGTCGCAGGCGACGCCGGTTTGGAAGCGGCCCTGGCGGTGGCAGACAAATGCCTGTACACCGCCAAGGAAAACGGACGGAATCGAGTGGTGGTCGCGAGCAAATTCAGCGGTTAAAGTCGTCCTCGCACGATAAGGCCAGCTCGCGTTCCGCCACGGCGAGGATGGCTTTGGCCCGCGCCACGTCTTTTTCAATCTGCGCCGACAGCTCGGCAACCCCCGCGAATTTTCTTTCGTCGCGCAGAAAATCAAGCATATTGACCTTAATTGGCCGATCGTAGATGTCGCGGTTGAAATCGAAGATATGGGTCTCGGCGACCAGCACATCCTCGCCAAAGGTCGGATTGCTGCCGACATTCATGACGCCGCCGTAACACTGGCCGTCGCAAATAACCTGGCATACATAAACCCCATATCGCGGCACCAGATCCTCCGGAGACAAAGCAAGGTTGGCGGTGGGAAAGCCAACTTCTTTGCCGCCGCGCCGTTTGCCCAGCCGCACTCGACCGCGCATCTGGTAGCTACGCCCCAGAAGGGCGCGGGCGGCGCGGACATCGCCCGCGGCTATCAGCTCACGAATCTTGGTCGAGCTGACCAGCATCCCGGCTTCGTAGTGGGCGTCGATCACCGTGACGGGAAAGCCTTTGGCCACGCCCTGACTTTTTAAGAACCTGGTGTCGCCGGAGCGCCCCTTGCCAAAGGCGTAATCATAGCCCACCACCAGGTCGCGCAGCCCTATCGTTTTTAAGAGAATTTCATCGACAAAAACTTCCGCCGGCGTCGCGGCGAAGGCGGATGTGAACGGGATGATGACCAGGGCGTCGATGCCAGCTAGGGCAATCAATTCCTTTTTCTGGTCAAGAGACGAGATGAGCCGGATGCCGCCGGGCCGTAGCACCCGCAAGGGATGGGGATCAAAGGTAATGGCGACGCTCGTCCCGCCGGAGCGATAGGCGCGGGAGGCGACTTCGGCGAACAGCCATTGGTGGCCAAGATGAACGCCATCAAAATTCCCGATGGTGACGCAGGCCCCCGCGAAGGGACGGCGTATTTCTTCTAATGAGGTATAAATTTCCATGTCGTGCGCTTTGTTCTTTTACGGATGGTCGTGAGAAAATATTTGACAAGAAAGCCGCGATATTGCATATTCGCCGCCGTTGCCGAAGTGGCGGAATTGGTAGACGCGCCAGGTTCAGGGTCTGGTGAGGGTTCCCTCGTGGAAGTTCGAGTCTTCTCTTCGGCACCAGTTGTTTATCCCGCATTGTCTGATGCAGTCCGATAGAAGCCCGGAATTCCGAGAGAAATCACGGAATCCGGGCTTTTTCTTGTCCTGAAGAGTCCAGTTCCGTCCGTTGACGTCCGATGTTTTTAACCATACCATAAGCCATATAGGGGAACAAACGGCCAGGATGGCATATCGCCATATGGTTAAAACGCCGGGGGATATGGCAATGTGGACGCCAAAGCCTTTGAATGACAAGCGAATCGCCGCCGCCGCGCCGCGACAAAAGGAATATTCGCTGTGGGATGGGCAGGGGTTACATATCATCATTAAGCCAAGTGGCAAGAAGGCCTGGCGGTTGCAATTTTCTTTTGATGGCAAAAAGAAATTGATGGGCCTGGGCGAGTATCCCGCCGTCGGCCTGAAGGCGGCCAGAGAGAAGGCGCATCGGTTGCGCGGCCTGATCGCGGCCAACATAAACCCAATAGAACAGAGACGCGAAGAGAAAGTCATTCGCGAGCGGGAAAAACAACGCGCCCACCGCACCTTCAGAGTTGTTGGCGACGAGTGGTTCACGGGCGTTACCGCGAACTACCGGGCGAGCAATCAGAAAAAAGTCTTGTGGCTGTTGCGCCTGCTCTATGAGACGCTGGGCGACATGCCGATCGAAGCAATCCGCTACGCCGATATTCGTCTGGCCCTGCGGGAAGTGGCGGAAAAAGGAAACGTGGTGACGGCCCACAAGATGGGCGGCAAGGCCAGGGAGATATGCGGCTACGCCCGGCGCAACGGCTACATCGACAGCAATCCCGCCGATGATTTCACCAAAGACCTGCCATCAATTTTATGCGTCTGGCATCGGATAAGCGCAAGGCGTGGGCCAGTTCGACCTTCCAGCGCTCGCCAAACAGGGCGACGCCCGCGCGACGCAACAGCGCTTTATCGGCTTCTTTCGGCATAAATGGGAGCGCCGCCTGGCGGGCGGGGCAAGGGCGGATTACAAAAAAAGTTTGGCGAAAGCGATGATTGCCATGGTGGCGGAGATGGCGATAACGATTTCATACCATCTCGATTCTTTGCGAATTTTTAATTGTTCTTCACGGAATTTCAGCGATTCCTCGAACAATTTCATGATTTCTGCCTGCATCTTGGCAATTTCGGCGTTGATTTTTACAATGTCGATCTGCTCCATTTTTTTATCTCCCCTTGGAAATATGGGCCGCGCCAAGCGCACTTCCCAATGATTTTATTGTATGCGTTTTATCATACACGGTTAAGGGGCAAAGGTATCTACACAAGTCTTTCCGCAAGGGCGGGTATATTTTCTAGGAGGCTCTGTTTGAACTGGGATATTTTTGTTAGGTCGTAGTCCATGAAGGCCAAAAAATCGTAAATTTGCA
>JAITSS010000026.1 GCA_031287565.1 Desulfobulbaceae bacterium
GTGAATGTTATGACTCATCTTTTTGCCTCCGATGTGATTCAATCATTTCCCGCAGTATAGCTTGCGCATGAAATAAAGGCCAGCTACGAATCGGAATATGATCGCACGGAACGGAACAGCTATCGAGGTATCTTGCCGTTTCGTATTCGCGGACAGCTACTTTTTCCATTGCCGTTCTCCCTTATCGTGCGCCATAATTCCTTTGCTTTGGCGATGTCCCTTTTTTGTGTGGACTTATCGCCGCCGACAATCAAAAGATACACATTTAAGCCCTCTTGTGCCTAACACCCGGTAGCCAGGGCCAAAATCAATTTTCATTTCACACACGCCATCATCCAACACCTTATAAGCACCGAAGTTTCCAGCTTTGGCCGAATCAACGCGGGTGGCAATTCTGGCCTTTCCTTTTATATCCCGGAGTTTATTAAACCACTCCGCATATTGGCCAGTTTCATGGATGGTGTTTACCGTGCTCATGAACTCAATGTATCCTGCGGGCTACTAAAGTCAAGAGGTACTCCCCAAATTGGTCGTGTATCGTTGTTTCTGTAAATTTGTTTTTGGTTAGCCGCTGTGTCGACCTTGGCGAGCGTAGCGAGCCAAGGCCGACAGAGGCGCAAGCGGAGCGCCTTGTGACATTGGGCTATACACGGAAGAGACACGATAGCTATGGGACGAATTCTATCGTTAACCATTGATTTTCCAAACCATCATCAGACGCTGTGACAGCAATGCTGAAGAAAATATTCACGATTGGTCTGCTGGCTCTGCCAGTTGTCGGCGGGGCCGCTTTTTTACATCAATACGGCGTCAACGTTCTGTTCTGGGACGAATTTCACTTCGCGCCGCTGGCGACGAGGGAGACTTGGCCTGACCTGACTGTTTTATTTCGCCAACACAACGAGCACCGCATCTTTTTCCCCAACATTCTTTATCTTCTCATCGCCAAGGCCAGCGCCATGAATTCCCTGGCCGCGATGTGGGCCTCATTCGCCTTGGTGACGATGCTGTACAGCGCAATCCTGTGGGCTTTATCGCGCGCCGATGCCCGCCGGTCACAGGCCACACCGATGCTGGGCTTCACGCTTCCGGGCCTACTGATTGGCGTCATGCTGTTTTATCCGTCACAGTGGGAAAATATCCTGTGGGGCTTTCAGCTGGGCTTTTATATGACCTTTGTCTTTTCCATGCTGGCCTTCTTGTGCTTTTCGCTGGCTTTGGAACAAATCGGCGCTTCGGGCCGGGAATTCGCCTGGCTATTTATTACCTCTATTGTCTGCGCTGTCATCGCCTCATTTTCATCGGGACAAGGGCTGATGGTCTGGCCGGTTCTTACCGCGCTTTGGCTTGTCGCCCAGAGCGGCAAAAAAACCTTGGCGACCAGGCCATTCTGGATATGGTTGGCGGCGGGCATCGGCTGCTGGCTGTTGTATTTTCATGGCTACCACAAACCAAATCATCATCCAAGCCTGACAACAATAACCGATATGCCAATCCAGTTTGAAGAATACCTGCTGGCCCTGTTCGGCGGCGCGGTCGGCTGGCCGAAGTCACCAATTCTGCTGGGGGCAATCGGCATTCTCGTCCTGGGCGGCATGACCATTTGCCTGGCGCATTTCTGTATTTTTTGTTTCACTGGACGCGCCTCTGAACAATCCATAATCAAGTCAGAAATATTCGCGGTTAGCGTCATCGGCTATTCTTTTCTTTCCGGACTGTCGATTGTCGTCGGCCGCGCCGGCCTCGGCTGGCAACAGGCCCTGTCCTCACGCTACTGCACCTTCACACTGGCCATGCTCTGGGGCATTCTCCTCTATCTGGCTGTCAGTCCCAACCTGGGCAAAGCGGGTTCCCGCTCACGTCTCGCCGCTTACATCTGCTTTCCCCTCGTCACCGCCATGCTGTTCGCCGCCTGGCCAAGCAACATGAACATGGTTGAAAACGAGAAGATACAAAAACGGCTGCGCCAGTACTATCTGCAAACCGCGAAATGGCAGAGTGACGAAAATCTGAAGCGACTTTTCCCCGCGCCGGAACGAGTGCGGCAAGACGCGGCTCGACTGCGGGAGAAAGGCTATAACGCTTTCGCCGATTTGCGGGCCAGGACGCCGGATTGGCCAACAATACAGCGCATCGCTATGACACAAAAAATGCCGATGTTGTTTCTCGACCGCGCTGACGTAACAACCGGGAAACACCCGCTTTTGCAACTACGTGGCTGGACGTTTGACCCAAAATCAAAGAAAGCGGCGCAATCGGTCTGGCTGGCATTGGGGAAAGAACGCTTTCTTCTTTTTTACGGCGCGCCGCGAAAAGATGTCGCCCAGGCGCTGAAGAACGCCGACCTGAGCCATCTCGGTTTCACCGCCGATATTCCGCTGGCCGCTCTCCAGCCCGGCGATTATCCGCTGACGATTCTCGTGGTCAGCGCTGACGGCAAAAACCTGTACGAAAGAGCGCAGGGCGTCCGGCTCAGTCATGACGCCCACGGCTGGCGGCTGATGAGCCTCAGGTGATGAACACGTAACCGTCGTTCAGACGAACCGGCCTGCCTGACGGCAGACAGGTCGAAATCCGCGATTTTACGAAAAATGCCCCTCGCCCGCAAACGGGAGAGGGGCTTCGCTTCGCGTCACTGTCATCCGTGGGGCCGCGATGTGTCTTCCGGGCCGATGTATCGCGCCCTTCGCTTTATTCCACCGTGACGCTTTTGGCCAGGTTGCGTGGCTGGTCAACGTCGCAGCCGCGGCGCACGGCCATTTCATAGGCCAGAAGCTGGGCTGGAATCGTGTAGAGCAGTGGATTTAAGGCGGCGTCGATTTTCGGCAGATAGAGGACATCCGGGGCGATTGCCATCAGCTGTTCGTCGCCTTCACTGCCAATCAGAATCAGCCGACCTTGCCGCGCTTTGATTTCCTCAACGTTTGACACGCTCTTTTGATAGACATCATCCAGCGGCAACAGGGCCAGAACCGGCATTTCCTTATCAATTAAGGCGATTGGCCCATGCTTCAATTCGCCGGAGGCATAACCCTCGGCATGGATATAGGAAATTTCCTTCAGCTTCAGCGCCCCTTCCAAGGCGATGGGAAAACTTAAGCCGCGTCCGACGAAGAGAAAATCTTTGCAGGTGTAAAACTTTTCCACCAGGATGGCGATTTCCGCCTGTGTTTTCGGCAGGATCGTCTCAATCACCGCCGCCACGTCAAGCATGGATTTGACCAGATGCGCCCGCCGCTCCGCCGACATGACGCCGCGTTTCTGCCCCAGATAGAGGCTGAACAGCAAAAGGGCCGTCAGTTGCGCGGTGAAGGCTTTGGTCGAGGCGACGCCGATTTCCGGCCCGGCGTGCGTATAGACCGTGCCATCCGATTCACGGGTCATGGTTGAGCCGACCACATTGCAGATGCTTATCACCTTTGCGCCCATGGCCTTGGCGCGGCGGATACCGGCCAGGGTATCGGCGGTTTCGCCGGATTGGGAAATGGCGATGGTCAGCACCCGCTCATTGATCAACAGGTGGCGGTAGCGGAATTCCGAGGCGATATCGACTTCTACCGGGAGTTGGGCGTATTGCTCAAGCCAGTATTTGGCCACCAAAGCCGCGTGCCAGGAAGTGCCGCAGGCGACGAGCGTAATGCGCTCGATTTTTTGCAGTTGCTCGTCGCTGAGGCCGATTTCTGGGATGGTGATTTCGCCGGTCTGCACTTCGACGCGGCCACGCAGGGTGTTGGTTATCGCCTGCGGTTGCTCGTATATCTCTTTCAGCATGAAATGCTTATAGCCCGCCTTTTCGGCCATGGCAGCATTCCAGGAAATGGTTTGGATTGCTTTGTTGAGCGTCGCGCCGCTGGCCAGCGATGTCACCTGAAAAGAGCCGTTCTTCAGCGTGGCCATTTCTTCATCGTCTAAAAAAATCACCTGATTGGTGTATTTGAGAAAGGCCGGCACATCGGAAGCCATGAACATGCCGCCGTCGTCGCACAGGCCCAGAACTAAAGGCGAGTGGTTGCGGGCCGCCACCAGCATATCCGGCGCTTTCACCCACATGACACCGATGGCATACGAGCCTTCGACGCGGGCCAGGGCGGCGCGGACGGCTTTGGGCAAATCGCCTTCAAGATGTTCCTCAATCAGATGGGCGAGCACCTCGGTATCGGTTTCCGAGGCGAATTTGTGGCCGCGCATTTGCAGCTCAAGGCGCAGCGAGCTGTAATTTTCGATGATGCCGTTATGCACCACCACCAAATCGCCGGTGCAGTCGCTGTGCGGATGGGCATTTTCCGTGGTTGGCGCGCCGTGGGTGGCCCAGCGGGTATGGCCAAGGCCGATGGTGGCCGGACTGAGCAGGGCGTCGCCAATGACGGCTTCGAGCTGGCTCAGCTTGCCGCGAGCGCGGTATTTGACCAGTTTGCCATCCGGGCCGGGATAGACGATACCGGCCGAATCATAACCGCGATATTCCAGACGATGCAGTCCTTCCAAGACCAGCGGCGTGACGCGGCGCGGCCCACAGTATCCAACGATTCCACACATGGCGTTTCCTCAATAAAGTTGTCAGTGATTGATGGGACGACTTCGGGTCGCGCGCCGCTGTTTCTCTTCTTCGGCGCGATGAAAAAAATTCTATCATGGGGATTTTCGCATGGGCAGTCATTTCTTGGCAAAGGCGGAAATCAGCGGCTGGGCGGTCGGCCAGAGCGGTGGAGTTGGGTGGAGTTGGGTGGAGTTTGCGCCCACTTTATGGCACATTCCGGATGCTAAAAAATTACCGGACATTTATAATCGCCTACTGGCGTATTCTCCCTTTTCCCCTTCGCCCAAGGCCGCGACTATGAACTATCCCGCTTTGTCCGCCCGTTGCCTGGCCTGCCTGGGCCTGGCGCTGTGCTTACATGCCTGCGCCCGGAACAGTACGGAAGCCACGGTCATGGTCTGTGACCCGATGTGCTCCGAGCGTCCGCTTGGGCAAATCAACCAAGAACTTCGCGCGACCGATGCCGATGATGGCCGTATCGCGGCGCTCGAAGCCGCCGCCGCCCAGCATCCCCGCGCCGCCTACGATCTGGCCCTGCGCTATTTTCGTGGCGACGGCATCCGTCGCGACAGCTACCAAGCGCTGTCCTGGATGCGAGTCGCCGCCGAACACGGTGATTTCGACGCGCAAAAGGCGCTTGGCCGCCTGTATCTGACTGGCCTGGAAGAAATGGGCCGTGACCCGCGCGAAGCGGGCGTCTGGCTGAGCATGGCCGCAGGCCGCGGCGACCGGGAATCAGAACGCCTGCTGGCTGAGGCCGAAGCCGCCAGGCGCTCGGATGAAGAGGAATATACATGGCTGCGCCGCTGGCGTCCCGTGGTCTACCAGTGGTGGCGGTCAGGATATTCATATCATGGTGTTTGGAACGGCCAATCGTGGAATTACTGATGCGCCGGATTTTCGTTCAGAAAACCGCAAAGTAAACCTGGACGGGTACCCCCGTCCGTACATTTTCCCTCTGCCAAGGAGCGTTGCCCATGAACCGTTTCCCCTTCCCACGCCTTGCCAGTATCGCCATTCCGTTTTTCGCCTTAGTCCTGGTTTGTGGTTGTGTCACCAGCGGCACCAGTTCCACGGCTGTGACCGGAGCCGCCGGTGGCGCCGCCAGCGTTGGCGCGTCCGGCGATCTTGAACGCTGCCCCGAACCGCTTGGCACCCTGGCGGTTGATGATGGCCGAGGCGCGGCCTGGTATGGCGCCTTTGGCAACGCCACGCAGGTGACGACGATTGAGCCGCTTTTGCGTTTGGCGGTGCAGCAATCCAACTGCTTCGTGATCACTTCCATCGGCAATCTGCGCACCGACGACCGCCTCCAGCGCATCACCAACCTTCAGCGTGATTCCGGAGAATACCGCGCCGGTTCCAATCAGCAGAAAGGCCAGCGCGTCGCCGCTGACTATTATCTTGAGCCGTCGATTGTGATCGATAACGATTCGACGGGCGGACTGGCCGGAGCGCTGGGCGGCCTGGTCGGCAACCGCGTGGTTACTGGCCTGGCCGGGGCGCTGGAATCGAAAGCCTCGGTGGTAACGCTGACGCTTTTCGATATTCGCTCAGCCCTTCAGCTTTCAATTTCCGAAGGTTCATCGACCGCGACCAATTACGGCGCGGCCCTGGGCGCTTTTGGCAGCAAAGCCGGCGGCGCTTTGGGCGGTTTTTCGCGGACCCCGGCGGGCAAAGCCACCGTCGCCGCCTTCATGGACGCCTACAACAAGATGGTGATTTCGCTGCGCAACTATAAAGCGCAGGATGTCAAAGGCGGAATGGGAACTGGCGGACGTTTGCAGGTGAACTGAGCCTGCCGTTCTCCCCCTCTGCCGCCAGCGCCAGAAGTATCTCTCATTTGCATGAGCGCTTGCCTAACCTGCCGTTATCCCCTCTCCCGCCCGCGGGAGAGGGGCGGGGGTGAGGGTTTCAAGAAATCAAATGCGCCCTCACCCGGCGCTCACGCGCCACCCTCTGCCGCCAGCGGCCAGAAGTATCTCTCATTTGCATTAGCGTTTGCCTAACCTACCGTTCTCCCCTCTCCCGCCTGCGGGAGAGGGGAATTCACGTATCGCTTGTGTAGAGACTTCTGCTACAGACAGGCGGAATAAATCAGCGCTTCCTTGGTTTCGTTCCCATCTCTGGGAGTGGATTGCCGCTGGCGCGGGAATAACGGAAGGAAATGCGGTCGAGAAGCCGTCATGCCCGCGCAGGCGGGCATCCAGGGGCATCAAGAAAATACAGAGAAACGGGTAGTCTGGATTCCCGCTTGCGCGGGAATGACGGAAAAAGGTCACAATCGGAACCGGTTCCATTCCCATCTCTGGGAGAGCCGTCATGCCCGCGCAGGCGGGCATCCAGGCAGAATATTGCAAAAGCGACGGCATGGATTGCCGCTGGCGCGGCAATGACGGGAGAAAACGCGGGAATGCCTCATAACGTCATGCCCGCATGTTGTCAGCGGGCATCCAGGGGCATCAAGAAAATGCCGAGAAACGGGCAGTCTGGATTCCCGCTTGCGCGGGAATGACGGAAAAAGGTCACAATCGGAACCGGTTTCGTTCCCATCTCTGGGAGTGCATTGCCGCTGGCGCGGCAATGCCTCATAACGTCGTGCCCGCGTGTTTTCAGCGGGCATCCAGGGGTGATTGTAGGGGCGAACTGTGTTCGCCCGTCTGGATTGCCACTGGTGCGGCAATGACGGAAGAAAGCGCGGGAATCCCTCATAACGTCATGCCTGCGTGTTTTCAGCGGGCATCCAGGGCATCAAGAAAATACAGAGAAACGGGCAGTCTGGATTCCCGCTTGCGCGGGAATGACAGCAAAAAGTCACAATCGGAACCGGTTCCGTTCCCATCTCTGGGGAGTTGGAAAAACCCATATTTCCTAGCAATAATCGTCACAATCGGAACCGGTTCCGTTCCCATCTCTGGGTGTTCCAGTTCCAGTGTGGCGGATCATCCGTCACAATCGGAACCGGTTCCGTTCCCATCTCTGGGACAAGTGTTTGTTTTGCAGGGACAAAAAGTCACAATCGGAACCTGTTCCGTTCCCATCTCTGGGATTTGTATTGTTTATTTGTGCGTTGATGTATAGTCACAATCGGAACCGGTTCCGTTCCCATCTCTGGGACTGGGCCGCATCATAGCCAACAACGGCGCGGCTTTGCAACTGCCACTTTGTAGTATGTCCCGTTGCCTGTCGCACAGAACGCGCAGTTTCCAAGACATCCTACAATGTGGTACTAATTCCATGTCTGGCATAGTTTTTGCTTATCATCATATTTTCACGCTATTTCAACATGATATTCGGTTTCTATTTTTTCAGTTTTCCTAGCAATTATTCACCGCAAAATCAACAGGCCCGCCGACAAAACCTGGCGCGTCATTTCGGTATGCAATCGTTGCCTGTTTGTAATACCAAGACGCTTCGACGCATCGCCAATCATCGGCCAGTCATCGACAATCGCCTCTGTTGCCGCCATTTCCAGCCGCAGGCCAAAAATCTCCAGCGGGGGAATCGATTTCTCGCCGCGCCTGCCGGTAGCGAACAGGCTCGATAGGATGCGGCGCGTTTCTGCAATAGTTTACCCAAGAAATCCGACATGAAACCATGAATTTTTCTGAGCCACTCTTCAGCCGAATTTCACCTCAAGCGGCGCGTGTTTTAACTCGGCGCAGTTTTCCCGCACCATGTCACGCAAGGTCTGCCTGATCCTGCTCTTTTCCGACGCCGTCAGGATAGGAGGGTAATCGCTTATGACAATGTTAAACCGAGGATAGTTCGAGTTGTCGGGAAGAGCGCGTTCAACGGCATAGGTGGCGGTATAGGTGGCGGTGGCGGCCCTCTCTTCATCCGAACAAACTTGCTCGCACCAATCAAATTTCTTTTGCAACATAGGCTGAACGCTCCGCAAATAATCATCAATTTTTTTCTCAGGCATTTCCGCGTATTCCTCCTCAATCCAAGCGGATAAAGTCTGTAGTGGCGCGCTGTTCTCGTCTATCTTGACGAAGTTGCGCGCGTTCTCGACGCCGAGGACTTCAATCAATTTTTTGGCCAGTTTTTTCTTTCCCATTTCCGTCGGTGCGCTCATCATTCTCCTCCCACACAGACAACTGAATAATTTTGAAATTTTCCCATCGCCGCGCCGCCAGCAATTGCCGATGCGAGCCAGGGCGCGTTTTTGCCGCTTTTTGGCGGCAGGCATCAGTCTTCCTCGCCGCGCGGGCGGATAAAAGCGCGGGCGGTCAAGGCGGCGACGCCAAGGCCAGCTAAGATAAAGAATCCATTCATGAGTAAGGCCACGACCAGGGGCCACTGCCGGAAGGATTCGGACGCCTTTTGCTCAAACTCGCCATTTTTCCCTGCTTCCTTTTGATTATGCTGGGATACGGAATGCACAGAATTCACCACCAGCGGCCCCTGATGTTGGTTATTGTATGGTGATGAATTGATAATCCGCTCCCATTGCCTCGCCCCTTCACGATCTTTTGCTTCGGGATCAGCCTTTTCCTGGTCGCTTGGTTCAGAGCTGACCGAGGGCGAAGCGCCAGACGATTTTTGCTCCTGTTGTTTGTTGTTTTTGGCTATAGGCGCAAACAAAGCGGCGAACAGGAAACCTCGTCCGCCATTTGTCGATTGGGAAGCATCATTGGTCAACTTCCAGAAGTTACAACCACCGAGACCTATCAATGCGACACAAAAAATCATAACAAATCCATTCCACCATATTCCACCTGTTACCCGCCATTTTCGCTCTCGCAAGACCCTATCTTTTTCATCGAGCGCCAGTTTCTTTTCGCGCAGGCGCATCTGTTCTTCGATGGCTTTGATTTCCGCTTCGGTCATGCGCCGCCCCCTTATTTGAAAATTTCCTGGGTCAGTTTGAAATCTTTTACAGACTGTATCAGTGTGTCAAACCATCGTTTCTTCTCCTCAACAAGACCACTCTTCTCTTGATCGAGCTGGTCTTTCGCTTCTCTCATGCGCTCTTCATCGGCCCGCAGTTTATCCTGGACAAACTGGCTGATGCGTTCGGTCAGAGCCAGTTCCGCCGCGTGGTGGCGCTCCAGATCGGCGATGCGTTGCTCATGACAGCGCTGGCTTGCCTCCAGAAGCCGGTCGCGTTCCTCGTCGCGCTGCCGCTCCAGATTTTTATTTTCCGTTTTCTCTTCGTGCAGGCGTTTTTCCAGCTCGTCGATTTTCTCGTCGCGGCGGCGCAGTATCTCGCCATGATAGTCCTGCAAGTCCTTGAAGCGGCTTTCCGTATACCGCTCCAAGTCGTCGTTCCGCTGCCTGAAATGTTCTTCGCGCCGGGCCTGGTTGTCCTCATGCGCCTTTTTAATATCCTCCACATAGCGATCTGGATTGAGGCCGCTCCGGGCAATATCCTGGTGTTGCTTGTCTAAAAAATCCTTCCAATCCTCATAGGGTTTGGTCGCCGGGAAATCGGTCGCCGGGATGAAGCCTTTGCCTTTCTCGGAAACGGCGCCCTGGGCCGCATTGACCAGGGCGGCCGGGTCAAAGGTCTGCGGCGCTTCCTGCTTAAGAATCAGGACAGGCGGCGTATTGGTATGCGCTGATTTTTCTTCTCCCTCGCCCATGAAAAACCTCCTTGGTCATGTGTTAATGACAATGCCCTTCTCACAATCGCCGACTTCGATGCTTCGACCAGCGCTTCCCTGGGGAAACGCCGATGATTTCTTCCACCATTCGGGCCGAGAGCTACGGACGAAATCGGCAATTTTCCCAAAACGCCCTTCGACATAGTCAGGGCTAGCGGCTTCAATCAGCGCTTGCCTAACCTGGCTCTCCCGCTCCTCTCCCGCTTGCGGGAGAGGGGCGGGGGTGAGGGTTTCAACACATCAAATGCGCCCTCACCCGGCGCTCCGCGCCACCCTCTCCCGCAAGCGGGCGAGGGGAATCAATTAGCGCTTGCCTAGAATGGTTCGCTGGGGTTGTCGCCCTGAAGAACGATCTGCAAAACCAAACCGATAAAAGACGCCGAAATCCAGAGAAACAGATAATCCGCATATTGCTGCGGCCAGGCGTGGACAACGACCAACAACAGCCGTCCGGCGACGGTGGAAACCGCGAGCACCAGGCCAACCAATCCCAAAGCCCGCAACCAGAGATGGTCGGCAAAGGGCGCGACACGGCGAATCGCCATCAACGACACCGCGAAAATCATGAGTAAAAGCAGAAACACGTATGGCAAAATCCCCGCGCCCAACGACAAATTTTCCGGCACCGGCCACTTTTCGTTCAGGAGGATCAAGGACACCCAGGCGGCGATCACGGAAAGGCCGATGCGCGGCCACAGCATATGCGAGCCGAAAAGCGTCCAGTTGCCGCCCAGACACAGCCGCCAGGCGGTGAGGCCGGAATAGCGGGCGATCAGCCATTTTGAAACCAGCCGGTCGTTTTCCCGTTTTTCCTGCCGCGTCTCGCGGCTGAGGCGCAGGCCGCCAAGCGGGCGGAACACCCGTATCAATTCGGTTTCGTTGTCGGCGAACCAGCCTCGGCAGTCATGAAAGGTTTTGTCCGAACGCGAGTCGCGGATGCAGTCGGTCCATCTCTTTTCCGCCTGAAAAAGCCGCTCGCCGTAGAATTCGCGCCGTTCGCGCCCAGCCTGGCCGTTCAACCCGCCGTTGCCGGTTTTTTTCACCGCCTGACCGTACAACACGCGCCAATACAGATAGGCGGCCTTGGCGGCCAGGGCGCGGCAGAGAAAATTTCCATCAAACTGACGCCGCAGTTCACCGTAGTGCGGCGACATTTCAAAAATATGGGTTTCATGCAAATCGAAGAGAAAATCGAGCGCCATCTTGGCCAGAGGCGTCAGGATTTTTCCTGGCCCAAAAGCATCGCCGACCAAACAGCGAGGCCGCTTGGAGGCGGCATCGGCGGACGCGCCTTTTCGTTCGACCGCGAAAAAAGTCGCGCAGTAGCCGCGCCCCGTCGCCCCGCCGCCGAGAGCGGCATAGTCCGCCATTTCCGGGATATCGACACGGCGCTTGAAGGCTTCGTTCAGCGCATCGGTCGCGCCGTCGTCAAGCGGAATGCGCAACAACAAACTGTTGGTCGTCGCGCCGACCACGAAAAAATCAATGTTTTGCCCGTCGAAGGCCACATACATCGGGCTATCGCGTTCGCCGTCTGGCCGGTAACGGAAGACGGCGAGTTTGCGCCCGGTGGCAGCGTCGTCATCCAATCTGAAATAACGACCGTGCTCCATGGTCAGCGCTCGCGGTGACTGTTGCCGTGCAAACCAATGATGTAGCCTTCGACGCCGCCCAGCAATTCTTCGACGCTTGCCCCGTCGCTTCCGGCGGCGCGGCGCAAGATTTCTTTTATCTCTTTGAAATGCACCAACATCCGTGGCCAGTCCTGCGGCGAGCCGTGCGCGGTGTGATAGACAAGGTGAATCAGATGATCCCAGAAGGTCGGGGTATAATGGACAATGTCAGGGAACAGCGAAAAAACGATTTCCGATTTCCGCAGATTGGCGGCGATTTTTTCCGGCCTGCGCCGGTCGGCCTCGTTCTCCATGCCGTATTCCAGGTCAGCCCGCAGGCTGGCGCAGTCGTCCCGCAATTTCAGCAGCGATTGAAACCAGCGAATCGCGCCGCGCCGCGCCGTCTCTTTTTTCGACAGATAAATGGCCCGCAACAGGCCGATGAGGTTCTGCGGCCCATCGCCGTTTTCGCCATCCCGCGATCCAAAAAACAGGGTCAGGGGTGTGAGCTGTAGCTCCATGAAACGGAGCAGGTTGTAGCGAAACAATTCCGGGGTATTCAGCGGGCAGGAACCCTTATTCATCTCCCACCTATTCAGGAGATGATACGGCAATCCCTTGGCGGCCATCTTGCCCTCGACGGCTAACGCGAAGGCCGAGACATTCGAGAACCAGAGTTGGCGCAGCGGCCCGCGCTCTTCGGCGAACACCTGGGTATCGGGGCCGGATTTTTTCAAGGCTTCCAGCAACTGGTCCGAGGTCTCAAAACCGTCATGCTCACCCTTTTTGAGCAGATAATCGAGCAGAATCAGGTCAAAGCGCTCGCGCTTGATGCGGCGCAAGGCCTCGTCCTTTGAGGCGACATAGTGCAGATTGACGCGAGTGAGACCATCCAGCGCCGGACGGGCGGCGGATGAGGCGGCGTGTGGCGCGCCCTTGTCGCCGCCCTCTTCCCAGACCTCGATCGGGAAAATCGGCGCCAGTCGGTGGCAGAGCAGATCAAGTTTCGTGCAATCAGCGCCCGACAGCCGGGTCTTCGCGTGGTCGTCCAGCAGCAGAATCTTCCAGGTCAGCGGCCGTCTGGTGGCGGGATGGGCGGCGAAGTATCTTTGAACCGCCACGAGCATCCGCTCGACTTTCCGCGCCATTTCCCCTTCGGAATGGAAAACGATTGGCGAGATTATGTCGTGGCCGGAACCATCAAATTTACCGATACGCGCATTGACAAGCATCCGCGCCCAAAATTCCAGATATTCCTTGCCGTTGTTGCTGTCATACAAACCCAGGCGGCGATTTTCCTCAAAATCCTGAAGAATCGCCTTCTCCTCGTCGGCGCTGGTCGCATAGCGGCACCAGATGCCGCTGTCAAGATAGCGGGCGCGGCGCTCGTCCTGCTCCAGCTCGTCAAGCGATTTCGCGCCGAGAACCAGCAATGGTCGGGGATTCTTCAGCCGCTCGCCGCTGGTCTCCGGCGAAAATTCCGGTTGCCAGAAACTTTTGCCGCCGCCGTTGCCAAAGAAATCGGCCACCAGCGCCGCCTGATCCACCGCGCCGCTCAATTGCCAGATGGCCAGACGATTAAGAAAATCGCGGTTCGTCATGTGAAAATCGGCGGGTAAGCGCAAACGGCACGGAAAATCATCCTGGCCGTCGCCGACTGCGCTCTGGTCCGCCGCCAGCGCCGCGCCCGGCCACGGACGGTTGGTGAGCCGATGCAAAGCGGCCAGCAAATGGCTACTTTTATCGTCAATCCGGGCGAAAAAAGCGCCGTCGGTGAGGATGCGCCCATGGATGCCGCGTCCATCATGCGAAAACCACCAGATGGTCGAGACGACGATTTGCTTGGGATAGGCCCATTTGAGCGCATCAATCAGCTGATCGTCCTGGTCGTAGGTATTGGCGCGCAGGCGGCGCGGCGCCCGATCAACATCGCTGGCGTGCAGAATCAAATGCAGGTCGATCACTTCGCCGTCCCCGGTCTTGGCCTCAAGGATCCGCCCAACCAGCCAGATGATGTAGGCTTGGTGCCGCTCCGGCGGAATGATCACCCGCTGGTCGGCCTTGGCGCAGGGGTAGAAAAACACCGTCGAATCAATGTGGGCGATGCGCTTGAAATTCTCCAGCCGCGCCGGGGCCAGGCGGCGGATGTGATCCCACTTGGCGAAGTCTTCAATGTCGGGCGTCTCGATGTGGCCGTTAGCCGCGCCGTATAAATGGGCGTGATCAAAGGCGTAGGTGGTGACGACAAAGATTTTTCGCGCATCATCGGGCGGCGGGGCCGCAGGCGGCGCTTCATACTTTGTTGTCGGCGCGGACGGCGCGGGCCTCCTGGCGGTGACGCTATCCGGGGCGATTCGTTTGGCCTCCAGCACATTGCCGACCTGGAACGGCACCCCAGCTATCGGCTCACCCTCGAGGACAAAGGGCGGATATTTGATGCCATGGAAAAATTCGGCAAGCTGGAACTTGCAGTTATCCATTGCCCATTCGATGCCGGACAGCGAGACAAAGGCAATGCCGTCGCTCATCTGCGCCAGGCCGCCGCGCCCGGAATGGATGGAAAGTTTGCTGTGTCCAGGTTGATAACGACCGCCGAGTCGCGCCAGGGCCACCTGTAGCCGGTCGCGCTCAGTTGTTTTTTCGCCGGAAGCCACCTTGTCGATCAGTCCGAGATGCACCGAGACAAAATCATAGACGATGCTTGGGACAACGCCGGTCGAAATATAATCGCCCCACAAATCAAAGACGCCCGTCTCATCGCTGTTCAGGATGTAGATGCCCTTATGCTCCCAATAGAACCAGCGCGGGTCATCCGGCCTCTCGGCCTTGGACGCGCCAGGGTGACGCCCCCGGCATTTATCAAAAATGCGCTCGTCGATAATGGCAATGCGCGTTAAAGCCGCCTCGACAATGCCAAGATAGGTAAAACGGTCGATGGCGGCGCGAATCAGGGTGTTGGTGTAGTTGCCGCCGCTGATGCCTTCGGTGAAAATGGCGTTGGCTTTCTGGTCAAGATCGCTTTCAAGGCGGGCGTTTTCCAGCAGGCTTTCGTAATGATTGCGGTAGTGGATGAATGGCTCGTCGGGATGATTCCGCGCCCAGTCGCGGTCGGCCGCCGCCCCGAAAAGATCGCGAATCACCATGGTCCGATCAAAATCCTGATAGTCGCGGCGGATGTTCTCGGAAATCCGCACAAGCGGCAGGGTGGCGCGGCCAAAGCGCCGTCTGAGATTACGCTCGTACAATTGATCGATTTTGTCGAATTGATCGTGGTCGAACTGCGCCGCCTGCTGGGTCTGAGATTACGCTCGTACAATTGATCGATTTTGTCGGCCAGCGATTGCTCGCTCTCATCATCATCAACAAGTTCCAGCCGTGGAATGGCGGCCAGAAAGGCCGCCGCCTGGTCGCGGCAATCGCTTCGTCGCGCCGCGTAGAGGGCGGCGCCGGGCAGATTGGCCAGACTATGAGTCAGATCACGGGCCGCGCCCTGTAACTCCTCGGCGGTCAGCAGATGAACGCGCTTGTATTTGTCGAGGCGAAAACGATAGCCCATGGACAAACCAGGCCGCGCCACCGCCTCGTTCCAATCGTAGATCGTGTAGTCGTCATTTTCGACGCCGACCACATCCAGTAGCCGCCACGGCTCGTGTTGCACGGTTTCATAGTCAATCGCGCCCTCGCCGCCAGCGCCGCCTTCGCTGTATTTCAGCCAAGCCAGGCTGATCAGCATTTCTTTCAAGCCTTTGTTTTCTTTGGCGAGGCCGCCGCCATCCTGGCGCAGGATGCGCAAAGGCGCGAGCTGACCCTCCCGCATCAGGCCAGATTCTTCAAAAAAACTCCGGACGTAGTCGAAATTGCGTTTGTTGTCGCAGATGGTGATGGTGAAAAACTCCCGCCCAGCCTGGTCCTGGCCAGGCCGGATGATCAGCGAAAAGAGCAGCGTGTTGTCTTCGAGCCGCTGAAACGCCTCTTTATCGTGTTTGGCGGCGTTGCGAATGATGTTTTCCAGCATAACGAGAAATGCCTGGCGGCCATTCAGCCCGTTGTTGACCGACAAGGTGAACTCGGCGAATTCATTGCCGATTTTCCGTTCTCCCAAACTGCGGAAGGCCAGAGGCCGCCCAGCCTGGTCAAATTTAACCAGTTGCAGTTCGAGACGCAGCGCGCCGCCCGCCGCCCGCACAATATTTTCCGAGCGGACGATATTGTCTAAAATGTAGTTGTTGACCGGCGCAGCGCCATGCCGCAAAGGCGGCCCATCCATGGCCAGCATATCGAAGACGGCGCTTTTTAGGTTGAGCGGCCCTTTCGGATAATGCTCGTCGTTGGCGACAACGGCGATAAAATCCTGCCGTTCCTGCAAATACTGCAACAAGGCCGATAAACCTTTCAGTTGCTGACGCGCCGCGACGTCGTTCTGCCGCCGCTCCAGCGCTTCAATCTGGTGTTTGGCATTGGTGACAACATGACTGCCCAGATTGTGGCTCATGTTGCGCGACATGATGGCGGCGACCGCAGACTTGGTGGATTCGCGTTTAACGTGATTGTTATATCTTCTAAAATCGATGGAATCGCCAAAATTGGAAAATTTAATAATTTTTGCAATTAACCAAGAATAAAACGGAATGGCGTATTTTTTAACATCATCACTGAATTTACGCTGATAGTTGGTGATCAAAGAAGCTGTAAATTCTCTTTCACTCTTCCCAACAGCAATAATACTATCTCGAAAGCACGGAATCAAAGCACTAACGATTCCTGGCATAGCGCCAGCAACCACTCTGCAGGAAGCATATAAATCGGATCGGATTTTCTCTATACTATTCTGTACATTAGTACTTAATCGAACCAAACTATTTCGTTCTTCCTTATTACTATACACCAGATGAACAATATGAACACCATCAACAATTTCTGCATCATTTATTCCGCAATCAATGCCAGAACTAGCTTCATCCTCTATAATAACTGCAAAAGGTGTAGCAAAAACATCTTTATATGCAGCAAAAAATATTTCATTAAATGGTTTTGTGGTCATTTTTTTCTGTAAGGACATATATTTATAAAATCTTTCCATATATCCATATCCAACATCCACATCACCACAAAAAATAGTATTCACAAGAGGGAAAACAATGTCACCATCAACATCCCTAACTATAATAAACACATCATCCACCTGCGCGACGGATAATTTGAAGATCATGAAACGCGCTAAAAATCCGCATAACACTTCCTGAATAAGATTTTTACGCTTTTCTTTATCAACATCATTGACAACAGAAAATACAGTCTTATTCCTTTCTAGAATATTGAGTGTTCCATTTATATATCTACGCAAGTATTTTCCACTCATTGCCGAAACAGGAGCATTGCCTCGTATCAGGTTAAAATGATATATTCGGCTATTTTTATCTTTCAATTCTATATTTTTCTTAAATATTTTCCAACACACAGTTAAGTCTGCTAAAAATTCTGATTCATCTGGAATTGCGTTGATAGCTTCTCTAATGGTTTTGGATTCGGCATCAAAAAAATAATAATATTGTTTATAAGATGAAAGCGTCGGATTTCCAAAAAGAATTTTTATATCTTCCTTCCTTAATTTTACATGGAAATGCAATTCATTGGGCACATCGAGAGCATTTATACCGAAAAATTCAAAAAAATGCTCGCATACCTGCATGTTTGTCGCACAGAGTTCATAGTTGTCGCTTATAATAGAGAATTGATATTTTAATATAATGCGAAATATTCTTTGTAATTCACTTTCGCAATCCATCCCATTTTCAACAATAGCACGAGAGACATTAATATCGAATAAAAAACCGTCGCCACCAAGCTCACTAATAAGAAACGAACCATTATCTATTAAATAGAAGTTGATATATGCAATCAATGAGCGCCAAAAACTCAAGTGTTGAAGCAACATCGACATTACAACAGCGTGGAATTTCCCTTGCTCAATTCTCCGATTTGGCCTTCCGCTATTAAACATATTTATGATATGAGGCAAAAAATCCGAATAGTCAGACCGAATTTTCTTTGAAAATTGTTTCAAATTATCTTCATTGCCGAAATCAACACATGATCGATTTGGATCAAAATCCATATCATAAACATGGAATAAATAATCAATCCGACATCCAGAAAGCACTACCCGACACACCTTATCGAAATGAATAGAAACACTTTCTCCCGCATTCTCAAATTCTTGCAAGATCATAGACTTGGATTTAATTGCGTAATTTCTAAGGATAATATCGAGAAGCACGAATGGTTCTCGTCGATTATCAATAAAAATAAGATTTGCAGTTTCACATCCATTTATCAATGAAAGCAACATAGGGAATTCAAGAGACCCAGAACCAGCGCCACATATCAAAATATCCAGATGTCTCTCATCAACCCTGATTTTACCAGAAATAGCATCATAGCCCCCCATTACGCCAATACAATCTTCCGGAAAATAAATATTATAAAATGACGCGATGGAGCTTCTGTCATACTGTATTGTTGTTTCCATGTCTAAAAATAAGTAAAATATACATATACACAATAGAAATAATCCGCAAGCTCACAAAAGCCATATATCCCAATGTTGGAAATACGCAAATCCAACATGGCAAGCAAGACAGCACAACATCTCACTGTCACGCTCACGCAAGTCAAATGTTATATTCCGGATAAATATTATTTATTAGCAATTTAAATATTAAATGTTGATTGTATTGATGTTTTTTGCCTTACCATACTTGCAATAACGAAAATGATTGACACCAATAAGATAATTAGTAGTACAATCAATATTTTACATCGTTGTATTTTCCGTTGACAATCTTTACCATAGTTAATTCAGTTTGCTTAATATCATGCTTATAGTCGAACGCTATCCTGCCAGTTGCCCCTTGATACTCCTTGCTGCAAATAGATCGCATAAATTCAATATTATTATCGGAATGTTTAATATTTTTAAACATTATCGAAATATTATCATACGAGTAAAGGACATTAAAATTCGCATCAATATTGTACTTGTCTTTTAGATCAGAAATTATTTGTTTTAAAAACGGTTGCTCTTTATTCAATACAAAATAAGGCGCTGGAAAAACAATCATATTCATAACATTCAAATCTTTATAAAAATCATTTTCTGCTGTTAGTCCAAAACCACTGTTCGCAATAATTGGAAAATTCATTTGCTGTTCAGTCAATTGCCTAATAATTTGCTCCCATTGGTCTGGGTATGCGGTGATCAGCAATACATCTGGATTAAATTTTTTTATGGTCGCGAACTCTGTTCTAAAATCCCTGTCTGAAGACTCGAACGTTTGTTCATAAAAAACGAGGGACGGATTTTCGATAAGTAGCTTTTGCTTTGTTGTTTTAACCGGTTCGAGACAAGTTTCAACATTAGCGCTTAATGTCGCGATCTTTTTAAAATGATTATTTAAAATATACTTCGCCATCAAATTCGTTTCATTTTCCGAAGAAAGATAAATCCGAATGGCATTATTTGTCCCAGAAAGGATACCAATTTTTTGGCTCATCACTGAAAAAAAGAATGTATCATTTTTGTATTTTTCAAGGACAGGGGCGGCGGTTGCTGTGGTAGATAAAATTACTTTATTAACACCCTGCATTTCTAATTTTCTCATCGCTGATAGAGACGTTTTTGAATCACCACGGCTATCTTCATACACTACATCTATCAATTTACCATTCTTATTAACTTCCTCTAATGCTACCTCAATACCAGCTTTATTTTCCTGACCAATGTTCGCATAATTCCCCGTCAATGGCAATATCGCTCCAATCTTTATAACTCGTTGTTCATCAACATTCGTCTGCTGTTGCGCGATGTTTTCTTTTGGAAGGAATGTCCATCCCCATAAAATACCAACAACAAGAATAGCGACAACGACGACACCAAGTATAATTCTTCTGTTTATACCTTTACCGCCAGATACAGTATTTATAGGATTATGATTTTCATTCTTCATTGTTTTCTCCTTTTGTATTTGATATAGTTTAATACTACTCATTTATTTAATTGCGGTGATTTTCACATCCCTATGCCACTAGAATTGCCAAGCCGCTTGAATGGAAATGCCTCCAGATGCGGCGCGTTTCAATCTTGTCTCGGTCATTGATTTCATCAAAACACCAATTAAGTGTCGGTCCGCTTGCCGCGCCTTCATGCCGACCTCCTCGCCGCCTTCTCCAGCCGCCCCTGCTCCATCACCATGAGACGATGGCAGAAATCGCGAGCCAGGCGGACGTTTTGTTCAATCAGCAAAATGGCGACGCCGCTCTCGGCGCGGATGCGGGCCAGCGTTTCGTACAGTGCGGCGGCGGCGGTCGGGTCAAGCCCGGCGCTGGGTTCATCGAGAATCAGCAATTTGGGGCAGCCCGTGAGGATCAGGCGCAGGGCCAGTTGGTGCCGCTGTCCGCCGCTGAGTTGGTCGGCCGGTTGGGAAGGCCGCCAAGACCGCGCCGCGCCATCGGGCGTCTCTCCGCCGGTTGCCATTTCATTGCGCGCCAAGACCGCCAGACGGAGATTTTCGCCGACCGTGAGTTGGTTAAAAACCGGCGCGCCCTGCATCATCAAAGCGACGCCCTGCCCGGCCAAAGCGGCGGCGCTCAGAGGCGAGACATCGTGGCCGCCGATTTCGACCGTCCCGGTCCGACGCGGCAGCATATTCATCACCGCCCGACCGAGCGTCGATTTGCCTGAACCGTTCAGGCCGACCACGCCCACTGATTCGCCCTGGTCGATGCGCAAAGACGCGCCTTGCAAAATGTCGCGGCTGGCGTCGTAGCCGCCGGAAATATCGGAGAGCAGCAACGCGGGCGGCGACTTCGGCTTGGCGAGCGACTCGATTTTTTCGTCGGCGACCGGCGCGGCCTCAGCCACGGCGCGGCCTTCGTCATTGGTGAAGACAGCCAAATAGTGTTCCCGCGCTTCCGGCGCATCAAGCGCCGCCGCCACACTGCCACTCTTGACGATTTTCCCGTCGGCCATATAGGCGCAATCATCGGCAACCTCTCGGACAAAGGGCAGGTTGTGTTCGATGAGAAACACGCTGATGCCGCGCTCATGCGCCACACGACGGATCATCGCGGCGATGCTCTCGCAGAGTGCCGGATTGACCCCGGCGGTGGGTTCATCGAGAAGCAGCAGGCTGACATTTTCGGGCATGAGCAAACGGGCCAGGGCCAGAAGACGCTGTTCGCCATAGGAAAACGCGCCACCCGGCCTATCGAGCATAGCGAGATATTTGCAATCATCGCCAAACAGTTCAGTCAGGATGGCGCGGGCCCGCTCTTCCTTGGCCCGCTCGGCGCGGCGCAGTTCAGCCCGACGCCACAGGCGGGAAAAAGGAAATTCGCCAGAGGTGTCGCGGGAGGCCAGTTTGAAATTATCAAGCAGCGACAGCGACGGCGACAGTTGGCGGCCCTGAAACAGGCGGCCAATGCCCAGGCGAGCGATACGCCACGGCGGCCATTTATTGATGATGCTGTCGGTCGATGAATCGAAAATAATTTCGCCGCCGTCAGCCCGCTGAAAGCCGGAAATCACATTGAAAAGCGTGGTCTTCCCAGCGCCGTTGCCGCCGATCAGGGCGCTGACACGAGCGCGGGAAACCTCCAAACTCAGGTCGTTCAAAAGGGGCGCGCCCAAGCCGCCGTCGTCGCCAGAGAAGCGTAAAGAGACATGGCGAATGCTCAGGATATTCATAGCCGCAAGACACCTTTTTCACCGCAAATCCCCTGGGGCCGAAAATACATGGCCAGAATCAGGGCGAGGCCGTAGATGATTTGCCGCAGATTGGCGGCTTGGGCGTCGGGCAATCCGATAAAGCGCAGAATTTCCGGCAGGATGATCACGAACACAGCGCCCGCCACCGGGCCTTTCACATTGCCAACGCCGCCAATGAACAGAGCGCAGAGAATGAAGATGCTCTCATCGAGCGTAAACGAAGTCGGGTCGATATAACCAATATAGGAAGCGTACAGGAGACCGGCCAGGGCGGAAAAAGCGGCGGAAAGGAAAAAGGAATGAAATTTGACACGGTCGGGATTGCGACCAAGGGCCTGGACGGCGATTTCATCATCGCGCACCGCCTTCATTAAACGCCCGAATGGTGAATGTCGCAGATGCAGGAAAAGACAGACAACCATGCCGACAAAAAATGCGCTTACAAGAAAATAGGCGGCGACGCTGGACAATTTGCCCAGGCCCCAGCCGAAAATCTGGACGCCGACAATGCCAGCGACGCCGTAAGGGCCATGGGTGACATCGGTCCAATTGTAGAGAATGGTGAAGACCAGCATCTGAAAACCCAGGGTGGCCAGGATGAAGTAATCACCTTTGAGTTTAAGCGAGGCATAGGAAATCAGCAGACTGACCACGCCGCCGAAGAGCATGACCAAAACAGCGATGAAAATGATCGGGAGTTGCCACGGCAGCAGCCACAAAGCCGCCAAATACGTGCCCAAACCATAAAAAGCCGCCTGGCACAGCGACAATAAACCGGTCATACCGGCGGGCAGATTGGCGGCGAGCGCCAGCAGGATATAAATGTTTACCATAACGCCGATATGGAGCAAATAATCCATGGCTACACCGCCCGCGTTCGCGAGCCAAACAGCCCGCTGGGACGGAAGAACAAAAAGACAATGAGCAAGGTAAAAGTCACGGCGTTCTGCCAGTTGGCGGCAAACTGCCAAACGACCAGGGCTTGCAAAACACCAAGCAAAATGCCACCCGCGATACAGGCGAAAAAGCGCCCGACACCGCCGATGATCATTGCGACCATGGCGTTGAGCAGAACCGGCATCCCGCCGTGCGGCGACAGACCGATATCGTAGGCCGAGAGACAGGAGGCCGCGCCGAGAAAGACGCCGCCCAGGGCGAAGCAACCGAGGCGGGTTCGCGCCGCGTCAAAACCGAAGACCGCGAACAAGGCCGAATTATTGCCGAGGGCGCGGGCTTTCAGACCGAAGGTTGACTGGCGCAACCAGATCACAAAGACGGCGAGCATGGCGGCGGAGACGAACAATTGCCAAGCCTGCGGCTGCGATATGATGAGAGAACCGAGGCGAAACGAAGACGCGATAGCGCTGTCGATGATTTTCGTCTCATTGCCAAACAGCATGGCGATCACATTGACGATAATCGTCAGCGAGCCGATGGAGGCGAGCATGACCACCATTGACGAGGCGTTTCGCCGCGACAAAGGCCGGTAAACGAAAATTTCGCAGGCGACATTGAAGAACGCCGCGAAGAGAAGCGCGGCCAGCGCCGCCGGGATAATCGCCACACCCAGATATTTGGCCGCGAAATAGAAAAAATAGGCGGCGGCGGTATACACCCCGGCGGCGGCGATGTGAAAGATATGGGTGGTGTTGTAGACCAGCGCGAAACCGACCGCCGCCAGACTGTAGAGACAGCCGGTGACGAAACCGTTGAAGAGGAACTGCCAGAACATCCTAGGCGGCCCCCAAGCCCGAAGGGACAGCGCCATGAATGGGCGAGGAAAAGCGAGCGCCCCGCCCGATTACCTGACAGGATAAGGAACTAGAGAGAGAGAGAGAGAGAGAGAGAGAGCAAGTTTCGTGCCATCTTGTGAAGAAATTGAGGCGTCATAACTGATTGTCGCGCGGCGGGGGAACGTCGCCAGCCACGTTGGATTTCTCTAAAAATACACGCTGAAGGATGATATCACCATAGTCAAGCCGTCAAGTCAAGCCTCTCCTTTCGAACCTCTTCTGGGGAAACAAAAGCCGGGCCTCGGCCTTCACCGCATCAGCGTCGGCAAAAAAAGAATAATCGACGGGAAGAAGAGCATCAGCGCGATGCCGAGTAGAACCGCCAGCATAAACGGGAACACGCCTTTGAATATCTCCTCCAGGCTGATGGACGTGCCCGGCAAACCTTGCGCCACCCCATACACCACATAGACATTCAGCCCCACCGGCGGCGTGATGACGCCCATTTCCGTGACCATGACAATGACGACGCCAAACCAGATCGGATCGAAACCCAATCCCATGACCAAGGGAAAGAAGACCGGCACCGTCAGCATCACCAGGGCCAGAGAATCCATGAAGCAGCCGCCGATCAGGTACACCAGAATGACCAGGGAAAAAACAAGAGAGGGATGCAGGTCAAAGCCACCAATCCAACTGGCGATGTCGTAAGGAATGCGGGTGACGGCGAGAAATTTTCCAAAGACTGTCGCCCCGGCCACCAACAGCATGATCATGCACGATGTCTTCATGGTGTCGTAGCAGGCGTCGATCAGCTTCGGCCAGTTCAGTTGCCGCCTGCTCACGGAAACGACCAGGACACAGACCACGCCCAGCCCAGCCGCTTCGGTGGCGGTGCAGACGCCGTAAAAAATACTGCCGACCACGAGCAGAAAGATAGCCAGCGGTTCAACGACGCCAGCCAAAGAACGAAATTTTTCCTGCCAGGAAAACACCTCGCCAACAGGTCCGGCCTCTGGCCGTATCCGGCACCAGATGACAATGGTGACGATAAAAAGAAGTGTCACCAGCAGCGCGGGAATGATGCCCGCCATAAACAGTTTACCGATGGATTGCTCGGTGAGAATCCCATAAATAATCAGAACCACGCTGGGCGGCATAATCATACCCATGCCGCCGCCGGAGGCCACCGCGCCTGCGGCCAGAGCGTCGCTGTACCCACGTTTGCGCATTTCCGGCAGACCAACCGTGGCCATGGTGGCGGCGGTGGCCGGACTGGAGCCGCAAAGCGCGCCAAAGGCGGCGCAGCTCGCCGACGTGGCGATAGCCAGGCCGCCTCTGGTATGCCCCAGAAAGCAATAGGCGGCTCGATACAATTTGCCACTGATCCCGGCATTAAAGGCGATCTGCCCCATCAGCACAAAGAGAGGAATGGTGGTCAGATTGTAGGAAGAGAAAACATCGTAAAAATCTTTCGCCAGAAGATTCAGGCCGCCAGTCCACGAGGCTGTGGCCGCAAAGCCCAGGAATCCCACCAGAGTCATGACATATGATACTGGCATCCTGGTGAAAAAGAGCAAAACCAACACCATGATGCCTAAAACGCCGATGGATGATGCAGTCATGACTTTCTCCCCCGTTCCGGCGCCACCAGCTTGCCGAAGATGACCAGGCAAACCACGCAGCAGCAAACAGCGAGAAAATACACGATCAGATATTCCGGCAGATGCAGATTCAGCGATACCTCGCCTGAGGCGCGGAGTTTTTCGGCGAACAGAAACATCCGCCAACTGATGACCGCGAAAAGGAGCAAATTGACGCAGCGGATCACCAGGTCGAGAGCGCCCTTCACCGAACGCGGCAAGCGGTTGAACAGCAGCAATACCCTGACATGGCGTTTCTCCATATCCGTCACCGGCATGGCGCAGGCGACGACGAGAGCGCCCAGGAAACTGACCAATTCCACAGCGCCGAAAATAGGATAACCAAACCTTCTGCCGCAAATATCGGCAACAGTCAGAAGCGCCATAGCCAGCAAACAGAGAGCGCCCAGTCTTTGTAAATTGGCGGCGAGGAAACGCGCCGCAGTATCAAAAAATTTCATGGTTCCATCGTTTATTTTTGGCCGCCCAGGGATTGACGCGCCGCCGCGACCACCGCCAGGCCATCAACGCCCTTTGCCTTGATATGCTCGGCATAGCTATCAATAACCGGGGCGACAGCCACCGCCCAGGCAGCGCTTTCCGCCGGATCAAGGTCGATAATGGTCACATTGCGGGCTTGCAGCTCTTGCAATCCTGCGGCGTCGCTTTCATCCCAGGCCGCTCCATGTTTGACCAGCCATTCATCATTGACCCGGCGAATCGCCCGCTGGTCGGCGGTGGAAATTTCGGCCCACTTGTCTTTATTCATGACGACGAAAAAGGTCGTGGTGTAGGCCACCGGATAACAACGAGTCATGGTTGTAATGACTTCGCCGAGTTTCCAACCAACATTGGATTCAACAGGGTGCGCGCTGCCATCCACCACGCCCTTTTGCAGGCTTTCATAGGTATCACCCATTTCCATGGCCACCGGTGTGCCGCCCAAAGCCTTCACCATCTCCGCGCTGACTCCGGTTGAACGAATGCGCAGACCACGCATGTCGGCCAAAGTTCTCACTTCGCGGCCATTGGTGGTGATAAAGCCCGGCCCATGCGCGTGTAGATACATCAACTCGGCATCACGAAAATCATTGCCGCCCATCGCGGCGTACACGTCATTCACCGCTTTGGTGGCCGCCGCGCCAGATGGATAGCCAAGCGGCAAATCAAAAACAGAGACCAGAGGGAAACGCCCGGCGGTATAGGCCGCCGCCGCGAACCCAACATCGGCAATGCCATCAACCACGCCATCGAATATCTGTTTTCCTTTCAAAAGACTACCGCCGGGATAATATTCTATTTTCACCCGCCCCTGGGTCACTTCCTCAACGGCTTTTCCCCACGATTCCGCCAGCTTGCTTTGAATATGGGTGGACGGGAACATATTGGCGTACTTCAACGCCAATTCGTCCGCTCGCAGTGGCGGCGCGGCAAAAAGAGTAAAGAAAAAAACCGCACATACTGATCCGGCAAGCGCATTCACGAGCATACTCCCTTAATTTGTTTATACGTTGATTCGCCTTGTCAGCGCCGTATGAAAAGCGCTCCAGAGGCGGCCATATTTTTTACCCGCGCATCTATATACTACGCGCGCGAAATTGGCGAGCCTATCGCGGCAAACTTTTTCCTTGCGGTATTTATTAGTCACCAGTATACAAAGGCGGCGGTAAAATAATTTTTACTTTCCTTGACAGAATGCGACGAATTTGGGTTAATTCCTCCATACGTTTGCCTGTTTAATTTTTTTCAATCTTTACGCGCTGTCGGCGCATTTCTTCTACACTGATTTGGTGACCATGCTGAAACTGCCCTTCCTCTCCAACAACGACCTGGTGGTGGGACTTGATATTGGCTCACACGCGGTAAAGGTATGCGAGCTTGAACGGCGTGATCGCGGCTATAGTATCGTCGCCGTGGGTAGCGCCATTCTACCGGATGGAGCCGTTGAAGACGGCGTACTGGTCGATGCCGAGGTGGTATCCTCAGCCATATCCGCTCTGCTGAAAAACCTGAAAATCAGAAAGAAAAAAGTGGGGATTTCCATCTCTGGTTATTCAGTGATCGTCAAAAAAATCAGTTTGGCCATCATGGATGAAAATAAACTTGAATCCTACATCATGGCTGAGGCCGAGCAGTACATCCCGTTCGATCTGGATGACGTTTACCTGGATTTTCAGGATATGAAAACATCGTCGGCGGGTAATGACCGCACCGACGTCATGCTGGTCGCCGCCAAAAAAGAAGTAGTCGATGATTTCACAACGATGCTGGAAGGCATCGGTTTAACTCCGGTTATCGTTGATATTGATGGCTTCGCCCTGGAAAACGCCCACGAAATCATCACGCGCGATGTCGATAACGTGGCGCTGGTCGATATTGGCGCTTCTAAAATGAGCATCAATATCATTTCCGGCGGCGTTTCCGTCGTGGCCCGCGACATATCGGTCGGCAGTCGCCAACTCACCGAACAAATCCAAGACCTGCTTGATATGGAATTCGAGGAGGCTGAAGCGGTGAAACTCGGTAAGCGACAGGAACTGGAACGCCAAGATGACATTGCCGCCATTTATTCGTCGGTATGCACGCAATGGGTTCTGGAAATCAAGAAAGCCATCGACCTGTATCACGCGAACCACCCGGATCAACCATTACGGCGCTTGAGTCTCAGCGGCGGCGGCTCAAAAGTCGTCGGCCTTTCCGATTTCCTGCAAATAGAGACCGGATTGGAAGTGGAAATTTTCAACCCGCTTGTCTCAATGAATTTTAACGCCAAGAAGATTGATCCCGATTATGTCCAGGTCATCGGCCAGGAAATGGCCATTGCCAGTGGGATCGCCATCCGCTCTTCGGCGATATGAACTCCGCTCTTCGCCGGTTCGCCGCATCTCGACCAACCAGCAAATATCGGTTGGGAACATGGAGAAATGTGCCGGGTAACCGCATTCCTGGGATGAACCATATTCGCCGCTCTCTTTCATGGAAAGCTTATGTTGCAGATTAATTTTCTCCCCGTCCGGCAACTGAAAAAACGCGCCAAGGCGAAAAACCAGTTAACCGCCTTTTTTCTGCTCCTCGCTCTGGTAGTTGCCTTGTGCGCGCTTGCCTGGCTGTTTCAAAGCAACGATATTGATGTGGCGCGAAAAGAGAATAGCCGCCTGACTGAGGAGAGGCAGCGCCTTCAGCCAACCTTGGCGGCTATTGATCAGGTTAATCAAGCCAAAGAAGAGCTGCAACGGAAGACAAAAGTCATTGAGCAGCTCAAGAAAGAATCATCTTTAACAGTGCGGGTTATGGATGAGGTCGCCAGTCGAGTGGACAGCAATCGCCTGTGGCTTGATTCGATATCGCAAACCGGCGGCACTGTGGATATGAAAGGAATCGCCCTTGATAATGAATCCGTCGCTCAATTCATGACCGCGTTAAAAGACTCTCCATTTGTCAGAGATGTTTCTTTGGTCGAATCTTCACAGAAGCTTTTAGCTGGACGCGATCTAAAATCGTTCACCATATCCTGCCGGGTTGCGCCGCCGGGAAACGCCGAGAGCGATGCCCAAAACACCGCTCCGGGGAAAACAGCGAAGCGATAGGATAAAAACCGCCTCATGTGAAAAACGGGGCTGAACCCGGAAACAACCCGCAATACCGCCATGGCAAAAAAAGAGAAACAAATTTCAGCGCTTACTCGCTTTATCGACACCCGTTATATCCCAATGGAGTCGCGTCCGAAACTCGGAATAGCGCTCCTCCTTTTGGCGGTTCCGGTGGTTATCTATATCGTATTGTTTTATATGCCCTACTCGCAGGAGATGACGGATCTGTCCGAGCAAAAAATCAAGCTCGAAGCCGATTTGGCGACTGTGCGCACCAAAGCGAGCAGTTTGCAACAAATACAAAAGGAATTGGCCGAGACTCAGGAAATATTTGATAGCAAGGCGGAGCTACTTCCGAAAGACAAAGAAATTCCCAAACTCTTGAAGGATATTTCGTCATTGGGCACAGCCGCCGGGTTAGAATTCCTTTCTTTCAAGCCGATGCCTGAATTGCCAAAAGATTTTTATGAGGAAATTCCCATTACAATTTCTCTCAAGGGCGCATACCACGATATTGGCCATTTTTTTGACAGTGTGAGCAAATTAGAGCGCATCGTTTCCGTTGGCGATATGAAGGTGCACAGTCCAACGCGGGAAAACAATGTGATGACGCTGAAAGCGGATTGCCAGCTTGTGACCTATAAATTCACCAACGTGGAGATTTCCAGACCGCAAACATTAGCGGGCAAGACGCAGGCAAAAAACGGCAATCCCGCTAAGACCATGCTCAACGTTGTGAAAAAAAGTCACGAATCCCAACGAGAATTAGAAAAAATCAGGTAATGCCCGATGAAAAATTCATTCTTTCAAGAACCAGCTTGCAGATGGGCTGGATATTGGGCCATGGCCTTATTTCTCCTGTGTGTCGGCGCGCCATTGTCCGCTTACGCCGACGACGCTGATGATGAGCAAAAAGCGTTACAAGAGGCTAAAAGCGAATACTTCGTTTATCGCTATGAGAATCGCAAAGATCCGTTCGCTCCATTCATTACGGAAACATCAAACGCCCATTCTGAAGATGAAATCATAGAGAATGGCGAGCCGCTGACCGGGATGCAGTTGTTTGAACCGGGACAGTTAACCTTGGTCGGGCTTCTGAACAAAGGCAGTGAATATTTTGCGATGGTCGAGGATTCCACCGGCAAAGGCTATACCCTGGCCAGAGGCATGAAAATAGGCCGCCGGGGTGTCATCCGCGAGATTGGGCCAACCAAAGTTTTGATAGAAGAAACCGCGATTACCCGCGCGGGCAAAAAATTGGTTACTCCCGTTGATATGGTGCTTAAGAAAGAGGGGGAAAAATGATAATGCGTACCCGTGCGTTCCATCTGTTGTTCATTGCCGTTTGCCTTACTGCGGCGGCGCTGACGTTCACAGGCGCGCCACACCTTGCTGTGGCCGCGCCGAAAGCCTATGCCATATCCGACATAAAGGCGGAGCTGGTTGGAAATGCGCTCTATATGACACTGAAAGGAGATTCGCAACCCGCCTACATTGTCACTGAGCGGTACGCGCCCTTCCGAGCGGTGCTAGACATCGCCAACGCCATACTGCCGTCGTCAGGCGGCGCTGTGGCCCTGCCGAAAAACACCTTCGTCACATACACTGTTTCGACGGTAAAAGAACAGCAAACTGAAACCACCCGTTTTGAATTCAAAATAGACGAGGGGCACGGCTACAAAGTCGTTACCCAGGGTAACGATATTCAGATCGCCATTACTCCCAGCGCCGAGGATACGATACAGAATGCCGCCAGCGGGCCGCCGACCATCAGCGATATTCAGGTGCAACAGCAGCGCGGCGTCACCACAGTGAAATTGCTCTCTGACAAATTGGTTGGTGAATATAAAACTGGCACATTGCCGGGAGACAAAAGCAACCCAGCGCGGATGTTCATTGATATTCCCAACATCGGTATTGATCGGAAAGCGGCGCGTGAGAAGGTTATGCAATCTTCCGCCCTCGCCAAAATTCGCATTGCCGCGCGCGGCAATGGCGCTAGGGTAATCTTTGACGCCGTTGGCCCAACACTTTTTGAATCGGCGGTCAGCAAAGTTGACGATGGTATTCAAGTCGTCATTAAAGATGAAAAGCAATCCGACGAGGCGGTGGAAGTTCTTCCTCCTGTCGCACCTGAGCAATCCCAAAGCGCTGCGCCCGAAACGGTTGGCGATGCGACGCTTGATAAATTGATTGAATCTTCCAGCTCGCTTTTGCAAAAGAGTCAAAGCGGCGCCAGTGTCGGCGCACAGGACGGGTTTCTCGCTTCAGGATACAACAAAGAGCGAATCAGCGTTGATTTTTACAAAATAGATATTCATAACGTTTTCCGCCTGTTTCGCGAAGTCAGCCATCTGAATATTATTGTTGACGAATCGGTGAAAGGTACACTGACACTGGCGTTAAATGATGTCCCATGGGATTTCGCTTTGGATATTATTTGCAACCTCATGGAACTGAATCAGGAAAAGCGCGACAATACCATCGTCATCTATCCGAAAAAGAAAGAATTCGTCTGGCCGACACGGTCTGAAGACAATTTATCCGTCAATGCGGATCATGCGGTCATAGAGGAAGAGGCGTTGGTCATCCAGCAAACTGAAAGCCAACCGGCTGAGGTCGTGCGGGCAAAGGAGTTGATGCGCAACGCCACCAAAGCCGAAAAGAGCGGCAATTTTGAACAGGCCGCCGCCATGTATGAAGAAGCCGTCTCGTTGAATCCGAAGAACTCCAATGCCCTGGGGCGTTTATCCGCGCTGTATCTGGTGAATCTGCGGGTGAATGCCAAGGCTTTGTATTATGCCAAAGAGAGCCTGCGGGTCAATCCACAGAACAGACAAGCCGCTCTTTATGCGGCGATTGCCGCCGCCAATATGCAACAAACGCAGGAAGCGTCCGATTATTTTGTCCAGAGCATCAGCGGTACGCCGCCAATGAAGGAAGCCTTGCTGAGTTTCGCGGCTTTTGCCGAAAATAACCAGCAATATGATTCGGCCTTGGTTCTGCTCGATAAATACAGCGTCCAATATGGCGATACATTAAACACAATGGTCGCTAAGGCGCGTATTTTTGACAAACAGAACAAAAAGGCGCAGGCATTGGCGCAATATAAAGCCATTCTAGCATCTGGCTTCGCCATCCATCCGCAACTGCGGCAATACGCCCAGGAGCGCTTGGCTGTCGGCAAGTGAAGAACCCGTCGCCTTGCACCTTTTGCCGGATGAACGTGAAAACGACCGGCGGATGGACATGCGACAAAGACGACACTCAATGTTTGGCAACATCAACGGGAACCGAGAAATATATCCATCTGCGAGGGAAAGGATGATGTCCGCGAGAAAAAAAATGCTGAGTCTGCCGTTTCTGTTTTGTGCGATGTTGCTTACATCGTGCGGTTCGCATCAAGCTGCGGACGACGGCCAGGCCGCCGCTGATATGGCGACACCGGCAGCGGCGAAAGTAAAAAACGACAACGGCGATGCGCTACCGGTACAATTCCAATACCCATCCTATGTTGTCGGCCAAGAGGATGCGGCGACCGCCGCTGAGACGGAACCGGTGATGAAGGTCGGCGCCAAAATTGAGACACGGCGCGAGCCACAGCCGCTGTGGACCATTATGAAAGGATTGGCGGACCTGAAAAGGATGAATGTTTCGTGGGCCAGCGATGTCAACCAAAACGCTTTGGTCGATGTCCATATCAACGCCAACGATGATTTTTATGACGCTATCAGCGATCTGCTACGCCAACTTGACTACTATTATGAGGTGAAAGGCAATACCATTGTCGTCAAGTATAAGGAAACCCGCAGTTTTCAGATTGCCATGCCCTTCATCAAAACCCAGTACACCACCGGCGTGGGCGGCAATATGCTGGGCGGCGGCGACACATCAACGGATTTGAACGGCACCATTCAGCTCAAAAGCACTGACAATCCTTTTGATGTCTGGGAAAACATTGAAACAAACCTGAAAGCCCTGCTCGGCATCTGGGCGTTGGATGCGGAAAATAAAGCAAAAACCGCATCGGAATCGTCCATGGACAATGCGGCCATCATTGAAAAATGCCAGCGCGACAATCCAAACGATCCAGCTATGCAGGAGACTTGTGTTAAAACGCAGAAAGAATCGCGCGACAATATGGCCAAACTGCTTGGCGATGAGGACAAAAACCAAGCCGCGAAGAAAAACGACAAGAAGAGCGGCAGCGGGCAAAGCGAGAACGGCAACTACTATATCATTGATAAGCCGGTCGGCATTATTACTGTCAGCGCTCCACGTCCGCTTCTTGAAAAGATTGATGAATATTTCAACAATCTGAAGAAATCATTGTATCGCCAAGTATCGATAGAAGCGAAAATCATCGAAGTGCAGTTAAATGATAGTTCTTCGATTGGTATCAATTGGAATGCTGTTCTCAGTAATTTTTCGGCGCTGAACGGCACCGTCAATTTTGGCGCTGACGGGCAAGTGTACCCCTATGTTTCGGCGGTCGGTAGAGGGCGCGTCTATGGATACACAGATGGTTCAAATGTTCTCCATCCACTCAAAACGGATGCGGATGGCAATGATACGAACGTTGTGGATACTACAATGAATCGTGCGATTCTCGCCAGCACTGCATTGCAAGACCCTGGCCGTTTCATTTCGAGCGTTGTGTTACAGTCAGTTCCGTTTACCGCAATGATAAACGCCTTGAAAACTGAAGGGCAAACCAAGGTTCTGTCCAGCCCGAAACTCAGTGTGATGAACGGTCAACCGGCGATGATCTCCGTGGGCAGAAACTACACATATATCGATTCGATAGATGTCGATGTTGACGATGAAACCGGAGATAAAACCTATACGGTTGAAACGGAGCGTTTATTATCTGGCCTCGGCATGTCGCTGACCGCCACCATTCTTGGTGACGACGAAATCATTCTGAATCTTGTGCCGGTCACTTCCGAGCTGGTCCCTTCGGCCAGCTCGGCGACTTCTCCCGATGAGCCTATTTATTCCAAATCAATTGGCGCTGACGGCGCTTCCGTTGGGCTACCGGTTATGAACGTCCGCGAGATGAGCACTACGGTGAAAATCAGAGACGGTGAAATGCTGGCCATCGGCGGCTTAATCTCCGAAACAGATGGCAAAGAAGGCAACTTCGCGCCGATTCTCGGCAGTATTCCGATCATCAGATACCTATTCGGCTATGAAACCAAGCAGAAGAAGAAAAATGAATTGATCATTTTATTGAAGCCGAAGATCATTTAATAAATTTATCCTGTTTTTAAGAAGCTAAGCGACGAAATCTCTACTTGAGAGGAAAGGATATGAAGAGTGTTACTCAGGTTGTGTTCGCGATTTGCGCCCTGCTACTTGGTGGTTGTGGTCACACGGTGGTTGAAACACTGAGAGTGCCGCAGACACCAACCGTTGACGCGGCGGGTAATGGAAAAACCGTGGTCGTCTTGCCCTTTGCTGATTATTCACAGGGCGATTCCGTCGCCTCGGCGGAACGACGTAGCATGATGATTACTGAAAGCATCACCGACAAACTATCGGCTAACGGTTTTTCTCTGCCAGTGCAAGAGGATGTTTTTGAATATCTGGTCGCCGAACATGTCATCAATCCGGTATCCTACACCGGTAGCGCTTCGACTTCGCTTAATTATGAATTAACTGGCGACTGGTCGAATACGATGAAGAAGGAAATCTCTGGTTATCTTGAGACGGAAAAAAGAGACAGCATGGCGGCGGCTGGCGCGCCTGGCGCCCATGGTCTGACGGCGGCGACCATCGCCAAAATCGGGCGCGAATTCGGCGCTGATTACGTTGTGCGTGGACGCATCCTCGAATTCAAAACCCGCGATGAAGGCACTTGGGAACCGTGGAAACGCGGCGTTATCCCGTTCATCATGCGCGGTAGTAACCGTATACTGTTTGGCTATGCCGATTCCGCTGAATACGACGAGGACAATGCATCATTGGCTGGGATGATGGTTGGCGCCAGGGTTGGTTATGAAACCCTACATTGGCCGAATGATGAATTCATGGGCATCGGCGCTTCCAACGATACCGACGCGGCCATCTGGGGCGCGGCGGGTTACGGGTTAGGCGGACGGAGCGCCGGGCACGCTGGATATATCGGCCAGGCATCGGTGCAGATGCGCATCTGGGTGCAGGAAGCCTCGACCGGCAATGTCATCTGGACAAACCGCGTCAGCGTCAAGGTCTCGCCGGAGTCTTTCTTCGCCGACAATCAGTATGACGTGCTGTTTAACCAGGCCATCAATCAATGCGTCAACAGCCTTATTGACAATTTTATCACCACCGGTTTGTAATAAAAGAAGCATTCCACAGCAAGTGCGCCGGGGCGGTTCATAAAACGAACCGCCCTTTTTTTATTTTCGACGCGGCATCGTCCATATCGAATTGATTGCATGATGCCCGTTGCGGCTCCGATGCGGTAAACCATGATCGCGATTTACGACCGCATTACCTGGCTCTTCGACCCACTGCACCACTTGTGGGAACACGAGAAGATGAACCGGAAAATCTCCGTGGCCTTAATCTTCTTTTTCCTGGCCGGTCTGGCGCTGATTGAGCTGAATCGCTTTACTTTTCTGCCCCCCTGGTTGGCCGCGATTACGCCTAACAATCATTTTCGCGCTGTGCAATTCGCCTTTTCCGTGGTGCTGCTCCAGGAAGTCATCAGTCTCATTTTCACCATACCATGCTCCTTCAGCCGCTCGGTCGGTAAGCAATTTGAAATTCTCGCCTTGATCCTTCTGCGCAACGCCTTCAAAGAACTGGCGGCTTTTCCTGAACCCATCGTTTTTATCGGCAACGAGATGGCGGTATTGCGCATACTTTCAGACGGTTTTGGCGCGCTCTTTCTTTTCACCCTGCTGGGTTTTTACTATCGCATTCAGCCCAAAGGCGGCGAAGGCAAACTCGCTGCGGTCGCTCTGTATCAGTTTGTCGCTGCTAAAAAAGGTATCGCTCTGGTTTTATTAGCTATTTTTGTCATTATGGGCGCGCGTAACGGCTGGCTGATGATGATGGATCGGCATGGAGAAGAATTTCTGCACAGCTTTTACACCATTCTGATTCTGACTGACATTCTCCTGGTTTTACTGGCCCAGTGTTTCCAACCCACATTCTACGCCGTGTTCCGCAATTCCGGTTTCGCCCTTTCCACCTTGATTATCCGCCTGACTCTGGCCGCGCCGCCGTTTTACAATGTGTCACTGGGCCTGGCGGCGGTGCTCTTTGCCATTTTCTTGAGCCAGGCCAGCAACATCCTGTTTCAGAAAAAATCAGACATTTCGCCCTAATTGTTCGTCAGACAAACCAAGCGCGGCCATGCTGCGGCCACACCATGTCAACCAATCTGAAAGTCCTCTTCGCCTTAACCCTGGCACATTTCTCTGGCGATTTTTATTGCTCCTACGTCAATCCGCTCTTTCCTCTTTTCGTCGATAAACTGCATCTGACCCTGGCCGAGGTCGGCATTATCGCCGGAACTATGCGAATGCTGGCCTTCATCGTTCAGCCCTGCGTCGGCTACCTGGCCGACCGCTATCAAAGCCGCGTGTTTATCTTCAGCGGCGTGCTTTTCGCCGTGTGCTTTATCCCGATGAGTGGGCTGGCGAACGGATTCTGGCCGCTGTTATGCGCGGTCGCTCTCGGCTCCATTGGTTCGTCGATGTTTCATCCATCTGTGACCGGCATGGTGCCCTTGTATGCTGGGCGCCGCAAGGGCTTATCAATGTCGATTTTTAATGCCGGCGGCTCACTGGGCTTCGCGCTTGGGCCGATGTTCATCGCCTGGTATGTCAGCCGCTACGGCCTCGAAGCCACGCCGTGGACCATGGTCGGGGGCCTCGTCGCCCTTTTGTCCTTGTGGCGGCTCATCCCAAAACCCAAAAGCGAAGGAATGCGCGACTTCGGTTTCATCGGTGCCATCAAAGAAAGCCTCGGCCCAGCTTGGAAAACCGTGGCCCTGATCTGGTTGGTGATGTTCCTGCGCGCCGTCACCGGCCAAGCGTTTCTCACCTTCATCCCGGTTTTATTTGTCAAAGAAGGCTTCAGTGTCGTCGCCGTCGGCGCGATGTATTCGATCTTCACTGTCGCCGGAGTTTTCAGCGGCCTCGTGGCCGGTCTGGCCGCCGACCGTTTCGGCTACAAACCGGTGCTGCTGTTCATTTTTTTCGTCAGCACTCCGGCCTTATGGCTGTTCCTGCATCTGGAAGCGGTGTTCGTCTACGCCGGGGCGTTCCTGGCCGGGGGATTCATCCTCGCCGCGATGCCCCTGGGCGTTTCCATGGCCCAGATTATCGCCCCCAAAGGACGATCAATGATCGCCAGCCTGATGATGGGATTCGCCTACGGACTCGGCGGATTCATCACCCCATTCGTCGGTAAGTTAGCTGATCAGTATGGCATTCGCCCGGTGCTCTTCGCCATTGCCTGCGTGCCGCTTCTGACTCTGCCGATTATCGCCTGCCTGCCACCAGTGAAGAGCGGCGATTGAGCCAGCGAAATTTTTCCATTTCCTCCTGACAAAATAGCCGACTCTCTGGCATCCGGTCATTTCTTGACATACAATGACCGGATGATGGCGTAGCGCAGTCCGCGATTACGAACGGAAAGTTTCTCTATGGAGGAAGAGATGATGGCAAAAAAAGAGCTTCATCTGCTGGCGCCCCTGTCCGGGCCACTGATCCCACTTTCTGATATTCCTGACCCAACCTTTTCCCAGAAGATGGTCGGCGACGGCGTGTCGATCGACCCAATTGATGAAACCTTGGTCGCGCCCTGCGACGGTGTGGTGACGCTCTTGCACAAAGCCCATCATGCCCTAACTATCAAAACTCCGGAAGGCGTCGAAGTACTGATCCACATCGGTCTCGAAACTGTTGGCCTGAAGGGTGCCGGGTTCACAGCAAAAATTCAGGAGGGCGACGCGGTGCGAGCGGGCCAGGCACTGATCGCCTTCGACGCCGCCTATCTCGCCGAGCACGCGGCAAGCCTCCTCACCCAGATGGTTATCACCAACGGCGAACAGGTCGTCGCCTATCACGCCGCCGACGGCAACGCCGAAGCCGGAAAAACCGTGGCCCTAACGCTGGAGCTGGCCGAATCCACCGCAAGCGCCAACACGATAAGCCGCGACGACAAAGCCGAATCCGACGAAATCATTGTTTTGAACCCACAGGGATTGCACGCCAGGCCGACGGCGGTTCTGGCGGCAGCGGCCAAACACTTTCACTCGGATATTCGCCTGGTGAAGGGCGAAAAGAGCGTCAACGCCAAGAGCGTGGTGGCGGTGATGGGCTTGGACGTGCAACGGCACGACCGAATCAGCCTGACCGCCAGCGGCCCCGATGCCGACGCGGCCATCGCGGAAATCAGCCACATGATCCGCACCGGCCTGGGCGAGAGCCTGCACGGCGGCCCGCAGGACGCGAAACCGCCCGCGCCGAAGAGCGACTTCCATCCGACCAAGGCCGAAAGCCGCCGCTCGGAGAATCCCGACGTTCTGTTGGGCGTCGCCGCCTCGCCAGGCTTGGTCGCCGGAACCGTCTTTCATCTGCGACAAGAAGAAATGGCAACCGCCGAACAGGGGCGCGGCGCGCAAGAAGAAGCATCGGCGCTTTTGGCCGCCCTGGCCGGGGCCAAAAGCGATTTGGGCGAGTTGCAAAAAAAGCTGCGCCTGAACGCCGATACCGGCAAAGCCGCCATCTTCGCGGCCCATCAGGAACTGCTTGAAGACCCGGAACTCTTGGAAATGGCCCAGACTGGCATCGCCCAGGGACAAAGCGCGGCCTTCGCCTGGAAAAAAGCCTTTACCAATCAGGCGGAAACCCTCAGCAGACTGAACAACGAGTTGCTGGCCGCCCGCGCCGCCGATATTAACGATGTCGGGCGACGGGTCTTGACTCTTTTAAGCGGCGGCGCCAGCCAGACGGCGGAAATTCCCGCCGGTTCCATTCTCATCGCCGAAGACCTTGGCCCCTCGGACACCGCCCGGCTCGACCGCGCCAAGGTGTTGGGGTTTTGTACCACCGGCGGCAGCGCCACTTCACACGCCTCGATTTTGGCGCGGAGCATCGGCATCGCCGCCATTGCCGCCATCGACGAACGAGCGCTGGCATTGCCGAACGGCGCGTCAGTCGTGCTGAATGGCGACACCGGCGAACTGCGGCAAAATCCCAGCGAACAAGAATTGGCCCGCGTCCGCGACCTGCAAGCCGAAACCGAACGCCGCCGCCAAGAGGAACAGGCAGTGGCGGCAACTCCAGCGGTTACACCCGATGGCCACCGCATCAAAGTGGTCGCCAATATCGGCAGCCTAAGCGAAGCAGAAGAGAGCGTCAGCCTGGGCGGCGAAGGCGTCGGCCTGTTGCGTTCGGAATTTCTCTTCCTGCAACGCGCTGAAGCGCCCAGCGAGGATGAACAGGGCGAGGTCTACGCCGCGATTGCCCAAGCTTTGGGCGGAGAGCGCGATCTGGTGGTGCGCACCCTGGATGTCGGCGGCGACAAGCCTTTAGCCTATCTGCCAATGGCTGCGGAAATCAATCCATTTTTAGGCGTGCGCGGCATCCGTATCAATCTGCTTGACGCTCATCTCCTGCGCGTCCAGGTACGGGCCATTCTGCGAGCCGCGCCCTTCACCCACCTGCACATCATGTTCCCAATGGTCTCAAGCATTGAGGAATTACGCGAAGGCCGGGCGGTGGTGCTTGAGGAACAGAAAAATCTCGGTGTCGCCGAAAATGTGGCGATTGGCATCATGATCGAGGTGCCGTCCGCCGCCATGCTCGCGGCGGGCCTGGCCAAAGAGGCCGATTTTTTCTCGATTGGCACCAATGATTTAACCCAATACACCCTGGCTATCGACCGCGGCCATCCCAAACTCGCGCCGTTTGCTTCGCCGCTCCATCCCGGCGTCCTGCATATGATCAAACGCACCGTCGAAGGGGCACATTCGCAGGGAAAATGGGTCGGGGTGTGCGGCGGTCTGGCCGGAGAAATTCCGGCGGTGCCGCTTCTGATTGGTTTGGGCGTCGATGAGCTTTCGGTCAGCGTGTCGGCGATTCCTTCGGTGAAAGCGGCGGCCAGGCGATATGCTCTTGCCGATTGTCAGACTTTGGCCAGACAGGCGCTCGCGGTCATGACGGTGGCCGAAGTACGCGCATTGTTAGCCGACTTTTCATCCACCCATAACGCATAAGGAGGCGGCCATGTTCAAAAACGCCTTTGGTTTTTTGCAGAAGATCGGCAAATCCCTGATGCTGCCGGTGGCGATTCTGCCGGTGGCCGGTATTCTTCTGGGCGTCGGCTCGTCGAATCTCGGTTGGATTCCCGATATTGTCTCGCAGATCATGCAGGCTGGCGGCAGCATCATCTTCGGCAATCTACCGCTGATTTTCGCGGTCGGCGTCGCCCTGGGCTTCACGGAAAACGACGGCACGGCGGCCTTGTCGGCGGTAGTCGGCTATTTGGTCATGGTCGCCACCATGAGCATCATGGCCTTGAACGTTCTGCACCTCGACCCCGACCCGGCCCATGCCCAGGTGCAGATGATCGTCGGCCTGAAAAGCATCGACACCGGCGTGCTGGGCGGCATCATCATGGGCGGCGTGGCGGCGGCAATGTTCAACCGCTATTTTCGTATTGAATTGCCCAGCTATCTGGCTTTTTTCGCCGGAAAGCGCTTCGTGCCGATCATCACCGGCGTCATGGCGATTCTGGTCGGCGTCCTGCTGAGCTATATCTGGCCGCCGATTCAGGGACAAATCGCCAAATTCTCCAACTGGGCGGCCTACAGCAATCCAGTCCTGGCCGGTTCCATCTATGGATTGATTGAGCGTTTGCTGCTTCCTCTCGGTTTGCACCACGCCTGGAACGTGCCGTTTTTCTTCCAGATTGGCGATTATGTCAACCCGGCCAATCCCAGTGTCCATATCCACGGCGACATTAACCGCTTCTTCGCGGGCGACCCGACGGCGGGCATCCTGGCTGGCGGATTCCTCACCAAAATGTGGGGCTTACCGGCGGCGGCCATCGCCATCTGGCACTGCGCCAAACCGGAGCAACGCAAGGTGACGGGCGGCATCATGCTATCGGCAGCCCTGACATCGTTTCTCACCGGCATCACCGAGCCTATCGAATTCGCCTTCATGTTCGTCGCGCCGATTCTCTATCTGCTGCACGCGGTTTTAACCGGCGTGGCCTTCGCCTTGATGAATCTGCTTGGCGCGAAAATGGGCTATACCTTTTCCCAGGGCGGCATTGACTTTCTTTTGTATTACGCCCGCGACACCAAACCATGGCTGACCTTCATCTGCGGGCCGATCTACGCGGTCGTCTACTACAGCCTGTTCCGCGCCTTAATTCCGATTCTGAATATCAAAACCCCCGGACGCGAGGACGAAGCGGCAGTGACGGACGCGGCGGCCACGGCGGGCGGCGGCGGCATGGCCCAGCAGCTGGTGCTAGCCTTTGGCGGCAGAAGCAATATCACCAATCTTGACGCCTGTATTACGCGGCTGCGGGTCAGCGTCGCCGACCCGGCCAAGGTCAGCGCCGCGAATCTGAAGGGATTGGGCGCGGCGGGCGTGGTCGAAGCCGGTAACAGCGTACAGGCGATTTTCGGCACCCGCGCCGGGAATCTGATGACTGATATGCAAAGCTACATGAAAAACGCCGGGGCCGAGGCCGAATTACCCATCGACGACGCGGGCGCGGCGGCAGTGAGCGAAACGGCGACACCAGCGGCCAGCGCCATAATTGCCAAGGCGATTCCAGAAGAATGGGAACGCCTCTACTATATTTTAGGTGGCAAGGAAAACGTCGTCAGCCTGCGCCCGGCGGCCCACACCCGACTTTTGGTAAAGGTGAACGACCGCGCCCTGCTCCACCCCGACGAGGCCCGCTTGCAGGGAATGCCTTTTCTTTTCCCGGAAAAAGGCGGTGATTTGCAGGTGCTGGTTGGTTTGCCAGCGGCGCGGTTTCGTCTATGAAATGAGCAAATTTGATACCGGTTGGGTCATGGGTCAATATTCTGTGACTAAACCGGTATCGAATTTTGTTCATATTTTGCAAAAATAAATGTCATAAGAACCAAAGGTATCTACACAAGTCTTTCCGCAAGAGCGGGTATATTTTCTAGGATGTTCTGTTTGAACTGGGATATTTTTGTTAGGTCGTAGTCCATGAAGGCCAAAAAATCGTAAATTTGC
>JAITSS010000028.1 GCA_031287565.1 Desulfobulbaceae bacterium
AGCAAATCGAAAGAAATCATTTAACGCTTCGCACACGAATTAAAAGGCTTTGTCGGAAAACTATATGCTTTTCTAAAAATAAAGATATCCATAAAGCGGTCATTGGAACATTTATAAACACTTTCTTCTTCGATAGAAAATTATGCGCCTCAACCATTTTGTGACATCACTGCGGCCAGAGGCTCAGAGTTTTGGCAGAATATGGCGGTTGACCATCGACACGCCGGAGAGCATTGAGCCAACGATACCTAAAAAGCCCTGGTCGGTTCCGGCGAGAAAGAGGTTGGCGAACCCTAAATCTCCATCCTTTATTTTATCAGGCGCGCCATAAATCGCGCCGTGTCGCTTGCCGGTGAAACGGGCCACGGTCAGCGGCGTGAAGCTGTCCTCGCAGACGCTGTTCGCAAGCGAAATGCCTAAAATTTTTTCGGCCTCGGCCAGGGATGCCGCAGCCATGGTCTGTTTCGTGGCCTGATACTGTGCCTGATCGTTGGCGATTTCCCGCCACTTTTCGTAATTGGCCAGATGGGTCGCGCGCAGCCAGGACGGTTCGGCCATTTCCGGCGATGCGGCGGATAATCCATGGAAATTTCCAGGCATACAGAGGACGCCGCTGGAAAAATCCACGGCATTTTTGGGTACGCCGTAGCGAAATGTTTCGCCGTTGTTGAAAAAGATGATGGTTCGGTCGGCGGGCAGGCTCGCCCGCGGCAGAGAGAAGATATTCTCGACAAAGCCTAAACGCGGCGCTTCTTTGGGTATTTCCTTGCCTAAAATCGCCAAGGTTTCGGCATGGCCGATGGTGGAGAGCAGAAAGCGGCACTCGATTTCCTCGCCCGTTTCCAGCCGCGCCGCGCGGACCTGTCCGCCTTCATGGACAATCGCCGCTACCTTGGCGCGATAGCGGATTGCGCCGCCCAACTCCTGGTACCGCTCCAGTAAAAGATCAAGAATATCTTTGATCGTGCCCGCCGGGCGGCAGAATCCTTCGAGAAAAATCGCCCGGAACATGATGGCGAATTGGCTCAAATCCATATCATTTTCGACGCTTGAGCCATAAAATGACAGCGGGCAACGCAGCATATCGGCCAGCAGGGCGTCCGGTAGCGATTGGCGCAAAAAGGCCCGCGCCGAGCGAAAGGGGGCTGCGGCGAAAGGGTCGAAGCCGCGCAACCAATCGGTGAGCGCGAGAAAAGCGGGCCGTGATTTGGGAAAAACCTTGCCGATATTTTCTGTCAGTTCGGCAAAATCATTGCTGAATGGTAAAACCCGCCCGCCGGGAAAACGAATTTCACTGCCAATTTGTGGGTGGAGTCGCAACCGGTCTCGCGCTATTCCCAATTGACGCAACAAGCGATTCAGCGGCGCTTTTTTATCATCCGCCGCCGCGAAATTGGTAATCGCATGCAGGCCGGTCTCAAAAAGCCGCCCATTGCGGTAATACCAGGAATTCAGGCCGCCTGGGCGGATGTGCTGTTCAAGAATGACAACATCCGGGAAATAGCGGGCGCAGCGAATGGCGGCGGCGAGACCAGACAGGCCGCCGCCGAGGACGACGAGGGATGGCTTCAAGGGTTCAGACGTTTTGCAGGAGCGGTTGCAGGTATTCGACGCAACTATTCAGGGTGGCGAGTTTGGGATAATCAGCTTCGGGAATCTGGAGTTTGTAGCGTTTGCGCAACTCCATGACAATGTCGAGGAAATCCATCGAATCAAGGTCAAGCTGGTCGCGCAAGGGCTTGTCGGCGTCGAGAGCGGAAAAATCGGCTTCGTCGTCAATATCGGCAATAATATCAAGGATAACTTGTCTGATGTCGCTCGTGGTCATGAACATCTCCGGTGCTGTTGAAAAGAAAACGGACGGGCGCGCCGCCAAAAGTTGAGTCACGATTTATACCACAGCCGGGCTGGCACCTTCCATTTTTTTCGCGCTATTCCTCAGGTTCCTTCGTATTTTCGCGCGATAACCACCGAGTTTATCCCCATCATGCCGAAAGAATTGTTGAGAATCGTCTTTACTTTCACCCCTGGTCGCGCCGTGTTGACCACCAAATTATCCAGGGCGCATTCCGGGTCGAGCTGGCTGATATTGATAGTTGGGTGAATGACGCCGTCGGCGAAGGCGGGTAGGTTGCCCGCCAGCTCTAAAACCCCGGCCGCGCCCATGGCGTGGCCGATGATTGATTTGGTGTTGTTGATGAAGAGGCGCGGGCAGTTGGAAAATACGTCGCGGATGGCCGCGCATTCGGCGATGTCGCCCTGTTTGGTGCCGGTGGCGTGGGTGTTGATGAGGCTGATTTCCTCCGGTTTCAGCCCGGCGCGTCGCAGGGCCAAACGCATACATTCAGCCTGACGGGCCGGGTTGGGCAAGACAAAATCGCTGGCGTCGGAATTCATGGCGTAGCCGACGATTTCCCCGTGGATTTTCGCGCCGCGCGCCAGCGCCCTCTCCAGCGTTTCGACCACAAACATGCAGCCGCCCTCGGCAATGACGATGCCGTTGCGCCGCATATCGAAGGGACGGCTGGCCTGGCGTGGGTCTTCGGCTTCGGCCAGGGCGTTTTGCGCCTTGAAACTCGCGAACACGCCGAAGGAGCCAATCGATTCCGACAGGCCGCCGGCCAGGGCCATATCCACTTCGCCAAGCCGCAGCATTTGCGCCGCCTGAATCAGCGAGGCGTTACCGGCGGCGCAGGCCGCGCCTATCGAATAATGCGGCCCTGTGACGCCGAGGCTCATGGTGATTTCCCCGGCCGGGTTGTTCAGAACTGTGCGCGGGTTGTGGTGGTGGGTCCAGTAGCTGGTGTCGTAGTCGTAGCGACTGATGTTATAGACCTCGTTTTCGGTCTCCACAGTGCCGTGTTCAGTCAGGCCGGTGTAAATACCTACCTTGTCGGGTGAGTAAAAATCGCGAAAGGAGGTGAGACCGGCGTCGGCCAATGCCTCGTGGGCGCAGTAGACGCCGATGCAACCGGCGCGGGTGCCTTTACGATTTTCCTTGTTTTTCCGGTATCGTGTTTCCGGGAAGTGACAAATTCCGGCGGGCGCCGAGCCGAAATAGCGCAGGTCGAGGCGTTCGATTTCGCTGTGTCCGGCGATGATTTTTTCGCGAAATTCCGCGAGATTATTGGCGTTTGGCGCGGTGAGGCCACAGCCGGTGATGACGATGCGGTCGGACGGATGCGACATGGGGTCAAAAGGGGGGTGAAAGAATGAGATGGTAAAGGTTTTTCCAGTATGAAAACCCGACGAGTCTAGGGCATTTGCCGAAAAACCGCAAGCGCCGACACTGTGGCCATGGTAAAAGCGTCGATGTCGGCCTGGAATCGACACATTCCGGAGATATTCTTGAGTTTTTTCCGTTGGAAGCGTATCCTTTTTTCGGTTGGTCGGAGCGGAAAACGCTATCCCCCACGTGGTCTTTTCGTCTTTTTTGTTTTTTGTCTTCATCAGTAGCATGAGCGAGAACAGTGTTCTGACGGTGGAAGAGATACAAAAAAATCTTGCGGAAGGTGAAAATATCCGCCTGCGTCAGCGCCTGGAGCGCGGTTTTGGCGATTTTGTCTCCGGCAATGTCCGCATTTTGCTGAATATCGAATTCGCCAATAATTTCGTCGCCTTTCTCATCCCTTATTTTAAGGAACGGGGCGCGGGCGAGGCGCGGGCGCTTTTGCGGGTTCTGGGACGCGGCAGCCAATCGAGTGATGAAATCGTGCGCGAGCGGGCCGTGAAAATCATCGCCATGCTGCTTGCCGAAAGCAAATCCGGCGAGATTGATTTATCCACAAATTTGTTATCGTCGCTTCTGGTGGGCTGGCTGGAAAATGAAGAAAAATTTCTCGACGGTTTTCCGACCATTCTCAACCAGATCGAATTAACCGCCGTCTGGTTGATTGAACGCAAAAATTGGGAAGACGCCTGGTATCTGCTGTTCACCCTGCGCCAGATTAAGACCGGCGTTCTGGTCAAATCGGCGGCCATTCGCGGCCTCATCGCGCAGACTCTTGATGCGATTTCCTTAATCAGCGTCTTGCAGCACATCACCGACGCCTATGTCGTGGCCGACCCGATTGAAGAAAAACGCCTGCAAAACATGCTGTATTATCTCGGTAAAAGGGCCGTCGTTTCCGTCACTAACCGTCTCATCCACAGCCAGAATAAGGCCGAGCGTCTGCGCCTGTCGCGTCTTCTCGGACAATGGGGCAAAGAGAGCGAAGGCATTCTGCTCGACTGCCTGCGCAAAAAGCCGGTTTGGTATGTGGTCAGAAATATTATCAATATTCTGGGCGAAATCGACCGCTCCGGCCATATCGCCACCGTCATGCCCTATATGCGCCACCCGGATATGCGGGTGCAGATGGCGGCCCTGGAATTTTTAAGCAACCTGCCCGCCGCTGAGGCTCGCGGCAGCCTTTTGAAAATCCTGCCGGAAATGCCGGCCCGGACGCTGCCGTTGGTGCTGCCCAAACTCGCCGCCCACGATGACCCGGCGGTGGCCGAAGCTTTTCTGACCCTTTTGGCCGACAGCAGCCGCTACGATCAGCCGGAGTTCGTCGAAATCTTTGATTCGTTGCTTACGCCGCTGAAGAAATATCCCAACGGCGCCGCCGTCAGCTATCTGCGCCGCATCGCCGCCCTGCCTGGCGACAACGACCGGCGTCGCCGCATCGCTTTGTTGGCGCAGGACGCGCTGCGCTTGATGGAGCCGCGCCTCAGGCATATCGCCCGCGGCGGCTCGGCAACCGATGTCGATTACGCCGGGATGACGCCGGAAGAGCGGCGGCGGCACTCGATGGAAAAATTGCGCCTGTTCAATGACGAGGTCAATTTCCTCCTGCAGAAAAAAGAGACCATCCGGGTCACGGAAAAGATCGCCAACCGCTGCGTCGAGGCGGCGCGAGAAAAGGATTTCGATGTCGCCGAGATGCTCCGGGACCGCTTGCTCGAAATCAATCCTTACGCCTTGAACGAGGTCATCCGTATTGGCGAAATCATTGAGGAGGAACGGGCCAGCAGCATCACCTATCACCATCTGGAAGTGTGGGCCGACCTCTATGAGATGATGTCCACCGAGGAATTCAACGCCATTTACTACGCCTCGCGGCGGGAAAAATACGCCGATGGCGAAACCATCGTCCGCGAAGGCGAAATCGACGCCAAATTATATTTCATCAATTCCGGTCAGGTTGATTTGCTCTGCCGCGCCGCCGGTGGCGATACCTTTCTAAAGCGCATGAAACCTGGCGAAATCCACGGTGCCGAGCAGTTTTTTGGTACATCGGTGTGGACGACCACCATGAAAGCGCACGGCGACGCGGAAATTCAATATCTTGAGCAGCAAGTGCTGATCGATATTGAGGAAAAATTCCACGGCGTCACGGGGAAGTTGCGCGACTTTTGCGAAAGGCAGAGCATGGTGCCGTCGCTTTTGCAGATGTCTGGGGCCGACCGCCGCGATTCGCCGCGCTATCCGGTCTCGCTGCGGGTGGTGTATGTCTTCACCGATGTGTTCAGCGTTGATGAGCCGCGCCGTTACACCGCCGATCTTGTCGATATTTCCGTATCCGGCCTGTGCCTGTCGGTGCGCATCAGCGGCCAGGATAAGGCCAGGTTGCTTTTGGGCCGCCGCGTCTCAGTCGATTTATCCTGGTCGGGCGAACCGCTGCGGCTTTCCGGCAGCATTGTTGGCGTGCGCTATCTCGATGTCGCCAATCAGGATTACACCCTGCATATCAGCCTGGTAGAGCGGGTGAGCGAAAACCGGGTGCGCTGGATCGTCGAAAAATACGGGGTGCGATAATGCTACGGGAATTTGACCTGATTTTTGAACCCGATCAAGACGGATACTTTGTGGCGTCAGTTCCGGCTTCGCGTGGTTGTCTGCGCTGCCGATGTGACAGGCAGATCGTCATACCGAGGCCAAATCCCTTGACGCCTTGATGGAGCGCGTCAAAGAAGCCATCAAGTTATGTCTCGAAATGGAAGATGTTTCACGGTGTTTCCTGCAAAATGCTTTCAATCTCCAGCCGCAGGAGATCGGGGCGGATGGGTTTTGAGATATAGCCGTCCATGCCTGAGGCCAGACATTTTTCCCGGTCGCCTTTGACGGCGTAGGCGGTCATGGCGATGATCGGCAGATGACCGCCGCGCTGGCGTTCCCGGTCGCGGATGGCCGCTGTGGCGTCGTAGCCGTTCATTTCCGGCATCTGCACATCCATCAGCGCCAGATCAAATAGTTCTTTCTCCAGCATTTCTAGGGCCTTCGCGCCATTTTCCGCGCAACTGACGCGCCAACCTTCACGCTCCAGCACGGTGACGGCCAGGGTGCGGTTGATGAATTCATCCTCGACCAGCAAAATATGCAGATCGCGCCGCGCTTCGACGTGGCGGGGCGCATCCGACGGCCTGTCGCCCGCATTGGCGTTATCCGCCGCCTGTGGCAGGCGTAGCGTGAACGAAAAGGTGGTGCCGACGCCGACCCGACTGGCGATGTCGATGTGGCCGCCCATCATTTCCACTATTTGCGCGGCGATGACCAGGCCGAGGCCGGTGCCGCGGTGGTTGGAATCACGGGTGGTGCCGAGTTGGCTGAAGGCTGTGAAGACGAAGGGAATTTTATCCGCCGGGATGCCGATGCCGGTATCCGCGACCTGGAAGTGCAGCGAAATGAGGCGGTCTTCGTCGCGTGAGCTGGGCAACCCGGCCAGCTCGTCGATGGCAAGGGTGACGCTTCCTTCTTTGGTGAATTTCAGACCGTTGCCGACCAGATTGACCAGGATCTGGCCCAACTTGTCGGCGTCGCCCATCAAGAGATCGGGGATGCTCTGGCGCAGGTTGATGCGCAAATCCACGCCCCGCCGGTTGGCTGAAACCGTGAGAATCTGCAAGGATGAATTGACCAGGCCGCGCAGGCTGAATGGCGCGATTTGCAATTCCATGCGCCCGGCCTCGATTTTGGAAAAGTCGAGGATGTCGTTGATCATTTTCAAAAGCCGCTCGGCGCTCGACGACACCATTTCCAGGTAGCCGCGCTGTTTCGCGTCGATGTTGGTGGCCAGAACCAGATCGGTCATGCCGATGATGCCGTTCATCGGCGTTCTGATTTCGTGGCTCATGTTGGCGAGGAAGGCGCTTTTCTTGCGCTCGGCCTCTTCGGCTTGCTCTTTGGCCACGCGCAGTTCATCGACCACTTTTTTGCGTTGCAGCGTCTCGCCGATATGCAGGGCGAGGAAACCCGCGAGTTCCTGGTCTTGTTCGCTGAAATCCATCCCTTTGCCGCCGATGATGATCGCGCCGATGCGCTCGTTCAGTGAAAAGGGCGCGCCGAGCCACAATGCCCTTTGCCCGGCGGCTGACAGCGAACGGCCATGCTTGGTGTCTGGCCTCCGTCCATCCGGGCGCGGCGGCATGGGTAGAATGCTCTCCTTGCTCAGCATCGGGCGTTTTTCTCGCAGCAGATAATCCAAGAGGCCGCCGGCCAGCGAGCGGCGCGACAGCCGATTTCCCTGGAGCGGCGCGCGCTCTTCGTCAGAGACGTAGGGGAAATACACCGCGCCGCCGTCGGCGTCGTTTTCAAACAGGCAGACGGCCAGGCTGTCCATGGGCAAGAGACGCAGAGCGATGCGATGCAGTTGTCGATACAGTTCGTCCGGTTGGCTGACGGCGTAGGTCAGCTCCGATATATCGTGCAGAGCCTGACGTAAAGTATCTTTATCGACGCTGGGCAGGGTCGAGCGGGGTTTTTCCGGCGCGGCCTTGGCGGTTGCATCTGGCTTGATGGTTGGCGAAGAAATCGACATGGGTATTCTCATGGAACGGGCGGGCGGAACGTGGACGGGCGCTGTGACGCATTATCCTGGAAAAAGGCCGGTCGGGCAAGGGCGCGGGCGGCTCTTTTCAAGAAGAAAAATTGCTGGCTTTCTCTCCGCCCGCCCACGAGGAATGGCTGGCTTGCCGCCGATTTGACGAGAAAAATCTTGAACCGGGCCAGGAATATACCCTACACTTTCTCAGTGTCGTGAATGCCGCCGATGATCCACAATCGGCGCGATAGCCTGTCGTATTTATCGCCCGGCGAGCGGCGATTCGCGCATCAACGGCCGCCTTGGCTGAAAAACAAGCAATTTTTTTCATTCCGTGAGAACCGGCGACATGACAACGAGATGGATGCGCGGCCTGGGCGCGCGGCGAATATTTGGCGGGCGCTTCCTGGTGGGCGCGCTCTCGGCGGCGCTGTTCGCGCCGTTGTCGAGCATGGCCGACGATGCGGACGAAAACCGCTACCTGGATATGGATCTGGCGCAACTGATGGATATTCAGGTGACTTCGGTGGCCAAGAAAAAACAGTCGCTGACCGAAGCGGCGGCGGCGGTCTACGTCATTTCGCAGGAAGACATTCGGCGTTCCGGCGTCACCAGCATTCCCGAAGCGCTGGCGATGGCGCCAGGTATCCAGGCGGCGCAGATCAACGCCAGCAAGTGGTCGGTTTCCTCACGCGGCTTCGCCGGTTACACCTCCAACAAATTGCTGATTCTGATTGATGGCCGCTCGGTATACACGCCGGGTTTTTCCGGCGTCTTCTGGGAAGCGCAGCATGTGATGCTTGAGGATGTCGAGCGCATCGAAGTCATTCGCGGTCCGGCTGGCACAACCTGGGGGGCCAACGCCGTCAATGGCGTCATCAACATCATCACCAAATCGGCGCGTGATACCGAGGGAACGGTGGTCCGTCTGGGCGTCGGTAGCGAAGACCGGCTGACCGCCGCCGCCCGCCAGGGCATCAAGCTGTCCGATAAGGCGTCGTTGCGCCTCTACGCCATGGGCGAAGACCACGGCAGCAGCGAATTGCCGGAACCGGGGATGAATGGCGACACCGATGGCGGCGACGCCTGGAAAAATGCCCAGGGCGGCTTCCGCGCCGATGGCAACCCAACCGACAACGACGAGTGGACGCTTCAGGGGGATGTTTACCGTCAGGATGGCAATCAGATATTTTATCCGCAGTGGCTTTTTGAAGCGCCCTATTTAACTGCCAGCCGCATCGAAATGGACGTTGAGGGCGCAAATCTGATTGGCCGCTGGCAGCATCACTGGGACGAACACGAATTGCTTACCGTGAAGTCCTATTATGATTACGCCGCCCACTATGATGGCTTCGTCTTCACCAAACGCTTCAGCACCTTTGATTTTGAAACGCAGTATGAAACCAGGCTGGCGGAAATCCACGATGTCATCGTCGGTGGCGGCTATCGGCGGCTCGACACCGACCACGACCAAAGCGTGTATCTGTCTTTGCCCGACGGCGGCAGCAACCTGTACAGTCTGTTTCTGCAAGACACCATCAATTTGTTTTCCGAGAGGGTGTTGTTCACGTTGGGCATGAAGTGGGAGCATAACGACTACACCGGCGGCGAGTGGCAGCCGAGCGGCAAATTGCTGTGGAAGGCCACTGACGACCATACCCTCTGGGCTTCGCTGGCCAGAGCGGTGCGCCTGCCTTCGACGCTTGAGCGCGAGGGCGCGATTCTGTTCGGCTCGCAGCCCCTGCCCGATGGTCGCGGCCTGCCGATTTATTTTCGCGGCAACGAGGACTTCGACAGCGAGGAAGCCCTGAGCTACGAGTTGGGCTGGCGCTGGCAGGCGTCGAGACGCCTTCAGTTTGATTTGGCGCTCTTTTATACCGATTATAAAAACCTGTATTCGCTTTCGCCGCGTTTAACCCCGACCTCCCTGGATATGATGCTGGTTAACACCATCAGCGGCGAAAATTACGGTCTGGAGCTGAGCGCGGAATACAAGCCGACCAAGGAACTGGTGTTTTCCCTGGCCTATTCCTTCTTGCAATCGAATCTGCATGACGATGTCGCGGCTTTGAACGGCAACGCCATCGCCCGGCATCTGGCCAATTCCACCGCGCAGAATCTGGTCAGCCTGCGCGGCGGCTGGGAATTTATCCGCAATTGGCAATTCAACGCCTGGCTACGCTATGTCGATAGCTACGCCGTGGCGACGAGCGTTGATTTGATGCAGACGCTGCATACCATCGACGACGCCTTTCTGCTTGATTTGAATCTGATCTGGCGGGCGCGTCCGGATTTGGAATTCATGCTTTCCGGCAGGCATCTGCTGCATGAAAGCCGAGTCAGCTATATTTCCGAGCATTTCAACCCGGAAAGCGGCATCGAGCGGGCGGTGTACGGTAAAGTCACCTGGAAATTTTAGCGGTGGGATTTTCTGATGCCTGTTCGGATACTCCCTTATTTGCTGGTCGTGGCTTGCGCCTGCGCCATGTTGTCGATGGCTGTGGACGCCTGCGCCGTGGACAAGGAGTACCAATTGAAAGCCGCCTTCATGCTGAATTTCACCAAATTCATCCAGTGGCCTCCGGTGTCGGGGCCTGCGGCGGCCTTTCGCGTCTGCGTCGTCGGCGAAAACCCGTTTGAAGACGCGCTGTCGGCGGCTTCCGGCAAAAAGATCGGCGAGAAAAATATCGAAGTGGTTCATTTTGATAAACTCGATCAGGCGCGAAACTGCCGGATGGTGTTTGTCAGCCGCTCTGAGGAATCCGAGCTGGATGTTCTGGCCGAACGCTTTCCCGACGCGCTGACGGTCAGCGATATTGACGGTTTCTGCAAAGACGGCGGCCTGATCGAACTGACGTTGCGCAATAAACGCCTGACTTTTTTTATCAATAATACGGCCATGAAAGAGCGGGGCTTCAAAGTCGGCTCAAGTTTGTTGCAATTGGCGGCGGAAGTGCGGTGATTTATGAAAAATTGGTTTTTGCGGCTGCCGATACGTCACAAGCTGTCCCTCATCGTTCTGGTGGCCTCGGCCTTGTCGCTCCTGCTGGCGACCATGGTTTCTTTTGTGGCGCAGCGCCATACCATCATCGTCAACCATGAACGCGAGTTGATGACGCTTGGCGGGGTCATTAGTCAGAACTGCCCCGCCGCCATCGTCTTTGACGACCGTGACGCCCTGGAAAAAATCCTCGCTTCGTTGAAGGCCAAGGAATCGGTGGTCGAAGCGCGGGTGTACGACAGCAAAGGCGAGCTTCTGGCCCGCTACGCCACGCCGAGGGCCGGTCGCGTGACAGGCCATGTCGATTTCATGGGCGCGCGGCTGGCCGATGGGTTCGCCGAATTGAGCCAGCCGGTCATGCAGGGCAAGGAACAGGTCGGGCGCTTGTTCATTCGGGTGGATTTGCGCGAGATGCGCTCGTCGCTCATCGCCATTTCCCTCCTGACTGTCGCCACTTTGGCCCTGGGCCTGATGCTGAGCCTGGTCCTGTCGCACTATCTGTTGCGGGTGATTGCGCGGCCGATAGGCGCTTTGCACAACGCCATCGCCTCCATTTCCGAGGCGGGCGGCTATCATCAGCGGGCGACGGTCGAAAGCGAGGACGAAATCGGCCAGTTGGCGCGTGGTTTCAACACCATGATCGCCACTATCGAGGCGCGGGATATTTATCTGGAAGAGCAGGTGGCGCTACGCACCCAGGATCTGGCGCGCCAGGCCCAGGCCCTCATGGAGGCCAAAGATCGGGCTGAGGCGGCCAACCGCGCCAAAAGTCAATTCCTGGCCAACATGAGCCATGAAATCCGCACGCCGATGAACGCCATTTTAGGCATGAGTCATCTGGCCCTGGAAGTGACCGACGAAGGGCAGCGCAAACGCTTCATGCAAACAGTTAGGCACTCAGCCGAGGGATTGTTGGGTATTCTGAACGATATTCTTGATTTTTCCAAAATAGAGGCCGGTCAGTTGCAACTCGATAAGCGTTCTTTCCGGCTCGACCAATTGCTTGAGACCCTAGTCTCGACCATGAATGTGCCAGCGCTGGAAAAAGGTCTGATGCTGCGCGTCGAGGTGGACCCAACGGCGCCGCAAGCCTTCATCGGCGATTCGATGCGCATCCATCAGGTGCTGTTGAATCTGGTCGGCAACGCCATCAAATTCACGGAACACGGTTCGATTGTCGTACAGGTCGCGTCGGCGCTGAATCGACAGGCGGCGGACGGCGTGTTTCCGCTTTGTTTTCAGGTGAAGGATACCGGCATCGGTATCGCCCCGGACAAAATCGCGCAGATTTTCAACGCCTTCGACCAGGCCGACAGCTCGTATAGCCGTCGTTACGGCGGCACCGGCCTGGGACTTTCGATCAGCCGACAGCTGGCGATGCTGATGGGCGGCGATATTCAGGTTGAAAGCGTCGTCGGCGAGGGCAGCGTTTTTTCCTTTATCGTGCCGCTTCCGGCGACGTATGCGTCGCTCGACGACCATGCGGCGCTCGGCCAAGGCGGTCAAGGGGAACCAGTCTTGACCAATCTGAAAATTCTGGTTGTCGATGACAATGAAGTGAACCGCGATGTCGCCAGTATGACCCTCAGTGATACCCACCAGGTGACGACCGCCGAAAACGGTCTGAAGGCTTTGGCGCTTTTAGCCGATAAGGATTTTGATCTGGTGTTGATGGATGTGCAGATGCCGGTGATGGATGGTTTGGCCGCGACCACGACGCTGAGGGCGGTGGAGAGCGGCCAAGAGATCGCGGCGGCGGTTCCGCCGGATTTGCTGGAAAAATTGCGAAAAAAACTGTTCGGCGGCCATGTGCCGGTGGCGGCGATGACCGCGCACGCCATGGGCGGCGACCGTGATATGTGCATTGCCGCCGGTATGGACAGCTATATCACCAAACCGTTTCAGCCAGAGCACCTGCGCCGCCTGATTCAGGAAATGGGCGGCGGTAAACAAGAAGCCCCGGCGGGTGATTTGGTGGATCAGGCGCTGGTTGAATCGCCGCGCGCCGCCCAGCCGTCGGGCGAGGAACAGCCCCAGGATGTGGCCGTGTTTGATGACGCGGCGATCGTCAATTATCTACAAATGGCCACCAGTTTGACCATGCCGCAAATTGCCAGGGTCTTGGCGGCGGCGCGCAAGAGCATCGCCGAAAATATCATCGGCGCGGAACAGGCGCTGGCTGCGGGCGATTTGACGACGCTTGGCAAATACGCCCATACCCTTAAGGGCGCTCTTGCCCAGTGCGGCCTTCAGCAACCTGCCGAACTGGCCGACGCCATTCAGGTGGCGGTCAAAGAGGGAGACGAGATGGATTACGCCGCCGGGCTGGCCGCTTTGCGCGGGCTGCTGAAAGCTTTTCTGGAGTGAACATGATCGATAACTACCAAAAAATTGCGCGGAACAATCTGAACCGCCTCTATGCCGCTTTGCCGCCGGATCTCGCGACCAGATTGGGGGCGCGGCGTGAACACGATGACTTTATTTTCGACGCCTTTGGCGATGAGTGTCGCCTCACGGGCAAAGGCATTCAGCTGGGCGCGGCGGAAATCGCCTCAGTGCCGGGCGTTATCGTCTCGCTCTACGCTTTGCATGCCCAACCGGAGACCGCGCTGGTTGAGCCGATGCAATCCTTCAAGGAAATTCCAGATAGTATGCCCTATTGGGGCGCCTTCGCCAGCCACACTGAGCAAGTTTTGACGCCATATGTCGCGGCCATTGGCGAAAAGGTCGATGCGGTGTGCCGGGCGTTTCGCGGCAATCGCGTCGCGGGCGGCGATTTCGCCTTCGATGTGTATCCGCTGCCGAAAATTGCCCTGCGCTACATTTTTTATCGCGCCGATGAGGAATTTCCAGCTACGGTCAACTGCTTGTTTTCGCGGAACGCTCATGCGTTTCTGCCGGTGGACGGTCTGGCTGATCTGGGCGAATACAGCTCAAAAAAAATAATGGCGATTCTTCAGGATTGATTCGACCAAAACACCCGCATGTTCCGTTCCGTGCGATCATATTCCGATTCGTAGCTGGCCTTTATTTCATGCGCAAGCTATACTGCGGGAAATGATTGAATCACATCGGAGGTCAAAAGATGAGTCATAACATTCA
>JAITSS010000043.1 GCA_031287565.1 Desulfobulbaceae bacterium
TCACTCCCGCAATGCGGACATAATACTTTGATATAAACCATATTTCACCTCGTTATTGATTTTCGTCAATCATATCACAAATTAAAATTACTATCCAACCATTTCATGACATCACCCGAGCTTGCCCATGGCGGCACGCTGTTTCTCGATGAAATTGGCGCGATGCCTTGGGCGGCGCAGGAAAAGATTTTGCGGGCGGTGGAATATGGCGTTTTTGAGCGGGTTGGCGGTTGGCAGCCGGTCGCCGCTGACGCGCGCATCATCGGCGCGACCAATGCCGATCTGCCGCAGTTGGTCGCGGAAGGGCGTTTCATGCCGGATTTATTGGATCGTCTGGCTTTTGAAGCGCTGGTCGCGCCGCCCTTGCGTGAGCGCCGCGAAGACATTCCGCTGTTAGCCGCGCATTTCGCGGCCCGCATGGCCGATGAGTTGGAATGGTCTGAACCGCCGCGATTTTCCGCCGCAGCCCTCACGCGGCTTGCGGCCTATTCCTGGCCTGGCAATATTCGTGAGCTGAAAAATGTCGTCGAACGCGCCGTTTATCAAACAGGCGAAGGGCGGTCCATCACGGAAATCGTCTTTGACCCATTCGCCGCCGCATCACCGAACGCGACCAATGCGTCCTCGGCGGCTGAACCGACGGGTGATAAGCGGCAGCCGCTGGGTTTTGACGAGCGCATCGTCGCCACCGAAATCGCCCTGATCCGCGAAGCCCTGATCGCCTGTCGGCATAACCAGCGCCAGGCGGCGGCGCGACTGGGCCTGCGCTATCATCAATTCCGGGGGCTTCTACGCAAACACGCGGCAGAAATTAACAAAAAATAACTGCTGAATAAGCCGGGATTCCGCGCTTTGCGCTTGCCAATCGGCGGGATTATGTGGTACTCACAGCGAAATTGCCGTAGCCACTTGGGCGGTCAATGGACGGGTAGCTCAGTTGGATAGAGTGTCGGCCTCCGAAGCCGAAGGTCGCGGGTTCGAATCCCGCCTCGTCCACCAAATCAGGTCGTTAGCCTATCTCAAGCCCCCTCGGAACATCTGTTCCGAGGGGGCTTTCTTCGTTTTGCTTCTGGCTGGCGGCTTGAATGCCATGTCCAGCGCCGCAAACGAAAAGCCTCCCTCGGAAAGAAAAATTCCGAGGGAGGCTTTTTGGCGCGCCCAGCGGCCTCAACCTGAAGAGCGTAGGTAGCCAGGGAAAAGATTAATAATTCAATCGACATATCCTAACATTGAATATGGTTTTTCGAGGTTCCCCAATATGATTTTGCCTTCGGCATCACGGCTGTTATTGATGTTTTGCAAAAAAGACGAAAATCAGTTATATGGTTTTGCGCTTGAGATAGCTATTCGTAGCGGTTCAATAGAGTTCAACAGAGGCCGGAATCCTTCGAGCAATCAGGTATTCCGGCCTTTTCTTTTAGCGTGGCGGTCTTCTTTTTGCTCTTCACGCGCCATCCGCATCCGATGCGCCTGCCCCATGTCTACCGCATGGCCGGTGCTGCGGATAGAACCTATCATAAATTTTTCACAAGGTTTTCCCTGTGCGACTCATCATTCCCGACGCAATCAAGAGCATTGTTCCGTATCCGCCCGGCAAACCGCAGGATGAACTTGAGCGGGAATACGGCGTGAAAAATTCAATCAAACTGGCCTCGAACGAAAACCCCTGGGGGCCGTCGCCGAAGGCGGTCGCCGCTGTGCGCGAAGCCACCGGCAATTTGCACCGCTATCCTGACGGCGCGAGTTATTATCTGACTCAGGCCCTGGCCGCGCATCACGGTCTTGGCGCCGACGAAATCGTCCTGGGAAACGGCTCAAACGAAATGATAGAATTTCTCGTTAAAGCCTTCATCACCGAAGGGCTTGAGGTGATTTGCAGCCATCCATCTTTTCTGATGTATGAGAAATTCACCCGGATGCGCGGCGGCAATTGCCAGGTGTTGCCGCTTGCCGGGATGCGCCACGACCTATCGGCGATGCTTGCCGCCGTCACCGACAAAACCCGGCTGATTTTTATTGATAATCCAAACAATCCGAGTGGGTCGGCGATCGCGCCTGCCGTCTTGTATGATTTTCTCTCCCATGTGCCGGAACATGTGGTGGTGGCGCTGGACGAAGCCTATATCGACTTTGCCGACGCCGGGCTGCATCTGGATGTGTATTCGCTGATCCGCAACACGAACAATCGCTGCGCCGTAGTCTTCTTGCGCACCTTCAGCAAGGCCTATGGCCTGCCCGGATTGCGCATCGGTTATGGCCTGATGCCGCGCCAAGTGGCCGTCTGCCTGCACAAAGTGCGCCAGCCGTTCAACATCAACAGCCTGGCCCAGACCGGTGCCTTGGCCGCTTTGGAGGATCAGGCGTATTTCAATGAAATAATTGATAAAAATAGAAACGGTCGCCGATTCCTCGTGGAGCGGCTCAGCCGCCTTGGCTGTGACCCGTTGCCCAGCGAGACCAATTTTATTTTCTTTGATATTCATGCCGACGCCGACCGTCTCTATGAAGCCATGCTAGGCAAAGGAGTAATCATCCGCTCGATGCGCGCCTATGGACATCCCAGCTGCCTGCGGGTGACGGTGGGAACCGAGGCCGAAAACAAGCGGTTTCTGGCCGCTATCGAAGAATGCCTGCGAGAGATTTCCCGTGTCTGAATTGGCGATTGTCACCATCGACGGCCCGTCCGGCGTCGGTAAATCTTCGGTGAGTCGGCAGGTAGCCGCCGCCCTGGACTACAGCTACCTCGACACTGGCGCGATGTATCGGGCGGTGGCGGTGTTTGTCGGTGACAGCGGTGTTGATGATAGAAATGAACAGGCTGTGGTCCGCGCTTTAGCCGCCTTGCGCCTGACGCTTGCGCCGGGCAAAGGCGGCGACACCCGATTTCTGGTGAACGGTTTGGATGTGACTTGTCGCCTGCGCTCGCCGGAAATCTCGCTGGCCTCTTCCAGGGTGTCGGCCTTTGCGCCGGTGCGACAAAAGCTGGGGCTGATGCAGCGGCGCATCGGTGAGGCGGGCCGCGTGGTCGCCGAGGGGCGCGACATGGGGACGGTGGTTTTTCCCGACGCCGCGCATAAATTTTTCCTCGACGCCCACCCGGAAATTCGCGCCCGCCGCCGCGCCCTGCAACTCCAGGCGCAATCGGCGAACGGCGCGGTGGTGGACGAGGCGGAAATCCTTCGTCAGACCATGCTGCGCGACCGCCAGGACAGCGAGCGGCCAATTGCCAGCCTGCGCCCCGCCGATACCGCGATGATCATCGATACCAGCGCGATGACTCAGGAACAAGTGGTCGATCTGATTTTGGATCGCGTGCGGATGGCGGAGCGGCTCATCCGCGACAAACAGGCGCTGAAATAAAACGGGAATCATGCCGGATAAAAAGATCGTCATCCTCGCCTATGATGCGATAAGTCCGTTAGGAACCGACCTGAGCCGACAATGGTCGCGGCTCTGCTTGGGCGAAAGCGGCGTCGGGCCATTGACTCGTTTCGCCTTGACCGATGATTTCCCGACGCGCATCGCTGGCCAGATTCCCGAAGAGTCGCTACCAAATTATCCCTTTCTCAGCCCTCGCCACCAGGCGGCCTGGTTTTCGCCGATTTTTCGTTATGGGATGCTGACCGCTGTCCGCGCCCTTGAAAACAGCGGCTTGCTCATCGACCAAAATGTCGGGCCACGGGTGGCCGTTACCTACAGTTCGGCAATCGGCGGGCTTGATGCGCTTCTTCAGGCGGACAGGCAACTGGTCCGGGGCAAACTGCCGCATCCCTACGCCAATCCTAATTCCTGCATCAATATGATTGGCGGAAAAATCGCCATCGAAACTGGGGCGACTGGGCCGATCTTCGCACCGATTTCCGCCTGCGCCACCGGCCTTTCTTCTATTGTTACCGCCGCTATGCTGATCATGGCGGGTCGCGCCGACGCCGCCATCTGCGGCGCGGTCGATTGCCCGTTGGTTGAGCCGATTTGCGCCGGTTTTTACACGATGAACGGCTGCTTCCACGAGAAAGACGGCGTGGAATGCGGGCCGGAGGCGGCCAGCCGTCCATTCGCCGTGGATCGGCGCGGTTTCGTTATTTCCGAAGGGGCGGGCGCGGTGATTATCGCTTCAGATGAGTTCGCCAAGGCGCATGGTCTGTCCTGGCGGGCGGAGCTGCGCGGCTGGTCGATGACTTCGGACGCCCATCATTTCGTCGCGCCGCATGTGCCGACGGTCGCCCGCTGCATGGCCGAAGCCATTGCCGACGCCGGTCTCGCGCCCGCCGACATCGACGCGATAAACGCGCACGCCACCTCGACCAAAGCCGGTGATCTGGTGGAATATCAGGCGCTACGCCAGGTGTTCGGCGTGAACATGCCGCCGATAAGCGCCAATAAATCGCAGATCGGCCACTGTATGGGCGCGGCCAGCGTCGTTGAAAGCATCTTGGCGCTCCTGGCCCTGGAAAACGCCTTGTTGCCGCCGACCATCAACTACCGGCCCGACCCGGAAATCGCCTTGGCCGACAGCCTGGTCGCCTGGCCGCGACGACTGGATCAACGCTTTATCCTGAAAAACGCCTTTGGCTTTGGCGGTTGCAACGCCTGCGCGGTCTTCGCCAGGGTGTAAAGGCGGGACACGGGCCAGCCGCGCCCCGCGCAATCTCACACCCCGCCTAAAATCGCCCGCAGATCATCTTCCGGGCTTGTAATGGCTTTGACCGCGAACGTGTCTACCAGAACATTCAAGACATTCGGGCTGATAAAGGCCGGCAGCGTCGGGCCGAGGCGGATATTTTTCACGCCCAGGCTGAAAAGCGACAAGAGAATCACCACCGCTTTCTGCTCGTACCAGCTTAAAATCAACGACAGCGGCAGGTCATTGACGCCGCAGCCAAAAGCGTCGGCCAGGGCCAGAGCGATTTTCACCGCCGAATAGGCGTCGTTGCACTGGCCGACATCCAAGAGGCGCGGGATGCCGTCGATTTCCCCCAACTTTTTGTCAAAAAAGCGGAATTTGCCGCAAGCCAAAGTCAAAACCAGGCAGTCGGCGGGGATTTTTTCGACCAGCTCGCTGTAATAATTGCGTCCCGGTTTGGCGCCGTCGCAGCCGCCGACCAGGAAAAAATGGCGGATTTTTTTCGCCTTCACCGCCTCGATCACCGTCCCGGCCACATCCAGGACGGCCTTTCTCGCGAATCCCACCATCACCGTTCCGGCGTCCGCATCCTCGGTGAAACCTGGCAAAGCCAGAGCGCATTCAATCACTTTGGAAAAATTTTTCTTGTCGTCAATATGGCTAACGCCCGGCCAGCCGACCAGGCCGGTTGTGAAGACATTGGCCAGATAGGAATCGGCCGGTTTCTGGATGCAGTTGGTGGTAAAGACCACCGCGCCGGGAAAGGCGGCCAGCTCTTTCTGCTGATTCTGCCAGGCCGTGCCGTAGTGGCCGTAAAAATGCGGATATTTTTTCAGGCCCGGATAGCCGTGGCAGGGCAGCATTTCGCCGTGCGTGTAGACAAAAACGCCCTTGCCCGCGCTTTGTTCCAGGATCAGTTCGAGGTCGCGCAGATCGTGGCCGGAAACGAGGAGCGCCTTGCCTTTTTTGTGGCCCAGCGGCACGGCGATGGGCGTCGGATGGCCGTAGCGCTCAGTGTTGCCGGCGTCGAGCAGTTCCATGGCCCTGACATTTATTTCGCCACACTTGAGCGCCAGGCTGACGAGGGCGTTCACCTCCTGTCCTTTGCGGCCAAGTTCGGCCATCGCCTGATAAAGAAAGGCGTACACAGTCTCATCTTCCTTGCCTAAAATAGCCGCGTGATCGGCATAGGCGGCCAGGCCGCGCAGACCGTAAAGAATGATTTGTTTCAGCGAGCGCCGGTCTTCATCGTCGTCCAAAGAGGCGATGAAATGTAGCGCCTCACCCTGCGTCGCCAAGGCCGCCGCGCTGTCGGCGGGTTGAAAAAGTACGGGCGCGGTGTTGGCATAGTTAATTCCATCCGCCGCCAACCTGGCTTTCCAGGCGTCCCGTCGTGCCGCCGCTTCGAGAATCAGCGCCCGCAGCCGTTCCGGGTCAAAATCGACGTTTGTCAGGCAAGAAAAAATCGCCTTGCAGGTGAACCGGTCGCTTTCGACATCGGAAATGTTGGCGGCGCGCCCAGCTTCGACCAACATCGACAGACCGATGACCGTCCAGCTTAGGGCGTCTTGTAGCCCGGCGATTTCTTCTTTTTTGCCGCATACACCCACCTTGCCACAGCCTTTCCCCTGGGCCGTTTGTTCACATTGATTGCAGAACATGGTTGCTCCTCATGATAAATGATGAAACGAAAGCGGCCAGGCGCGGGACGCCGAACCGCCGCATGGTGAACAGTATACGGCCGCGCCGACGGCCTTTCCTTGACGCGGGTCAAGAAAAGAATTTTTTTCGAGAAAGCGATGCAAATTTATTGCTCCACCACTTAAATCTGGCAAATTACGAAAAAGAATTACGTAAAATCAGTATCATAAGTCGCACCATTTTCGAGATTTAAGTGGTGGAGCACCATTATTTGGTTTTCTGTGCAAGTCGAAGTAATATTTATGTCGTTTACTATATTTTTTCTTGTGTAGAAAATTATTTCTTCTCTTGTGTAAAAAACTATTGTACTTCTTGGCTGATTTAGGCTATGAATGAACCCATTCTCGATGGGCTTTCCAACGATGCGGAGTAAAAAAAATGAAAATTGAAGCGGATGTTGATGAAAAAATTGTCCAAGAAGCGGAGCGGATTCTGAATGACGTCGGCTTAGATATTTCGATGGCGATCAATATTCTTCTGCGGCGAACCGTTAACGAGAAGTCGTTCCCGCTCCAGATGGTCGGCGGGAGTAAGCGAGAAAGTGGCGCGGAGCAGCATCAGAGCCAGGGGAACAGAACGAATATTGGTATCAGTCAGGATATGGTCGAAGACGTGTGGCGGACGTTTCTCGTTAGCTATCGGGAAAGCGGTGAAATCGCAGGCGGAGAGCTGAACCGGTTAAGCGAGGAGATTCACCGGCGGAGCGGCATGAGCCGTGGCAGCGCTTTTATTTACCTCGTGATATTGAACAATTTAGTGCACGGCAAGGCTAATACCCGCAATATGAAGATGATGGATCTTGAATATTATATGGAAAGAATAAGACAAGAATTGGGAGAAAAATTATCAGATAACGCACTGGATTCGTTAAGACAATCCATATCATATTGGCGGCAGAAAATTCCCGGAAAATTTTCTGCCGACGTCGAGGAATTGCTGGGGAAGGAACTATCAAACAGCAAATTGAAAGGAAAAGTGAATGAAATACGAGAAACAACATGACTCGCGAGAGATGATGGATGATGGATGCGAATCAAGTCATTCCATGAATGCCGGGTAGGTGCCAGTGAATATACTTCATCACACCATATTGATTGATTTGAAGCGGCAAGTATGACGACTAACAGTAAAAATAAGGCTATCAGCAAAATTTCTATCAAGGTATAGAACGAAGTTTTCTTCTCTGCCGGAAACTGAGGCACTTGAAATTTTGGTGATGTCACAAAATGGTTGAGGCGCATAATTTTCTATCGAAGAAGAAAGTGTTTATAAATGTTCCAATGACCGCTTTATGGATATCTTTATTTTTAGAAAAGCATATAGTTTTCCGA
>JAITSS010000025.1 GCA_031287565.1 Desulfobulbaceae bacterium
CGCCGTCACCGGTTTTGTGTAATCGGATGCTAAGATTTCGATAATCGCCTCGCGGGCAATGGCGTTGACCAGCCACGGCTGGCCCTGGCTCTTTTCCCAAATTAAATCAATGGCTTCGGTATCGAAGCGCTGACCGCATTCTTGAGTATGCTGACCATAGAAATCGCCAATTTCTTCCCTGGTAAAATTCGTCAGCGTCAGCGCTTTGGTGACGATGTTAAACGGGCTGGCGCTGCCCAAGGATGCGCTGTCCGGGCGGATTTTTGCTTTGTAATCGCGGATATTGCGCATCCCGACCAGAGCGATGGAGTGGACAAAGGGAGAAGTGTCGCGGTCATTGTAGCCCAGGCGCAGTTGCCGTAAAAATGAAATCAGGGGGTTTTCGCTTAAGCAATCGGCCTCGTCAAAAAAAATAACCAGCGGCTTATCCAGCTCTTGAACCAAGTCGGTCAGGAAATCGGTTAAAAAAACCAGCGTGTGGTCGTATTTTTCTTTATTGTATTGCGCGTAATCATGAAAAGGGATGGAAGCCTTTTTCAGCGCCAATACCAGACAATCAAATATACCGGCAATGCCCTTCTCCACATCAGTAACATTCTGCAAAGCCTCAAGTGAGCAATACAGCGCGTGATAACGTCCAACCATTTTCAGCCTGGCCGCCAAATCTTTCAGATAGGTGGTTTTACCACTCTGCCGGGCGGCATGGATGACAAAATATTGATTCATATCGATCAGTTGCTCAACGCCTTTTAAGCGCGTCGCCGCCTCGACCATATAGTGGTCCCGCTTGTTACACGGGCCGGAGACATTAAAATAGCGCATGGATTCCCAGGTATTTTTCACAACAAGGCATGGTCAGATACAGGCATCAGTGTATGCTTCGCGAAAGACTATCGCCGCAACAACGAAAAACATGGGCGGCAAACAGCCATTCAATGCCAGGAAAACACTGAATTTATTCCGTTCGCCATAAGGCACTTACAGTCTTATACCGGGTAGCGCATGGTTGAAAACTGTATTTGGAGCGCGACCTGTCTGCTAGTACAGGCAAGGCCGCGCCCCTAGGCCATAAAAACGGGCCTCATGATGACAAAGGGATTAAATCAGCGTTTCATTAGGACGATTTATTGATGGCCAAAGTCGTAAGAATAATCCAGCTTGGCCATGATGAAGGTATCGTCATACGATTCGTTGACCGCGTCAGAATCGCGATCACGGTAGCCGCCTTCCAAAGCAAGCGTCAGGTTATCAATGACTTCATAGCCAATCTGCGCCGACAGAACATAGAGATCGTCACTGCGGTCGCTGGGATTGATCTGATAATCGCTGTTTTGGTACATCGCCAGGCCGGAAACACCCAATTTCGGCCCAAACATATAGCCGCCCTTCAACTCCAGACGGGTCGCCTCGTAGTAGGAGTCGCCGGAACCGTAGTTGTTCAGGTCGTGGATTAAGGCTAGGCGGACAAAGGAACGCGGTTTCGTGTCTTCTTCCTCGCGGCGGTCTTGCCCATCGACCGTTACTTTCCAGGTCACGCCATCAAGGGTGTCATAGCCGCTGTCGTCAAAGTCGCGCGAATAGTAGCCCGCGCCGGCGGTGAAGGTGAAATAGTTGAATTGTTTTGAGGCGTTCAGCGATACCTGGTGGGCCAGATAGTCGGACGACATGCCGTCATAATCGCCATTCCATATCTGATACTCAAGATAGACGGCGGTGGAGCGGTTAAAATTATAAAACAGATCGACGGCGCCGCGATTTTCATCATAATCCTCGCCGTCGTTGCCGCTGTAATCAATCAGACTGTTCTGGTAGCGAGCGCCAACACCGAATTTATTGCCGAAATCATAGTAAATGTTCGGTGTAAAGGCGTTGGTGGTGTACTTTGAGCGGCCGACCTCGTTGCTGTATTCATCGACATATTCCGGGTCGCGGGTGACACGCATGTTGTCTTTCACGCCGACGGTTAAGCGATCAGTGACTTCACTTGTGACATCCAGACTGGCTTTACCGCCGGTGTAGCTGTAATCGTCTATATCGCCCACGCCATCATCGTCGTCGCTATCGTATTCGTGCCGCTCCAATGTGCCGTCGGCGGTTATTTTGGTTTTGGCGGTTTTATAAATCACCTGGATGCCGGGCGAGATGCCTAAAGTGGTGACTTCCGCTTCGTTATGCTCACTGCGATAAAAGTTTGAATTGTGCTCAATCGACGCCTCGACATGCGGCGTAATGATGAAACGCCCCGCCGCCATGGCGTCCGCGCCCGCCAGCACAGTCGCCAACGCGCCAACCGCAGCGACGATGTGATAGATTTTCCTTCTCCCCATACCCCTTCTCCCTCTTCTTGGTGATCCTTTCTCTGGGACGCGACAGAGAACACCGCGCTCCAGAGAAAAATCTGTTAACAGTTTCATCGCGCCCAATGTCAAATGCCGCTGGCCGGGGCGTTGTCCTGGCCGGGCGAAACGCCAACGCTGTCCTGCATCACCGTGGCTGGCACCATATTGGCGGGACCGGCGTCTTCATACTCCTCCCCCCTAACGGCTGGTTCCCCTTCCGGATTGAGCATCGCGTACAGAGCCGAGCAGACATCCAAAAGATTTTGCTTTTTTTCCGCGTTGTATCGTTTGCGCTGATCGTCGCTGCAAATAGTTTTCGCCGCCGCCGCCGCGATGTCCTGCGCCCGATCCGGGTACAGTTGCGCCACTGCCCGCACAATATCTACAGCCTGGTCAGGCTGGGCCTGGGCCATGGCGCCCGCGATATTCACTGCCGCGTCGGGGTTTTCTTGTGCTACCGCGACGGCTATTGCCACCGCCGATTGCGGGTCGGCCTGCGCCGCCGCCAGCGCGGCACTCACCGGCATCATGCCGCCACGCGCCGCTTCCTGCGCCACCACAGCGGCGTTTTTACCGGCGGCAATATCGGCTTTGGCCAATTGTGGCGCCGCCAGCAACAACCCGCCCAGAGCCAAAGTCGCGCACATTTTCTTCCAAACCATTCGTTGGGCCATTTGTTCCTCCATTATAAGAGTTCTCTCTTGTATTTCTGACCGCTGCGTTGCTGCAACGGTCATCGGTCACATCGTCGCGCCATCGTCACCCGGCAACCAGTTTTCGTCGATGATTTCAGCAAACGTCCATGGGCAGACCTCCGGAAAAATATCCAGGCTGGTTTCATCAAAAGCCTGCCTCACAGAAGCCGCCCAAACACTTTCCCACCATGCCAAATCCTTCAGGTCAGTCTTAAGACTCGGTATCAATTCCAAGGCGCGCGCCACATCACGACGTTGCGTCCTGATTGTCAAATTCCAACTCCTGCCACGTCTCTCCGGCTGATACTGCCATTTCAGGAGATGCGCCAACAACACAACCACGCGACTAAACAATTCGCGGTGTTCGGCTTTGCCCACGTCTTCAATCTCCTCGGCGATATTCTCAATATCCAGCAAATCAAAACGCCCGGCCCGCAAAAGCCGCGCCTGCTCACCCGCCCAGGCGACGACATCGGTTTCATACGCAGTATTCATATCGCATCCCTGGCACATTGATTACTCTCTCCCGTTTTGTTGGTCCGGCAACCAGCTTTCGTCGATGATTTCAGCAAACGTCCATGGGCAGACCTCCGGAAAATCAACAAGGCCGGTCTCATTGATGGTCTGGGCCAAGGCTTTATCCCACACCCGTTGCCACCACTTCGCATCAGTAAGCCGCGCTTTCAGACTGGGGGTTTCGTCGAACACGCTGACCACTTCCCGACGTTGAATTCGTATGGTCAGTCGCCAGCTTTTGCCGCGCCGCTCCGGCTGATATTGCCACTTGAGCAGATGGGCTAAGAGCACGGCCATGCGGCTCATCAATTCACGCTGTTCGGCCTTGCCCACGTCTTCAATCTCCTCGGCGATATTCTCAATATCCAGCAAATCAAAACGCCCGGCCCGCAAAAGCCGCGC
>JAITSS010000083.1 GCA_031287565.1 Desulfobulbaceae bacterium
GTGGCGTTCAAGGCCAGAAGATTGGTTTGCTCGGAAATCTCGGTGATCACTTCCGTGACCTTGTTGATCTCGTCGGCGGCGTTGCCCAATTCGCCGACCCGCTCGGAAGCCTTCTTCGATTGCTCGACCGCCTCGCTGGTAATATCCTTGGCTTTCGCCGAATTGCTGGCGATTTCGTTGATGGTCGCGCTCATTTCCTCGGCGGCGGTGGCGACCATGTTGACGTTGACCGAAGCCTGCTCCATGGCGGCGGCGATGGTGTTCTGGTTGCTGCTCATCTCTTCGGCGGCCGCCGCGACCTGTCCCGATAGGGAGGCGGTGGCCTCGCTGCCCGAAGACATCTGGCCAGAAAGCGCCGCCAGCTGGTTGGACGCGCCATCGACATTGTCAACGCCACGTTGAATATCGCCGAACATCTGGCGCAGATTCGCCGCCATATCGTTCAATGATTTCGCCAGGACGCCGACTTCGTCTTTCTGATCAATATCGACGGTTTGGGTGAGGTCGCCGGAGGCGATGGTGTTGGCCAAGCCGACGCTCTTAAACAGCGGCCCGGTAATAATTCGAGTCAGGAAGTAGCCTAAGCCCAGAGCCAGCGCCACGCCGACTACCATGCAGATGATGGTAATCAGGTGGCCTCGTTTCGCGCCAGCCTCAGCTTTCGCCACTGCTTCATCGGAAATGGCATCGATTTTTTTCTGGAGAGCGTCAATCGCCACCTGCATTCCCGCAAGCGAAGTCTGTCCTTCTTTGAGCATCACCGTGGACATGGTCCGGAAGGTGTCACTGGCCTTGGCCGACACCTCTCGGCCTTTGGCCAGTTCGGCGAAGAGACGCACCGAAAGCGGCCTTAATTCATTCTCTAGCAAACGAAGCGCCTCGGCTTGCCCCCCTCCTTGAGAGACAAGCGTTTTGATACGGGCCACTGATTCATGAAATTCCTTATGCATTGGCCGAATGGTGGCAATCATTTCTATGAGTAGCGGGTTCGTGGTTTCCGGATGGTCCATCCACTTGCCCAAAGCGCAGGTGGTTGGGTCGGTTCCGCCGTCAAAGGCATGTCCTCCGGCAACATAACTGGCCACATTGGACACCAGGTCTTTGTGGTCGATTTCAATATGGTTCAGATTATTGCGTAGCCGGAAAGGATTGAGAACACCCATCTTCAGAAGTTCTTGGGAATAGCCGATGATTTGGTTATTCACCTTGACATTCGCCTTGGTGGCCTCATCGTTGCGCCGCCATTCGTCTTGCGTCAGTTTCGCCGTGTCCAGGGCAAGGAAATTTTCCTGCGCCGTAGCGTGGGTTTTCCGGGATTCGGCGATGAGACGCTCGGCTTCCTCACGATCCTCGGCGCTCAGGTAATTGCTCAGTAACAGTGAGGTGTAGGCGCGAATTTCGATAACTTCATTTTGCATAACTAACATATTCTGCGTGGCCGGCAGAATATCCCGCGTGATGTATTGTAGTTGCGTTTTCAGGCCGCTCTCCGCGTAGAGAGCGAACAGGCCGACGATAAGGACAAGCAGAGCGGTCATGGCAAAGCCGCCTATCAGCTTAAAACCCAGCTTCAGATTCTTCATAGCGCACTCCTTGAAAATTGATGTTTAACAAAAAAACAGCCGTAAATATAAAAACACAAGTTGACGCCATCGCCAGCATTTTCCTGACAAATAAAATGTTATACAAAAACGATGAACGCAGTGATTCTTCAGGTGATTTTACAAATTTCGGCGGATATATATCCGGATGATAGAAACAAGTATCTGACAAATTTCCAGCAGTGTCAAACAGCCACAACTTTTTTCCATGACATCACCATTTTTTCGGAAAAGCGGATAAAAATGGTGAAGCGGGACAGCGGAAACAGCGGCATGCCCAACGCCCGTTGACGCGGCGCGTGGCCCGTTGATTCAGCGTGCCGACACTGGGCGTTTTGAGGAGAGGGAACCTCAAAAAAATCATGTTTAATGATAGGATTTTATCGAACCACCCACGATCAGTCGCTGAGAAAACAATCCGTCTGCCGCCAGGCGGACAGGCTCTGTCGAACGATTGAGCTTGGCTAGGAGCGTTCAGCGAGGCGCCAGCAAAGCCACGGTTTCCAGATGGTGGGTTTGCGGAAACATATCAATGGCTTGTAAGGCTTCGAGGCTGAAGCCGTGGTGGCACAGGGCGGCCAAATCGCGAACCAGGCTTTGGGGATCGCAGGAGATGAGAATGAGGCGGTCGGGGCGTAGCCGAGCCAGTGGCGCGGCCAGGCCGGGGATGCCCGCGCGCGGCGGGTCGAGCAAGATGAAAGAAAATCGTTCGCTGCTGTCGGCCAGGTTGTGGCAAAAATCGTGGACGTTCGCTTTGACGAAGCGGCAGTTGGCAAGCTGGGCTAGGCGAGCGTTGGCTTGCGCCTGGCGAATCGCCGCGCCCTGGCCCTCGACACCTATCAGCGATTTGGCTTGCTTGGCGATGACGATGGAAAAATTCCCGGCGCCGCAAAACAGCTCCAGCGCCTTGTCGCTGGCATTAAGAGACGCCCAGGAAATAACCAATTCGAGCAGAGCCAGGTTCTGTTCAAGATTCACCTGGCAAAAACCGCCTACCGGCCAACGCAGGATCGCCCCTCGCGGCAGGGCGCGGCTCGGCGGGTAGGTCAGGGAACAAGGCGCGTCGCCGTGGTCATCAGCGCGGCAAATCGCCGCCTCGCGGGAGAATTGTTCACCATAAAAAAAGATGCGGCCGACGCGCGGCGTATCCGCCAGAATGCGGCGGGCGCGATCCCGGTCGGTTGGGCGGCTGGGGCGGTTGAGGCGCAGCAGCAGATCGATTTGGCCGCGGTCTGGATTGAGTAGAAATTCCGCTTCTTCAACCACGGTGACGAGCGCGGAAAAATTTTTACTGGTCGTGAGCGCCGCCAAAACGGCGTTAATTTCCGGGCGGGCCAGTGGGCAATGGTCGATGGCCACGGTTTGGTGCGAGCGGAAGCCGCGAAACGCCAGTCGTCCGCCCGCGCTTGTTATCAGGCGCAACCGCTGGCGGTAGCCGAACGGTTTGGGCGACGGCATAACGGCGGGGATATGTTCCGCTGCCGCCCGCAGCGCTGGTTCGCGGCTCGCCTTGAATAGGTCGCGCACAATGCGGCGCTTCAGCTCAAGTTGTAGCCGATAATCGGCCTGTTGCAGGTCGCAGCCGCCGCAGCGGCCAAAATGGGGGCAGGGCGCGACAACCCGCCCCGGATGCGCCGCGAGAATTTTTTTTATCAGGAAAAAATCCCCGGCGGCCCGCGTGGTCAGGCGTTCGCCGGGCAGGGCCAGACGGATTCGCGTTCGCTTTGCGTCCGCTGTCAGGCCGAAGCCGTCGGCGTCAAAGGCGGCGACGGTTACAATTTGTTCAAGCGATTCGCCCATCCATTTATCGCGCCGCGCCCGCCGTCTGGATGTTTTTCACCATATTGGCAATGGCCGCGTCTTCGGGCATGGTCAATTTCAGCGGCACGGTCACGGCCCTGATGTGCCAATTTGTCGGCGAGACCGACGGCTCGTCGGTGAAGATGGTCAGGATACCGAGACTTTTGCCCTGACTCATGGTTTGTACAACCCAGGGTTTTTGTTCCGGATGCGGCGCGACGTTGTCACGAGCGGCGTCAGCGGTGATGAGCAGATCAATCACCGAATAATCTTTCACCAGCTTGGCATTGTCGGCGGCGCTGAGATTGGACAGGGCCACCAACACATGGCATTGGTCGCGCAGTCGCTTGATTTCGGCGGCGAGCGGCGAGCGCCAATCAGCGGCTCGCACACCGCTTTGGCTGGCTGGCGTCGCGCCGGTCAGGCCGATGACGCCGATGCGCGTCGCGCCGCGCGTCAGCGTCACACTGGCCGGGAACAGCCGCTTGCCTTCATCATCGACCAGGTTGGCCGAGAGCCACGGCATCTTCGGATTTTTTTTCAACAGTTCAACCCCGGCGGCCAGGTCGTTTACGCCCACCGCCACCGCGTCGTAGCCCATGACCGTGTAGATATTCATGATTCCTTCGGCCACGGTCGCTTCTTCGGGTCGCGCCATCAAAGGCTTTTTAAACAGGGCGTTGCCGCCGTCGAAACGCAGCGCCGCCGGTTGGTTGTCATCTTGTTTGCCCATGTCTTCCATGGCCCGCTGTTTTCTGGACAGACCGCCCAGGCGACCGGAGCTTCAGCCGCAGGGCAGAATCTCACCCTGTAGATTTGAGCTGTGGAACACGCGCAGGGCCAGCGGTGTGGGCGCGGGCGCGGCGAAGGCCGATAAGGCCAGCGTCGAGAACACCAACAAAAATAGTGGCAGGAAGCGGCGGGTAATCATTATTGGCCTCTTTTTTATTGACAGGATGAAATAAAAATAGCCCTAAAATTACTTTGATCGGCTAAAAGGAAACGATTGATCGCCAGACGGCAATCTGGGAAATGATGCGCCGCTTTCCGCCTCCTGTCAACTACGGCGCTTTTCGGAACAGTGTTGTGAAATAAGGCTCGCTGTCCGCGAAAATATCCTGTCAATCACTTTTTTTGCTGGAAAAGCGGGACGATTTTCTGCACAATGGGCCGCGTCGTTGGGCTTTTTTCCCCCGCAAAAACCATGGATACGATTCCCCCCTTATGATTCCGCATCGCAAAAACATTCTGGTGGTTGACCATGATCGCAGCGCCCGCCAGATGTTCGCTGGCCTGTTGCGAAGCCAGTGCGGCTTCTTTCAGGTTTTATCCGCCGGCAGTTTGCAGGCGGCCTTGCACTTGGTCGCCACCAACGCTGTTGATGTCATCGTCACGGGCCTGAATCTGGCGGAAGTCGCCTGCTTGCACCTCATTGAGCGTTTGTCCGATAATTTCCCTGATCGGAAGATCGTCCACATGACCACGCCCGCGCGGCAACTCGTGCGCGCCAAAATGGGGCAGCGCCCGTTTTTGCTGCACTTTGATCAGACGCAGAACTTAAATCTGCTCAGTCGCCGCATCTGTCTGGAAATGGGCATTGATTACGGCGGTCAGCTGCGCGGCATCAGTCTGGCTTCGTTTTTACAGCTTATTGAATTGGATGGGCAAAGTTGCGTGCTACGGGTGTCCGGTAAAAGCAATATCGGCTATCTGGCGGTGATCGACGGGGTTTTGGTTGACGCCTGCGAAGAAGACAATGACGTTGGCGAGCCGAAGGACGCGGCTTTGCGTATCCTGTCGTGGGATGATGTGACCATAGAAATCGACCTGAGCGCGCCGCAGGCCGAACCGGCGATGGATGAGCCGATCACCATGATTCTTTTGGAAAGCGGGCGTATCAGCGACGAAAAACGAAACCGTCGCATTGAGCAGCGGCAGCACCAACGCTGTCTCGTGCCGGTGGCGCTGGATTACTGTGTCGATGACACCATTTATCAGTGTTTTCTGCGTGATGTCAGTCTGGGCGGCGGCTATATCGAGACTGAGCAGGAGCTGGCGGTCGGCGATTCAATTTCCCTTTTGGTGAAGCAGGCGCAGGGCAAACGCGGCCATCTGTATCAGGGTTTGGTCGTCCGCACCGACCAGAAGGGTGTTGGTGTCAGGCTTTCGCCGATGAACGCCAGCCAGCAGAAGATCATCATGGGGTTCATGGCTGAAAACATGAAAACCGAGGAAGTGGTCGGTGGCGATGCGCCGCCCGCCGCCCTGTCTTCACCCGATGACGCCCCAGCCACGATGCCGGATGAGGAAAATCCGGCGGCAAACGACGGTGATGCCGTCGATGCGCAGGATGTCCGCGACGTTTACCCCTGAGGTTTGTTCCGCCTTATCGCTTGTTGCGAATCTCTTTATAAACCAGGCTTGAGACCTGGCGAATGATATTGCCGCGACGGCGGATCCAGGACGAGTAATCGCTGGCGTTGCTGCCGCGCTCGATGACGCCGACCATGGCGTAGGCGGGAGCGCCGCTTTTCGGCGGCGGCGCCAGGATGCCCATATCGCCGCAGAGCCGCGCCGTCGAGCCGGTCTTGTTGTAGACCAGGGTTCCCTTCGGGATGGTTGTGCCCTGATAGATGCGATCAGAACCCGGCAGGGCCATGACCCGGCGCAACTCTTTGCTGTAGGGCAGTTTCATGTCCCACAGGGCGGAGAGGAAACGCACGTAATCGCTGGGAATCACCTTGTTGCGGTAGGTTTTGCCGCCGACAGGGATGTATTCGACGATCTGGGTTTTTTTGAAGATGCGGCCGTAGTTGCCGCGCAGGATGCGGGCGCAGACGTTCGGGCCGCCGACCTGGCGCATCACCCAATTGGTGGCCTCGTTGCTGCTACGCTGGATCATCCGCTCAACCATCTGCCGCGCTTTCTGGTTGTATTGCAACTTTCCCGCTTCGACCTGGTGAAAAAAGGCCAAGGCGACGAAGGGCTTGATCATGCTCGCGGCTTGGAACAATTGGTTGCCGTTGATGTTGACCAGCGGTTGATCGTTCTCGACATCGTAGACCATCCAGGCGCAACGTTCGTCGCGGCCAAGCTGGCCCTGCCGGTACAAATCGCCGACTAACTGATCGATTTCTTTGGCCAGGCCGCTGCGAACGACGGACGACGCCGCGTCGGGATCGCGGAGCACGCGGGATTTTTTTCGTCGCTCAAAAATTGAGGCGGTGGCGACCGGCGGCGGCGGCTCGACGATTTTTTGCTCAGGCGGGTCATTGGCCGGTTTCAGGTGGTTGACTTCTTGGGCGGGCGCGGCTTGGCGCGGCGTGTTATCGGCCACATCCTCATTATCGTCCAGCAAGCTTGATTCGCCATAGACGACGGGATTGTTATTGGCCGCCGTCAGCGTCACCTGGATTTTTTTGGGCCGCAACAGTTTCTTGTGCCGCGCCATCAGGTCGGCGGCTTTGTCCTGACTGGCGCGCATCCGATAAATCAGGGCGTAGTTGCGTTCGGAAGCCCGCTCAATCGCCAGGTTGTCGCCAAGTTCTTTGCCGAGATAGGAATAGAGTCGGTGGTACTTTTCTTTGAGAATATTCAGGTTGGGGCCGTAGCCATAGCAAATGTTATACAGACGAGAATAGGCGCCGTCGTCGATGACGGCGTTGGCCTCGCTGAGACCGGCCCCCAGCAGACTGTTCGCTTGCCGGATGATTTCTCTCGCCGCCTGCCGCAGCGTGCCGTTCATGTCGTAGATGACGCCGTATTCATCGCCGCGACCAACCACTTTTAAGTGTCTGGCTGTCTTTTCGTCAACCACGCCTTCCAGAACTTCTTTATAATCAAGGATGGCATTGAGATTTTTGTCCCAGGCATAGACCAAATCAAAACGCTGTTCGGCGGCCATCGCGCCGACCGCCACCGTCAGGTATCCGGTCAGAACAATTCCGAAAAGACATTTTGTAAAACGCATTGTTTCCCTCTCTTTTTTTGGCCAGTCAGAAAATGTTCCGTCCTCAGTGTTGGGGAGAAAATCCCAATTCCTGAAGAAAATTCTGATCTTCGGTCCAATCTTTTTTGACTTTGACCCACAGTTTCAGCATGACGCGGGCTTCCAGCATTACTTCGATTTCCTTGCGAGCCAGTATACCGATTTCTTTAAGTTTTTTTCCGCCTTTGCCGATGACGATGGCCTTTTGCGAATCCTTTTCGACGACGATCGCCGCGTGGATGGTCGCGTGGCCGGGCGTGTCCATGGTGAAGGATTCGACAACGACCGCCGTCGCATAGGGCACTTCCTGGCCAGTGCGCAGGAAAATCTTTTCGCGGATGATTTCGGCGGCTAAAAAACGCTCGCTGGCGTCGGTGGGCGCGTCGTCGGGGAAATAGCGCGGGCCATACGGGAGCCTGGCGACCACTTCTTTCAGCGCCGCGTCGAGGCCCTGACCGGTCAGCGCCGAAATCGGAATGATCGCCGCGAAATTCCGCGTCTGTCGCCAGAAATCGATCAGCGGTAAAAGCGCGTCTTTTGGCAGCAGGTCGATTTTATTGAAGAGGAGGATGACTGGCGCGGCGATGGCCTGAACATGGGCGCGGAGTTCCTCGGTTTTCAGGGCGCTGGGTTTTTCATGGGCATCGACGAGAAAGAGCGCCAGATCGACCTCGGCCAGGCCGCGCTGGGCGGCGCGCATCATCTCTTTGTTCAGCGCGCCGCGCCCTTGGTGCAGGCCGGGCGTATCGACGAGAACAATCTGATAGCCGTCGCCGTTAAGCACGCCGAGCATCTGCACACGGGTGGTTTGCGGCTTCGGCGAGACGATGGCGATCTTCTGGCCAATCAATCGATTCAATAGTGTTGATTTGCCGGTGTTAGGCGGCCCGGCGAGGGCGACCAGTCCGGATTTTAGCGTCGGCTGTTCGGCATTCATTAAGAAAAAAGTTACTTTTGGGGGGAATCGGTGTAGGATGCGGGCGTTTTGCGTGCCGCATTTCGCGGGGTATTCGTTTATGGACTCCCGCGCGGACTTTTCAGAAACGTCACTTCGTTTTTTTACCATAAAATTGCCCAGGACGCCACGTTCGGGCATCTTTTTTCTCATGGTCGCCGCCGGTACGCTCATCGAATATCTGGATAATGGCCGATTTGTCTGCGCCTTGGTCATGTCCAGTGAGGACAAGCGCCTGCGACTGCTCAATCAAAACGGACGAGAAGTCCTCCTGCCGTCGAATAGGGTCATGCACGCCTCGCGGCGGCCATTGTCGCTAGGCGCTAGCCGCGAGCAACTCGAATCGTTTTTGCGCGAGACCAACGAACGCCGTCAGAAGCTCCTCGAAGCTGTGTGTCTGCCGGAAATCTGGGAGTTGGCCGTTGACGACGGCGCGACGCAGTACGACCCGAATTTCCTGGCCGAGCTGACGCTCGGTCAACCGGCCGACGACGACATCCTGGCCGCCTTTCTCCGCGCCGTCATCTTCGACAAAACCTATTTTCGCTATCGCGAGGGGCGAATTGTAACGCAGAGCCGCGAGCAGGTTGAGCAGGCGCTGGCGCAGAAGGAAAAAGAGCGGCGCAAGGCGGAACTTATCAGCCAGGGAGCGGCGCTCCTCAAGGCGATTCTCGCGGGTGAAACGATTGCCCAGGAGCTGGAGACGTTGCGACAGGAATCGTTAGAAATCCTCGCCGAACTCTACCTTGAGACCGCTTCACCGGCGCAGGCCGATATTGGCCGTCTGCTTTTGAAGGAAGCCGGTTTGCATCAGCCGCAGGCCCCGTTCCATATTCTGGTCGCCGCCGGGGTGTGGTCCAAGCACGAAAATATTCCGATGCTGAAAAGCGGCTTGCCGACCGCCTTTTCGCACAGCGCCCGACAGCAGGCGGAAACACTGTTGTGTCGTCCGCTGGATGATTTGTTCGCCGATCCGGGCCGCACAGATTTTACTCATCTGCGGCCCATGACCATTGACGGCCACGGCACCTTGGATTTCGATGATGCCCTGACTATCGAAAGCGCTCCGGAGGGTTGGTTGGTCGGGGTGCATATTTCCGATGTCGCCCACTACGTGCGCCCCGGCGACCCCTTATTTGAAGAAGCCCTGGCTCGCGGTACCTCACTCTATTTTCCCGAAGGCCAGGTGCCGATGCTGCCGCGCCATCTGTCGCAAGGGATTTGCAGCCTGATTCAAGGCGAAATCCGCGCCGCCATCAGCTTCATGATTCTGTTGTCGCCGGAAGCCGAGGTGTTGCGCGCCCGCATCACGCCGTCGGTGATCCGGGTCGCCAGACGCCTGACCTACGACGAGGCCGATCATCTGATGGATGACGACGCCGAGTTGCGCGTCTTGAACGACCTGCGTCTGAAATTGCGCAAGCGGCGGCTGGCCCAGGGCGCGTTGCTCCTGCCGATTCCCGATGTCAATATCAGCGTTGATCAATCGGGAGCGCCGCATATCAGCCTGGGCAAAACCGATACCCCGGCGCGGACGCTGGTTTCCGAGATGATGATCCTCACCAACAGTGAGGCCGCCCGCCATGTTTCTGACCGCATGGCGCCGGGTTTGTTCCGCGCTCAGCCACCCTTGAAAAACCGCATTGTCTTCGGCGAGGATGACGACCTGTTTTTGAATATCCGTCAGCGCAGGCAGATTCCCAGAGGCGAACTATTAACCAAAGCCATGCCGCACAGCGGTCTCGGCGTCTCGCACTACACCACCGTGACTTCGCCGATCCGCCGCCTGCTCGATCTGCTCATGCAGCATCAGCTGAACGCCATTATTCGACGGCAGCCGCCCCGCTTCAGCGAGATTGATTGCCGCGATTTCGTCCAGATCATCAACCACACGCTGGCCGCCAGCAACGCCGTGAAACAACAGCGGCATCGCTACTGGCTTTTGCGCTACCTCGAAGAGCATCTCGACCAGCCGTTTGACGCCCTGATCATTGATGCTGGGCCGAAACGCACCAGCCTGCTCATCTGCGATCTGCTTATGGATGTTGAATTGCCGACGCCGCCCGCCTGGCAGCCGACGCCGGGCGCAATGGCTAGTGTCCGCGCCCGCCGCGCCGACGCCCTGGAAAACAGCGTTAAGTTCGACTGGTGCTGAGCGCCGCGCCGTTTGTCGTTACTTGTCCTTTTTCTTGTCTTTCTTTTTGCCGAACAGTGGGCAATCCTTGCAGGCTTTTCCCTTCTTTGCAAATTTGTGGCAGCAGCCGTCTTTGCCTTTTTTCCCCATGATGGGTATCTCCTTGTTTATCCCTCCAGTTCTCGCACCAAAGCGGGCGGCAGAAAGTGCGGACCATCGAAAATATAAACAGGATAATTTCTATAAGCGAGAAGCTGCGGCCGCAGCTCATTGGCGGTGGCGGCGCGAAAGCCGCCTTCGGCTTTGGGGCGAAAGGCTTCGGCGATGAGACGCAGGCGTTTTCGTCCCAAACGCTCAGTCAGGGCTTCGGCGTAGGAGCGAGCGGTGGCCGCGTCGCGGGTGTGCAGGCCGCAACCATCCTGAAAAAACACGCCAATATCGGACGGAAGCCAGTCAGCGAGCCAGTCGGCCAGCGTCTTGCCGCCGATGTTGGAATTATCGTACACGCTGACCCATAAGGGACGCGGCAGGCGGTTCAACTGCGGCGCGATGCGCGGAGCCGTTGTCCAGGTCGGGTCAATCTCCACCGGAAAATACCAGCCGCTAAAGCGGAGCGGCGGGCGGTTGGCCGCGATGCGGAGCGAGCGCTCGATAAGCGCATCAATATTCGCCCGCGCTTTCCGCTCATCCATCATGCCGGCTAGACCAAGGATGACCCGGCTGGCCCAGGTCTCGCGGGCGATGCGCGGCCAGTCCGGGATGTGCGGCGCGGGCAGATCTGTGCCGTTGGTAAAGGCTACGTCTTCCACCGCCAGCCACTGGATGAGCAGTTCGCGCGCGCCAAGCTTGTCCCATTCGCCACGTGGATCGAGATGGGCGTTATCCAGTTGCCAGACCACGCCCCGCGCCAGTTCGGCATCCAGCGCGGCGGCCGGGCGTGGGAGGCCAGCAGCTAGGCCGAGGGCGCAGGCGGCGGCCTGTCTGAGCAGACAGGCGAGAAAATCCCGGCGGCTGATCAGGCTTGGCCTCTTCGTTTTCATGGTGTTAATACGAGAGGATCGCCCCGAAGAAGAAACCATCTTGGCGGTCATCGTCAGTGCTTGTGATTTGTCGCCGGTATTCCAGCGATATGTCAAGGTATGAGCGCGGCGCATCATAGTCGCCGTCGCGGAACCACCAACGCGCCGATAGGCCGCCGCCCAGGCCCAACGGCAACTGATGGTCGATGCCGTCATCGTACTCGACGCCGAGAACCGCGTGCGGAAAGGCAGTGAGTTTCGGGCTGATGGCGTCGAGCCGCCAGCTCCGGCCCGCCTGCGCATAGCCAGTGCCGTAATTTCGGTTTTGCTCCAGATAGCGCCCGACTTCGCCGTAGCCGTTCAGCGTCCACCAGCTTGGCGTGTCCCAACGCAATTCCGCGCCATAGCCATTGGAATAGGCCAGCCGCGCCAGCCAGTCGTCTTCGGCCAGGCCGCCTTCCGAACCGATGTTGAAGACGCGCTCAAAGGCCAAAACCAGATTGGCGGCGGCGAAGGGCTTTGCTCTTATGCCTAACGCTCCGGTGGTGGTATCGAAGCCGGTGGCGCCGCTGTCAGAATCCAGATCGAGATAGGCACGGGCGTAGACCTCCAGATTACGGTCGCCCAAAGAACCGAACGGTCGCCAGTAGCCTTCCAGACCGCTCTGCCAGGTTTCGGATTGGCTGTCGCTGGGCGCGCCGCCGCCTTCGAGGCCGGGATGGGTGGCCGCGCCACGGTAGTTGACGGAAGCGATCAGGCCGTAACTTCTTGTCAGGTCGGCGTGCAGACCGCGCCAGTCGGCCATGTGCGCGGGGGTGGCCGGATGTTCGCCAGCGGCTTGACCATGGTCGATGGCCCGCTCAATATAGCGCGTCGCCGCCGCGTCCTGACGGGCATGATAGGCGCTGTAGGCGGCGTCGGCAGCGGCTGAGGGCGGCAGTTGACCGAGGGTGTCAGCTGTCTGAAAAAAGGCCAGAGCTTGTTTTGGCCTGCCGGTTCTTTGGGCGACATAGGCGGCGGATAACGGCGGCAGGGCAGGTAAAAGCCCGGCATCGACCAACGCTTTCGCCTCTATGTCGGCTTGTTCGCGCTGGCCCGCTGCATCCAGGGCATTTATCAAGGCCAGCCGGTTGCGGGCGGCGTCGGGTGAAGTGGGCGGTGTTTGCGAGGCAATTTGACGACGGAGACGCGCCGCCTCTTCCCTGTCGCCGCACTGGTCGGCGAGGATGGCGGCTTTGCGCTCGGCAAAGGCCGGGTCGGCGGGTAGAACCGCGCAGGAAACGCCGTATTCATCGCTCAGGCAATCAAAAACCGGTTGGGCTGAAGCCATGGCGGTCGGCGCGACCCGACCATTTTCAGCCAATTGCCGCGCCGCCTGCCGTCGGCCCGCCAGTTGGGCGCTCATATCATCGTTGTCCGGCTTTGCCGCCTGTCTGTTGAGGCAGGTATCAAGCGCCGCCAGCGATTTTTGCGGCTGTCCCGCCGCCAACCAGGCATCGGCGATGATCAGCGGCAGCGCCCGCGTTTCTGTCTGCGGTGGCGCTGACTGTTCTTTTTGTGATGCCGCGCTGAAATCTTCCGCCGCGCTGTCGGCATTTCCTCTCGCCAGTCGGGCATAGCCGCGCAGGGTCAGGAACAACGGCGCGTCCAACCCGGCGTCCAAGGCCGCCGTCGCCGCAGTTTCGGCTGCGGCGTAGCGTTTCTCGGCCAAAAGGGCGCGTAGCAGCAGCAGTCGATAGCCTGGACGCCGCAGGTCGTAGGCCACCGCTTTGCTTGCCAAGGCCGCCGCCTGGGCGGCATCGTTTTTCTCGCTGGCAAGAAACGCCTGGCGGCCAGGCGCGACGGCTAAGTGTTCGCCAACTGGCCGCATGACGGTTTGCAGTTCCGAAGATGCGCCGAAACCTTGTCGCGCCTCTTCAATAAATTGCCAGGCTTCTTCATAGCGGCCAAGGCCAATCGCCGCGTCGATGGCCAAAAGCCGCAGCCGCAGCAGATCGGGGCGCAGGTCGATGGCCTGGCGGGCCTGGTTCAGCGCCAATTGGAAATGCTTCTGGCCATAGGCGTCGTAGGCGGCCTGGGCGATTTTCTGGGCGCGTATCTCGCGTTTTTGTCGGGCGTTGAGGGTGACGGCTTGTCGCGAGTGGGCCGCCAGTTGCGCTATGAATTGCTCGCGCCGCGTCGTGAGGTTTGTCTCATCGCCGATATCCCGTATCGCTTCGTCAAGGGTCTGCCGCGCCGCCGTCAGATTGCCCTGGGCGGCCTGGGCGTTGGCCAGCAGAAGCCTGAGTTGGGCCAGGTCAGGTCGCTGGCGCACGGCCTCACGGGCGAAAGCAACGGCTGCTGCGTAGTCGTGGGCGTTGAAGGCGGCGTAGCCCTTTGCCGCCACCTGATAGGCGGCTCCGGTAAGTGGCAAAGCGACAAAATCTGAGGGCGGCTTCAAAGGATCGACGGGCGGCGCGGCCTGGGCGGTGAAAGCGAAGAACAGGCCGCAGGACAAAGCGCAAACCAGGGTTAGGCGCGGGACGCCGCCGAAATCGGCTCTCATGGATTCGCTCCTTTTCCGTTGCTCATGCTTTGTTGTTTGGCCAAAGCCTGCGTCAGCGCCGCCTGGGTCAAAACTCCCTGACTTACCATGTAGTCGCCGATGCGGCCATGGTCGGCGGGACGATAGCGGGTCATCGCTTTGTCGAAGGCGTTGCGGCTGATCGCGCCGCTTTCAATCAGCAAGTCGCCGAGAAGCGGCGCGCCCGCGCCCGCATCCGGCGCGGCGTCGCTGTGCCGCAGCAGACGTAGTCCCAACGTGATTTCGCTTTCGCGGACAATGCGCTGCGCCACATCATGGCCGCAGGCCGTAGCCATTTCATCGAGAGATTCCTTGGCGAGTGGCCCAGCCGAAAGGACAATCATCCGGTCATCCTCGTCCAGGCCCTGCGGCAGGGCGCGATTTCTGACTAAAAATTCCAGAGGTAAGGCGTCTTTGTTCAGCCGCAGTTTTTCCTGGTCGAATTGGCCACGCGGCAGATCGGCTTGAAAGGCGATGGCCTCGGCCAGGGTTTCCTCATCGAGCCAGCCGTGACTGACCAGCACTCGGCCCAGCGGCAGTCTCGCCGCCTCGTCGTCGCGCAGGGCCTCGTCAAGGCGCGTCTGGTCGATTGCCCGCCACGACACCAGCAATTCGCCTAAACGCTGGCGACGGTCAGTCAGGCCATCGGCGGTCGGGAAGTCGTGCATGGTCTTATCCCAGGCCAGCTTCTTGCCGGTAATGAGATGTTTTATGAACATGTTCCAGGCCCTGGCCACGGCCATGAAATTGATGAAGTTGCCGACAATCATCCGCGGCACCGACAACAGGCCGTGCTCCCAGCCGTAGAGGATGGTGACGAAGTACATGCGTTGCAGTACTCGTGTTGTCAGGGCAATGCCGTTGGCCCAGAGCATGAAATCGAGCAACGGCGAATCAATGAACGGCGAAACGATGAGATTCGGGCCGATGCCCAACATGTGCGCGAAGGCGAACAAGATGTATTGCGCCACCAGGATATAGGCGAAAATGCCGACAAAGGATGTGACAAGTCCCTTGCGGTCGTGCGCCAGCAGATAACGGTTGGTCAGTGAGCCGTACCAACCCATGTGCTCCCAGTTTTGCAGGGCGATGCCCAGCGTCCAGCGCGCCCGTTGCCGGTATGCGGTGTAAAATGTGTTGGGAAAAAACTCGCGCACACTCATCGGCGCGGTCAGACTCAGTTCGCGTTCCGGCCCCAGGCCGAACCAGGATTTGCGCTTCACTGTGTACGTTACCGGGAAACGGGCGAAGATCGACTGCAAACCCATGCCGGCCAGCCGTTCGCCGACATCATAATCTTCAGTCAGGGTTTCGGTGTTGAAAGGTTGATTGTTGTTGCTTGCCGAAAGCGCCAACAGCGCCCGTCGCGAAAAACAGGTGCCGACGCCCGCCGACGGCACGGCGTGGGCGATGCTTTCGCGCACCACCAGGTCTTTGGCGTGCCATTCGGCGAATTCATCCATATAGGTGCCGGCGACCAACTCGTACCACTCGCGTTCCAGCGAGGCGACCGGCAACTGAATCATGTCTTTGCGCGGCAGCAGATAGTTGAAAAAACGCAGCTCCAGCGGGTGCAGCACATCTTCGCTGTCGTGCAGAATCGCCCCGGCGAACTCAATGCCGTGCTTTTTTTCATAGTTGAAGAGGGCCTGGACAATCCAGTTCAGGCAATCGGCCTTGCAGGTCGGCCCATCGTGCGGCACTTCGACGCGCTGAAATTGCCGATAGCGCCGCCGCATCTTTTCCGCCTCGGCGATAGTGGGTGGGTCATTGGGATAGGTTCCGGCGAAGACGACGAAATGCCCGTAGTCGAGCGTCTGCATCAGATTCGTCACCATCTGGGCGATGACGTCTTCTTCTTTCCAGGCGGGCAGCATGATGGCCAGCGCTTGCTCCGGGCGATCATGCAGTTGGGCCACGGTCAGGGGCCGGATACGCCGTTCGATGGTCAAGGCGCGATAGATGCGGCGGCACCAGTACCAGATGTCGATGAATAAATCATCCAGGCATGAGAGCAGAATCAGGATGGCGACCAGCATCGACAGATAGTCCAGACCTCGGTAGTAGTGGGCGGTGAAATAGTTCGCCCACCACAGAAAACCGTCGAGATTCATGGTCAGGCGTGGCCGCCCGGAGGATTCGCCCCCGCTTGCGCCGCCTCGGCTTTGACCTTGGCCAGCTCATCGGCCAAGGCTTTGTGTCGCCGCCTGGCCTGGCCCGCCACCGCCAAAAGCAGCAGCATGAGACCGATGATGATGCAGGGAATGCCCCAGCTTTTCCAATCATCGGCCAGCCAGGGCGCCGCCTGGTCGCTGGTCGGTGTCGCGCCCGGATGCAGGGTGTCGAATTGCTTGACGAGACCGCCGACGTTCACTAAGGCGACATCGCCCTGGAAAGCGCCGAGCGCGGGCAAAACCGGCGCGGCTTCCCCGACGCTCTGGTAGAGAATGCCGACGCTATCGCCCGCGCGGGCCACTTGCGCCACCGCCAGTCGTGTCAGGCCGCTTAGGTCGGCTAGGGTTTTGCCGTCGCGGTCGGTGATGGTCAGCCGGTCGCCCTCAATGCGGGCCGACGCTTTCGCCTGATTCACTGCCACATCCATGGCGAGAAAGGGGCCGCCCGCCTGCGCCGCGCCGTTTGTCACCAATAGTTCGGCCTGGCTCGGAGAAATCCCCGTCGCGCCCGCGACGCGGGCCAGCCGCGCCAGTGACGCCGGTTCTGAAAGATAGCTTGGCGGAATGAAAATTTTCGCTCCGGCGGAAAAGCGGACAATCATGCCGGTGAAATCGTCTTCAATCGGTCGCGCTCCGATTTCCAGCCAGCTATCCGGTAGCACGGCGGCGGGATAGCCCTGGCCGCGCGACCCGCAGGCCGTTCCGTCGGGCGGACGTTGGAAGACCACGCGCAACAGGTTGGTCGCGCCAATGGCGTACAGCGGAATCTCGGCGGTGAGCCGCCGGGCGCGACCATCGGTGGTCAGCAATTGCGAGCCAATCAGAGCGCCGTTGAAAAAGACAGAGGCGGTTTGGGCGTTGTGATCGGCGGCGGGCGCGGCGGCCAGGTTCAGCGAGACTTTTTTCGGCACTTTGCCCGCGCCAGAGACCGTCGCCAAGTCGAAGTTCGCATCCCAGACCGCCGCCTGGAGCACATCAAAACTCCGTGGTTCGCCGCCGATGAGAGACATCGCCAGTTTGTCAGTGTCGCCGCCCGCGCCGATGCTGGGTGTCGGGTTCAATTCATGGGCCACCAGGTGCCCCGCGACATCGACGGGCGTCCAGACCTTGGTTAGGGCCGCCGCCGCCTTCGTATCGGCCAGCACAATCTGGACGCCGCCGCCGAGACGCGCCAGCCGCAGTTCACCCGGCGCGAGCGGTGTGGCGAAGGCGCTGGCCGCCGCGCCGCGCCACTCGTCAAAGGCGGTGGCCGCTTCGTCCGAAACAGCGGCTATCTGGCGGCGCAGGGCGTCGAAGGCGCTGTTGATGCGGGCCAAGAGCGTTTGGTCGGGTATCAATACATCAGGCGCGAAAACACCCGCCGGGGCCAGGGCGTAGAGCGCTCCGGCTTCGGCCTCGTCCGCCAGACGATGCGGGCCGCCCCTGGCCAGAGCCGCGAAGGCGGGCACGGCGGTGAGGCCATCCGGCATCGCGATTCGGGAGAGATCAAGTGTATCGCCGGGGCCAGGCAAAAGCGCGGTTCGCGGCTCCATGCCACCGCGCATCATGAGCGCTTCAAGACGCCAGGCCGCGTCATAGGCCGCAACAGAAAAAGGGAATCCGGCGAGCATCACCGTCGGCTTTTGCGGCAAGGCGCTGAAAGCGCCGCGTATATCCACGATGTCGGCGGTGTTAAAGCGATAGGCCAGCCGTGAGCTGGGGGTGATGAGCCAGTTGTTGCCGATGGCCGTCTGATCGACGCAGACGGTTTCGCCGCTTATCACCGACGACCAGCGCAGGCCGATGCGAACATAGCCCGAATCACGCTTGTCGCCGTCAACCGCCACGACCATGGCGCCGTCGCCGCGAAAATCGGTCGGAGCGCGACCAGCCACCGGCGCGCCGTCCAGCGAAACCACGAATGTTGTGCGACCGCCGTCGCCGCGCAGATAGCCGCCGTCCAGATACAAATTCGCTTCGCTTATCGGCACGCCGGTGGGCGTTGGCAGATAGAGTTCGCGACTTTCATCCGGGGCATGCAAGACGATGCTGTCGCGTATGCCAAGGTCTTTCAGCGATATGGCGCGGGATTCCAGCCTGGCCAAAGGGAGACGCGCGATTGCCTGGACGAGTGGTTCCGTAGACGAAGCGGCAATTTTGGGCTGGCTTGCGGCATCCGCATCGGTCAACCGCGCCGGGCTGATGAGCGTCGCGGTTTTGCCGTCGGCGTCGCGGCGTGGCGCGGCCTGGCCCGGAGTGGGCGAAAGCAGACCGCTAAAGAGGGCAATCCAAACGAAGTAGCGAAAAACACGGCCAGCACAGCATTCCGGCGCTTGCCTGCGCCTGTCCGCAACACACATGGTCGGCTCCTTTTATAAGATATTATTCCGTGGGTCGCGGGCAGCCGCCGCCCTGGGCAATGGCGCAACAGAGCGACGGCGTTTTCGTCCCCGGCAGACAGGAATGCGCCGATGCGTCGGCGGGCGTCGTTTCCAGACCTGGCTGGCTGGTAGACAGGCGGCGATCAGCCATGACGTCCTGGGAACGGGCGATGAAGGTATGGCGCGCGCTGTTTTTCGCCGGATGCCGATAGCCGGTGGGCAGGGCGCTGGCGAAGGGAAGATAATTTTTGCCGGTGACGGCGGCGATAATCCGTTCAGAGGCCAGGCCGTCGCCGTAGGGATTGACCAGCCGTGTGAAAGTCTGGCGTTTTTCCTCATCCAGGGCCAATTCGAGCACGGCGCTGGTGATGGTCGCCCTGTCGGTGCCGACCAATTTGACGGTGCCAGCGGCGATTGCCTCTGGCCGTTCGGTGACATCGCGCATGACGAGAACCGGTTTGCCCAGGGCCGGGGCCTCTTCCTGCACACCACCTGAATCGGTGAGGATAATCGCTGACCGCTGCATCAGTCGCACAAAAACCGGGTATTCGAGCGGTTCGGTGAGGAAAACATGTTTTTCTTTGCCCAAAGCCGCGAAGATTGGCCCGCGCACGTTCGGATTTAGGTGCACCGGATAGACAATCTGCATTTTGCCGCTTTGGGCCAGTTCAACCAAAGCGGCGCTGATGCCTTTGCCGCCGGCGTTGCCGAAACCGTCGTTGAAATTTTCCCGCCGGTGGCCGGTGACCAGCACAATTGGCAGGTCGTCGCGCAGGGGCGGCAGTTTAGCGTCGATTTTCGCCCGCAGATTGTCATCTTGATCGAGGCGAGCGCAGACCAGATGCAGGGCGTCGATGACCGTGTTGCCGGTCAGGATGATGCGACCGCCCAGGGATTCGGCTTCGAGATTGGCGCGGGAGCTGGCGGTGGGCGCGAACATCATGTCGCTGACCACGTCGATGAAGCGTCGGTTCATTTCTTCCGGCCAAGGCTCATAGATATTGCCGGTGCGCAGACCGGCTTCGACGTGGCCGACGGGAATGCGCCGGTGGAAGGAGGCTAAAGCGCCCGCCATGGCGGTGGTGGTGTCGCCGTGCACCAGAACATAGTCGGGTTTCGCCTCTTCCAGCACTGCGTCGAGGCCCGTGACCATGCGCCCCTCAAGGCAATTCAGACTTTGGTTGGCGGTCATCACCGCCAAATCGAAGCGCGGCGCGATCTGAAAGAGTTCCAGCTCCTGCGTGAGCATGGTTTTGTGCTGGCCGGTGACGCAGACCACCGACTCGACGCCGGGTTCGGTCTCAAGTTTTTTGACCAGCGGCGCCATTTTGATCGCCTCTGGCCGGGTGCCGAAAATTGACAGAATACGCATAACCCCCTCCGGTATACGTGGTGGACAGACGGCGGCGTTCTCCCGCGTGCATTTTTTTCATTGAAGCATTGAATGTCCTTATTTTTCAAAGCAAATTTCTTCTTCGAGGCAAATATTCCAAAACCTGCCGCCGCGTCTCCGAATGTCCTCTTTATGGAGTTTTACGCCCGGCTAATGCTTCGCCCATGGCGGCGGCGCGGCGGCATTCCTCCGGGAACACATCCTGATGCCGCTGGATTTTTCGCGCCGGGTCCATCATCTCCATGATCACTTTGGAATAATCGGCGAACTGGCAGGTGTCGTAGCAGGCGAAGATACGGGCCGGGCCGCCGAGAATGCGTTCCATGAACTCGCTTTGGCGGGCGAAATTGGCCGGATAGCCCATTTCCCGGCTGAGTTCCTCCGTGACATTCATCGTGAACAGGCTGACCGAGGCGATCTGGCGCGGGAACAGCGAAGACGGCGGGGCGCTGTACACCAGATTGGGAAAGAGCAGGCGCTCAAGAAATGATTGGGTTTCGCCGCTGATCATACCGAAATAGATTGGCGAGCCGACAATCAGCGCATCGGCGCCTTCGGTCATCGCGGCAAGAAGTGGGCTGAGGTCATCTTTGACCGCGCAACGCCCGTATCCGGCTGTGCCGACCCGCTTGCAGGCGAAGCAACTGCGGCAACCTTTATAATCGAGATCGTAGAGATGAATCAGCTCGGTTTCAGCGCCGCGCCGCGCCGCGCCTTCGAGCATATTTTTTAACAGGGATGCGGTGTTCCAATCTTTTCTGGGGCTACCGTTGACAGCGAAAATCTTCATGGCGATCTCCTGTTCGTCGCGGCGTCGTTTTGACGCATGGTGATGGAAACGCTGAAATATAGCGAGTTCATGTTGAGGCGGCAAGGCGCTTCCCTTGCGCATTGACAGTGCCGTTGCCGCTGGGATATGCTTCCCCATTCATGTTTTTCATTCTCACAGCCATGCCCGGAGCGACAACGGAAACCATGCTGAACGGACGTGACCTTGATCTGACCGGCGCCGACGCCATCCTGGCATTACCCGGTTTTTCCTCGATTATCCATGAAGTTCTGGACATTGCTCTGCGGCCTTTAGTCTACGCCGAGCAGCTCGAACATATCATCGGCTATCTGGCCAATCAGGAGCATTTGGGCTTTTCCGGGCACTGGGGCGTTTTCGGCGTTGACATGGGCGATGAATGTCTGCGTCTCAGTCTGTGCAGCGGCTTTTTGGCCACCCAGCGCGATATCTGCGCCAAGGTGCCGTTTGGCGTCTGCCATTGCGGCCAGACCTTCTATCGGCGCAAACCGACTTTTTTTTCCGACAAACCGCCGCAACGTTTACACGATGAGGCCACGGCGGCGGATACTCATTATTGTCTGCCGGTGATGCACGGCGAGCAGGTCATCACACTGGTGATTTTGTACATGCGTCCGGATTGGCGTCCGGTGCCGACGACGCACATCCTGCTCGAAACGATCAGCCGGGTGTTGGCGCTGGTCTTTGACCGGCGCGCCATGGATCAGCAATTGATCGAGTTGGTCAACGATCTGCGCGACACGGTGGTGCGGCTCCGTGGCGAAAAGGCCTTTTCCGAATCGATTATCCAGGGACTTGATCAAGGTCTGATCGTGGTCGATTCGCTGGGGAAGATCGAAAAACACAACGCCGCCGCCGCCCGGATTCTGGGGAGTTTTGGGTTGCTATCCGACGGTAATCTCGATGAATTGCTGCAAGGGCAACTGCCCTGGCGCGAGGCGAATCCAGATGACGGCAAAGAGCGCGAGTGTTCGCTGGTCACCGCCCAGGGCGAACATATCTGTCTGCGCTATTGCCTGTCGCCGCGCGGCGACCGGGAAGAGGCGCAGGGTTGGATCCTTTCTTTGGCCGACATCACCGAATTGTGTTTTGTGCGCAAAGAAATGGAGAAAATGAACCGCTTGTCTACCGTCGCTGAAATCGCCGCCGCCGTCGCTCATGAGGTGCGCAATCCCCTGGCCGGCATCAAAATCATGGCGCAATCCATCGAGGAGGAAGCCGAGTCGAGTGACACGCAAAAGGAATGCTCGCGGCGCATCGTCCGTCAGGTGGATCGCTTAAATGAGCTTTTGACCGAATTCTTTTCCTACGCCAGGCCGCGTCAGGCGCACAAACGCCCGGCTTCTCTCGCGACGATCATCGCCGAGACCACGCCACTGATCAGCGCCACCCTGTTCATGAAAAGCATCCGTTTGGTCTGTCGTATTCCGGACGACCTGCCGGATATTATTGCTGATAGCAATCAAGTACAGCAGGTGCTGTTGAATATTTTACTGAACGCCATGGACGCGGTGGGCGAGCGAGGCGTTATCAGTCTGACCGCTCAGCATCTGACCGCCGCCGAGATTGGCGGGCGGAAAAAAGATTTTCCCACTTTACAGGCGGCCTGCGATTTCGTGATGCTGCGTTGCGCCGACAACGGACGCGGCATGTCTCCGGCGGTGATGGATAAGGTCTTCGAGCCGTTCTTCACCACGAAAAAAAGCGGCACCGGCCTCGGCATGTCGATTGTCTATCGCACTCTTTTGGAAAACGACGCCCAGATTACCGTCGAGAGCCAGGAGGGCGAAGGTAGCGCGTTCACCATCTTTTTTCAGACTAATATGACCGCCTGAGGCGGATTGGGATTAACGGCATGAAACGAGTCCTGGTTGTCGATGATGAGGCCGATGTCCTCTGGATGTTGCAAAAAAACCTCAACAAGGGGATGCCGGACACCGAAGTGCTGGTGGCGGCTTCCGGCGAGGAGGCGCTTGCCGTTTTGGAGCGCGGGCCGATTGATTTGGTGATCACCGACATCAATATGCCGGGCATCAATGGCCTTGATCTGCTGGTGGAAGTTAACAATAAATATCCGCATATTGGCGTGATTATCATCACCGCCTATCCTTCCAACACCTACCAGAGCCAGGCGATTTTATCCGGCGGCCTGAAATTCATCGAAAAACCGTTCGACATAAAGTATCTGCGTAAAATTGTTGAAGAATTTTTCAATCCCGACAAGCAGGGATTCCAGGGGACGATCAGCGGCATCGACTTGATCGACATCGTGCAGTTCAACGGCATGTCCCGCGCCACGGTCGCCCTGAAGGTGACGACGGGCGACAGCGCTGGCATGATTTTTTTCAAAGACGGTCAGGTTGTGCACGCCATCTGCGACCAGACGAGCGGCGAAGCGGCTTTTTTCACCATCCTGGGTTTTCACGGTGGCAATCTGAAGAATATCAAGGGCGTGGAAACGCCGGTGGTCACGATCACGAAAAGTCTCGAACTGCTGCTTTTAGAGGCCGTCGGTCATGACGACGATGTGATGGAAGACGACGAAGCGCCTTTTCTCAGTTATGACGAGCTGGCCAATGAGCCGCCGCCGGCCTTTTTGTCGCAGCGTGATGACGATGCGCCGACTTTGCCGCTTGACCAGGAAGCGCCGGCCTTTCTCTCGGATGAGGGTGAAATTGATCAGGATATCGTGACTCTGGCCGACGGGCTGTTTCCGGCTTCTCCCGCCGTGACCGATGACGCCGACATTGATCGCGATGATAGGCAAAGCGACCGGACCTTTGCCGCCAAAACCTCGTCGATTCTTTCCGCCGAGTTGCGTGACCAGCGGGCGGCCTGCGCCACGAAGCAAACGCCCGCGCCGCCTGTCGCCGCGATTCCCGGTTTGGATGTCGGCGATGAAACCTTCTCGCTTCTGACCGCCGCCGATGTCACGCCCCATCGGTCGGATGATGAAGAGTCGAGGACGCCTGCCGATTTGGATGTAGCGGGTGACGGCGATAGGTTGAGCTTCGACGCCGGTGAAATTCCCGGTCTGAATGTGGACGAGGATGAATCACCGGCCGCGCTTTCCGATTGGTCGTCGTCGGATTCTCCGGCTTTTTTATCGGATGATGTGGCTGAACCTGCCGCGCCCGCATTGTCTCTGGATGATTTGGCTCTGACTGCGGTCCGTAAAGCTCCTGACTTGGATGTTCCGACCCAACCTGCCGCGCCCACATCGAGCCAAAAAACAGCCGTCGGCGTGAAGTTTGCTCCCACGGTTGGGCGAATTCGCGCCATCGGGGCCGCAATCAAGGCTGGTAAACCGGCGCGGTCGCATACGCCGCTTGACGCCATCCTCAGCGAGTTCACCGGCATTGACGGCGTGCGTTTGGCCTGCCTGGTTGGACGCGATGGTTTTTTGCTGGCCAGCCAGCCGCCGGACGACCGTTCTCAGGCGGAAGCCCTCAGCGCTGTTGCCTCCAGCGGCTTGGCGTCGGCGGAATTTATGGGAGAGGAATTAGCCCGCAGCAGTCTGCAAACCGGCCTTTTTGAGTATCAGGACGGGATGATCATTCTGTCGCCAGTCGGCACCGACAGCTTTCTCATGCTGGTAGCTGAAGAGGGCGCTAATTTGGGTTGGCTACGTTTGGTCATCCGCAAAAACGCCGGACGTATTGAGGAAATTAACGCCCAGTGATGGGCGCATAAAAAAGGCGGCTTTCCCCATGAGAGGAAGCCGCCCTGAACAAATTCCACGTCTTTCCCAAGCAAATCAATGCGTCGAACTCTGCTCTAAATCGGCGAGCGCCGCCAGTATGTGCGGCATAGCCGGGGTTTTGAAGAGCGTTTCGCCATCTTTTAAAAGCAAAGCCGCTTCCAACACCTCATCCACATGCTCGACCAGAGTCACATCGAGTGTATCGCGGATTTTTTCCGGCACATCGCCAAGTTCCCGTTCATTATCCTTCGGGATAAGCACATGGGTGATGTTGCCGCGTTTCGCTGCGAGTAGTTTTTCAGTCAGGCCACCGATTGGCAATACGCGACCGCGCAGGGTGATTTCGCCGGTCATGGCCAGTTCATGCCGCACTGGAATTTGGAGTAGCACCGAAGCCAGGGTGGTGGCGATGGTGATGCCCGCCGACGGCCCGTCTTTCGGGATAGCGCCTTCCGGCACATGGACGTGAATGTCGAGTTTCTGATAAAAATCCGGCTCCAGTCCCAAACGTCCGGCCCGCGAGCGGACATAGGTCAGGGCGGCCTGCGCCGATTCCTGCATCACGTCGCCCAGTTTGCCGGTGATGGTCATTTTGCCGGAACCGGGCATCACCGTCGCTTCGATCTGGAGCAGTTCTCCGCCCACTTCTGTCCAGGCCAGGCCGGTGGTCAGGCCGATTTCATCGTGCTCTTCGGCCAGACCGTAGCGGTATTTCGGCGTGCCGAGATGTGTTCTGACCGCCGCCGCGTTAAGCTGGTATTTTCGGGTCCGCTCTCTGGTTTTCAGCCGGTCGCGGGCGATTTTGCGGCAGAGCGAGGCGATGGCCCGCTCCAGGCCGCGCACCCCGGCTTCCTTGGTGTAGCGGCGAATGATTTCCAAAAGGGCGTCGTCATCCAGCCGGATACCGTCCTTCTGAAAACCGTTTTCCCGCAGTTGTTTCGGGACCAGATAGTCGGCGGCGATGCGCAGTTTTTCTTCCTCGGTGTAGCCGCCCATCTGGATGATTTCCATGCGGTCGCGCAAGGGCGGCGGGATGCTGTGCAGGGTGTTGGCGGTGGTGATGAAAAACACCCCGGACAGGTCGTAATCCATATCAAGGTAGTGGTCGTTGAATGCGACGTTCTGCTCCGGGTCGAGCACCTCCAGAAGCGCCGCCGAAGGGTCGCCGCGGAAATCCATCGACATCTTGTCGATTTCATCCAGACAAAAGACCGGATTGGCAACATCGACCTTCTGCATTGCCTGAATGATTTTACCAGGTAATGCGCCGATATAGGTGCGGCGATGACCACGAATCTCCGCCTCGTCGCGGACGCCGCCCAACGACAGCCTGGCGAATTTACGGTTCATGGCGCGGGCGATTGACCGGCAGATTGAGGTTTTGCCAACGCCCGGTGGTCCGACCAGGCACAGGATCGGCCCTTTTATTTTTTTCACCTGCGCCTGCACGGCCAGATATTCGAGGATGCGCTCTTTGGGTTTGGACAGGCCGTAGTGGTCTTGGTCAAGGATTTTTTCGGCCTTCACGATGTCGATGCGCGAGTGGCTTTTTTGCAGCCACGGCAGATGGGCGATGCAGTCGATATAATTGCGCGCCACCGTGGTTTCGGCGGACATCGGCGGCATGTTGCGTAGCTTTTTCAATTCTTTCAGCGCCTTGCCCCGCGCCGCGTCTGGCATGTCCTTGGCCTTTATCTTTGCTTCCAGCTCACCCAGCTCGTCGAGGCCATCCTCGTTTTGGCCCATCTCCTTCTGGATTTCCCTGACTTTTTCATTCAGGTAATAATCACGCTGGGTTTTGCTCATCTTGGTCTTGACCCTGGCGTTAATGTCGCGCTCTAGGCCGGCCAGAATGGTTTCGCGATGAATGGCGTCAAGCGCCATGTCGATGCGGTCGATCAGCGGTGGGCATTCGAGAATCGTCTGCTTTTCTTCGGCTTTCAGCGGTAGATGCGAGCAGATGACATCAAGCAGTTTGAACGGGTCTGTAATCTGGGCCAGGTTTTTTACTACTTCCCTCGGAATTTTTTTGTTGTTCTCGGCGAATTCGGCGAAGCGGCGACGCAGTTCCCGGTCGTGCGCCAGCAGGTCGTGGCTGGTGTCCACGACTTCCTCAATCATCTCGATTTCGGCCAGCAACAGATTGTTGTCCGATTGCAGATAGCGCAACACCCTGGCCCGACTTTTTCCTTCGAGCAGCGCTTTGATGGTGCCGTCCGGCAGGCGCAGGAGCTGCATCAGTGAGGCCAGCGTGCCGACCGTGTGCAGGTCGTCGCCGCCGGGTTCATCGACGCCGCCCCGCTTTTGCGCGACCAGCAGGATGTCGGAGCGCTTTTCCCGCGCATGTTCCAGCGAGGCGATGGATTTTTTGCGCCCGACCACGAGCGGCGCCACCATATGCGGAAATACAACTATATCCCGCAAAGGCATGACAGGGTAAAGGTAGGTCACGGCGGCTCCCTCGGCCTCAGGCCGATTTGCGTTCGGCGTTGTCGTTATCGTAGAGAATGACCGGATAATCTCCGTGGGCAATGACCTGCTCGCTGATGATACATTCCTGTACATGTTCCTGCGAAGGCAGGTCGTACATGATGTCGAGCATGGCCTCTTCCAGCACCGAGCGCAGGCCGCGCGCGCCGGATTTTCGCGCCAGGGCTTTTTGCGCGATGGCGATAAGCGCCCCTTCGGTGAAGCGGAGATTGATATTTTCAAAGGAAAACAGGCGTTGATATTGCTTGGTCAGGGCGTTTTTCGGCTCGCGCAACACCCGCACCAAATCGGCCTCGCTCAACTCCTCTAACGTCGCGATGACCGGCAGACGGCCAACCAGCTCCGGAATCAGACCGAATTTCAACAAATCCTCCGGTTGCAGCGTCCGCAACAGTTCGCAGGATTTTTTTTGGGCGTTGCCGCGCACATCGGCGCCGAAACCGATGGATTTTTTGCCGTCGCGTCGGCGCACTACCTCATCCAGGCCGACAAAAGCGCCGCCGCAGATGAAGAGAATGTTGGTGGTGTCGATTTTTATCATCTCCTGTTGCGGGTGCTTGCGTCCGCCCTTCGGCGGCACCGAAGCGACGGTGCCTTCGATGATCTTCAGAAGGGCTTGCTGCACGCCTTCGCCGGAGACATCGCGGGTGAGCGACGGGCTGTCGGACTTGCGGGCGATTTTATCAATCTCGTCGATATAAATGATGCCGCGCTCGGCCCGTTCTAAATCGTAGTCGGCGGCTTGCAACAGGCTGACGAGGATGTTTTCCACGTCTTCGCCGACATACCCGGCTTCGGTGAGCGTCGTGGCGTCGGCGATGGAAAAAGGCACATCCAGCAGCCGCGCCAGGGTCTGGGCGATGAGCGTTTTGCCAGAGCCGGTCGGGCCGATCAGAATGATGTTGGATTTTTGCAACTCGACGGCGTCGTCGGCTTTGGGCGCGTCGATGCGTTTGTAGTGGTTGTGCACGGCCACGGCCAAAACTTTTTTCGCGTGCTCCTGGCCGATGACGTATTGGTCGAGGTATTCGTGGATCTGGCGCGGTTTCAACAGCCGCGCCTCCGGACGCCGAACGGCGTCGGCCTCGTCCTGTTCGTCGCCCATGGTGTGGCAGTGGGCCACGCAGTCGTTGCAGATAAAAACGTCCGGCGCCTGTCCGGCGAAAAGCTGTTCAACCTGGTCGGCGGTCCGCCCGCAAAATGAGCAGACGGGCGCATCTGGTTCCTGTGATTTTCTACTGGCCATTGCTCTCTTCCTTGGTTATATCCTCACGGCTGGTCAGCACCTTGTCGATGATGCCGTAGCCGGTGGCCTCCGTAGCGTTCATGAAGTTGTCGCGCTCGGTATCCTGGCCGATTTGTTCAAGGTTTTTGCCGGTGTGCTGGGCCAGGATGCGGTTCAGCTCGTCGCGCACCCGCAACATTTCCCTGGCGTGGATGTCGATGTCGGTGGCTTGGCCCTGGAAGCCGCCCAGCGGCTGATGAATCATGATGCGCGAATGCGGCAGCGAGTAGCGTTTACCCGCCGCGCCCGCCGCCAGCAACAACGCTCCCATTGAGGCGGCCTGGCCGATGCAAAGGGTGGCGATATCGCATTTGACATACTGCATGGTGTCGTAAATGGCCATGCCGGAACTGACCGAACCACCCGGCGAATTGACATAAAGCGTAATATCCTTATCAGGATCGTCGGCTTCAAGGAACAAGAGTTGCGCGACGATGACGTTGGCTACATCGTCGTTGATCGCCGAGCCGAGGATAACGATGCGCTCTTTTAGGAGGCGTGAATAAATATCAAAGGCGCGTTCGCCTCTTGGTGTCTGTTCGACCACCATGGGCACAAGATTCATGGATTTCCTCCGGAAAAAGACGACCGCAGCGGGATGCGCCCGGCGCGGTCGGATTGGGTGCGACAACAGGAAGCGAACACTATGATGGCGAATCGTCGGTTGTCAAACACCTGACGCGAAAAAAGCGGCGCGGCAGTGGCGTTTATTTGTCATCGCTCGCGGGCGTCTCTTCGGGCCTTGCCGTCGGCGTTTCGCCGTTGGCCGCCTCGATGGTTTTCACCACCGCCGCTTCCTTTAGGAAGTTGATGATTTTTTCATTCAGAAGCTCGCCCATCAGTGGCAACAGGTCATCGCGGCTCTTGAAAAATTCTTTTACCTCGGCGGCCGACATGCGGTATTGGTCGCCGATGCGTTTGAAGCCGCGCTCCATATCGGCCTCGTCCACCTTGATGTTTTCCACTTCGGCGATTTTTTTCAGAATAAAGTCGCCACGCACCCGCTTGGCGGCGATTTCCTGGCTATTTTCCGCGAGTCTTTTCAGGTCGAGTCCGGCCTGTTCCGGGGTGAAGCCGCTGCGTTTCAAGCGCTCTTCCGCCTCTTTCACCATCTGTCGCACTTCAAAATCGACCAGACGTTTCGGCACCTCAAAGTCGTGTCGCTCTAAAAGGGCCTGCATCATGGTATCGACAACCGCGCCTTCGGATTGGTTCAAGCGCTCCTTCATGCGCCGCTCGCGGATGGAAAACTTTAGGTCGTCCAGGGTGTTGAAGGTCTCGCTGACATCTTTGGCGAATTCGTCGTCAAGTTCCGGCAACAGGCGCTCCTTCACATCTTTTAAGCTGATGCGGAACTCGATTCGTCGGCCTTTTAGGAATGGATTGGGGTTGTTTTCCGGATAGTCGATTTCGTGCTGAACCTCATCGCCTTTGGTGAGGCCGACCAGCTTGGCCTCCAGCTCTGGCTCCAGCTTGCCGGAACCCAGCTCCAACGAAAAATCGGTGTTTTTGATCTGTTTGATCGGGTTGCCCTTGAAATAGCCCTGAAAGTCAATCAGCACCACGTCGCCGTTGGCCGCCGGGCGGTGGTCGGCGTCGCGGAGATTGGCCAGCTCGCGGCGCAATTTTTCAAGTTCCGCCGCCACTTCCTCGTCGCTGATGGCGATGACCGGACGCTCCAGTTCTATGCCCTTATATTCAGCCAGGGTGAAGATGGGGCGCACTTCCACCGCCGCGTCGTAGCTGAACGAACCGTCGTCGTTATATTTGAAATCGGTGATTTCCGGATGCGTCACCGGATCGATGTCTTCCTTGCCGATGGCGTCGAAGTAGCTTTCCTGAATCAGTTTTTCCGCGACATCGGCTTCAACCTGCGGTTTGTAGGTTTTTTCAATGACGTTCAATGGCGTCTTGCCTTTGCGAAAACCGGCCATCCGGGCATTCTGACGGATTTTTTCGTATTCGGCCTTCAGTTTTGGGGCAACCTCGTCGGCGGGCAGAGTGATGGATATGGTGCGGCCAAGGGCGCCGGTTGGCTGGATGTTCACTTGCATGTCGGTGAATCCTTTGTGAATTGGTCGGGAAGAAATAAGTGGAGCGCGTCACCCGTGGAGTTGGCGGGGCGGCGCGAAAAAACACAAAACCGCTATATTACCCGGTTCATGGTGGAAAGCAAGGGTAATGGAAACGGCTTCGGAGGTCGAAACCTGAAGCGCCGCCTGCGAAAAAGGCGCGTTCCAACCGGATTTCGGTTATGCTCCATCGCCTGCTTCATCCATTTCGCGTTGTGGGGCCGACCATGCCTTTCCTGTCTGAAAACATGATTGTTTTGCTGCCCGGCGCCGCCCGTCCTATCGGTCGCGCCATCGCCCGCCGCTTCGCCCAGGTTGGCGCCCGGTTGGTCATGCCGGTGTTTGATTGGCCCGAATCGGTGGCCGACTTGCGCCGCGAATTTCCCGACGATGACGCCTGCTTGTACTGGACGCCCGACTGCGATTTGCGCTCGCCAGAACAGGTGGCGGCGCTGTTTGCCGGGTTGAAGAGGCGTTTCGGCGGTCTGAATATTCTTATCAACAATATTGAGCGCGGCGGAATGCCGGTGGTGCACGGTTCCTACGATGCGCCGGTCAACGCTCAGCAGTGGCGGTTGGAATTCGCCACGACACTGGAAGCCAAGCGTCTTCTTTTTCAGCGCGCTCTACCGATGTTGCGGGCGAGCGCACGGCCCGGCGGGAAAGCCGTGGTCAATATCTCTTCCATCGCCGCGTTAACCGGGCGCGGCGGCCCGGCGGCGCCTTTTTTCAGCGAGGGATACAGTCTGGCCAACCGCGCCATCCGTGGCTTAACCGAAGCCTGGGCGCGTGAGGCCGCGCCGGACATCAGAGTGAATGAGTTGATGCTCGGTTTCATCGAATCCCGCCATGGTGAAGGGACGCGGGGCTGGGCCGCCTTACATGAAGAGGAACGCGCCGCGTTAAACCGGCGCACGCCGCTTGGTCGGCGCGGTTTGCCGAACGAGGTGGCGGAAGCGGTGTATTTTCTCGCGACGCAAGCGAGTTACATGACCGGAACCGTGCTGCGCATGGACGGTGGTTATATGTTGGGCGGAGAGCTGCCGCCACCATTGCCGCCAGGTGTTTTGGCGGCGGACGAGCCTGCCGCGCCCTGACCGGGTCACCCTTGCTTCCAGCGCCGCGGAAAGAGTAAAATGATCTTTTTCAATCCGGTCGCCTTGCCGCGACCGTTCAATCCACCATCAGATCGGGGCGAGACCGCTGATGAAACAACTGAGCATCAGGGCCAAGCTACCCCTCTCGATATTGGCGGTTATTCTGGTCACGTTTTCCGTCGCGAATTTCCTCATTATTCAAAAGGGCGGCAGTGTTATCGCCTCGGTGCGGCAAGAGCGGATTATCGGCGCAGCCACGACCGTTGGCAACAGCGTTGGCGAGCAGGTGCAGCGGGCTGGCAAAGATATGGTGGTCGCCGCCAATCTGCCGGTCATCGTGCGTGGCATCGAGCTGCCGCCTGTGGGCGCTTCGCCGGAGCGTGAACAGGTCAGCGCTATCCTCCTCAATATCCAGTCGGCCTGCGGCTACTACGCCGCCTTTTTCCTCACCGATGAAAATGGCCGTCCGTTGGCCGGTGATTGGTCGGCCTTCGGCAACCTTGATCTGGCCAAAGAACCCTGGTTTCAGAGTACCTTGTCGCACGGCATGTTCCGGGTCTCGCAGCCCTTCGTCAGCCCGGTCAGCGGCGAAATGCTCGCGGCCGTGTCGCTGAAAATCGTCTACAATGGTCGCGTCGGAGCATTGATAGGTTTTTTGCAGTTGGCCAAAATCACCCAGAGCGCCCTGCATGAAACCAAACAACCGTTTCTGCGCCCGCTTCTGGTCGCGCCGCCGGGGCGGGTGATTTCCTCTTTGGATAGCGGCGAAATCGGCGGTGAGGTCTTTCCGGAGCGCGCCTGGCAGACCATTCTGGCCCAAGCCGATGCTGGCAGTCTGCCCATCAAAATCGACGGAGAACCGAAAAACGTCGGCTTTTATCACATCCCCCAGACCAGCATTTACGCCATCGTCATCGCCGACCGCGACTATATGCGCTCGTTTTTCGTCACCGTGCGCAATACCGCTATCGCCGTTTCCGCCCTGGCCGCGCTTCTGGCCTGCGCCTGCGCCGTGTTGCTGATTTTTCCAGTCACACGTGACATCAATCACCTGCGTGAATTTGCCAGGCTAATCACCAGCGGCGGCCAGGGGCGCGAGACCGGCGTGCGGCGCGATGATGAATTGGGCGATCTCTCCGACAGCCTGTCGATCATGGTTGACGCGCTGCGCGAAAGCGTGGAGCGGGCCGAAGCCGGCACCCGCGCCAAAAGCGAATTTCTGGCCCGCATGAGCCACGAAATCCGCACGCCGATGAACGGCATTCTGGGCATGACCTATCTGGCGCGGCGCGAGAACAAGGCTGAAGTGAAAAATCAGCACATCGAGCGTATCGACGCGGCGGCGCAAAGCCTCTTGGGCATCATCAACGACATCCTGGATTTTTCCAAACTCGAAGCGGGCCGTATCGAGCTTGAACGACGGCCCTTCAGCTTGGCCGACATGCTGTCGTCGGTGGCCGATATGCTGTCGGCCAGGGCGGCGGAAAAGGGCATCAAAATGATCTTCGCCGTCGATGCCGACACGCCGGATTATCTTGAGGGCGACGCCCTGCGCCTGTCGCAGATTTGCATCAATCTCTGCGGCAACGCCTTAAAATTCACCGAGCAAGGCGAAATCAGTCTGCGCATAGGAATCGCGAACGAAGCGCAGCCTGACCCGGCGACCGGCGAAATCATCCTGCATTGCCTGGTGCGCGACAGCGGCATCGGCATCTCCGAAGAGCAGCGGGAGGCAGTGTTCGAGCAATTTTCCCAGGCCGACGGCTCAATCTCGCGGCGTTACGGTGGCACCGGCCTGGGCTTGGCCATCTGCAAATCGTTGGTGACGATCATGGGCGGGCGCATCTGGGTGGAAAGCGAGCCGGGCAAAGGCAGCGATTTCCATTTCACCTTCCGCATTCATCGCGGCGTGACGCGGGCGAAGGCGGCGGCGCGCGCGGCGGCGGCAGGCAGACTGACTGAATCAGTCAAACCGCCGCCGTTGAATATTCTGGTTGCCGAAGACAATGCCCTGAATCAGGAAATCGCCAAGGGCATTTTCGAAAGCCTGGGCAGCCGCGTGACACTGGCGAACAACGGCTTGGAGGCGATAGGGCTGTTTGAGGAAGGAGAGTTTGACGTGATTTTCATGGATATTCAGATGCCGGTGATGAACGGCCTCGATGCCACCAAAGCTATCCGCGCCAGCGCCCACCGTCGCGGCCAAAGCATTCCGATTGTCGCCATGACCGCGCACGCCATGAGCGGCGACCGGGAAAAGAGCCTGGAAGTCGGCATGGACGAACACGTGACCAAACCGATAAATGTCGCCGAATTGACAAAAACGCTGATTAAATGGGGTGCCGGTGATCGCGCAAAGGTCGCGCCCGCCGACTGACCTCCGTCCTGGATAGGAGAATGCCATGCGCCACCGATTTCTTGCCTTGTGTCCCGCCGCCCGAAACGTCCGTGTCGTTTTGTCGTCCTTCGCGGCGCTTGCCTTGCTGTTATTGATAACCGCCTGCGATGACGGTGGTCAAAGCGAATCGCCCGCAGGCGACCGTCCACTGGTCGGGCTTTTTCTGTTTAACGCCAAGGATACCTATATCGGCGCGGTGAGCGCGGCCCTCAGGCCACGGCTCGCGGCCACGGTCGAACTGAATGTCCAGGACGCGCAGGGCGATCCCATTTTGCAACTCAATCAGGTTGATGGTTTTCTGTCGCGCCAACCTAAGCTACTGCTCGTCAACGCCGTCGATCCGAAGAACGCCGCCGCCTTTGTCGCCCGCGCCAAAAAAGCGACGATTCCCATCATCTTTTTCAATCGCGAACCTGATCTCGACGTGCTGCGCGCCTATCCCAAATCATGCTTTGTCGGCACCAACGCCGCCGACGCCGGGCGGATGCAGGGAGAATTGATCGCGGCGCTCTGGCGCGCCCATCCGGAGTATGACCGCAACCGCGACGGCAACTGCCAGTATGCGCTGTTTCAGGGCGAACCCGACAATCCGGAGGCGCAGGCCCGCAGTGAATACAGTGTGCGCGAGGCGCGGGAAAAGGGCGTCAGCATGAGTCAGGTGGGGGCGAATCTGGTCTGCAATTGGGATAGCGGCTTGGCCGAGCGGCAAATGGCGGCGCTCTTGGCGAGTGGCGCGAGCAAGGAAATCGAGATGGTTATTTCGAACAACGACGCCATGGCCATGGGCGTGATCGCGGCCTTGAATCAAGGCGGTTATAATCTGGGCGAAAAGAGCGGGCCATTCATTCCGGTGATAGGGGTTGACGCCACCGAAGACGCGGCGCGGGCCATTTCGGACGGCAAGATGAGCGCCACGGTCAAACAGGACGGCGAGGCGATGGCCGAGGCGATCGTCGCCGTCGCCGAAAATGCCTTGGCCGGTAAAGATTTTCTGGCCGGAACCAAGTACGCCTGGGCCGCTGATGGCATTTCCATCCGTATTCCCTACAGCCCGTTCGGCGAAAAAGAGTCGCAGTCCCCACGGGCGAAAGGGCATTGACCGGCGCGCCTTGATCGATGCTTTGGCCGCTTTTCGCAAAAACCGTCCCCAGCGTTTCGGGACGGTTTTTTTTGTTGAGTTTTCAGGGTGTTTATCCCTAAAGAGTAGCCGATAAAAAATTGACGAGTTTTTCGTTTTCCCGGCGACGCGCCGCTTGCCCCGCCTGGAGTGAATCCATGGCCGCCGCTGTGGCTGCGGCCTTTCCGTTGTTCAGTACCTGTAATTCAAATGGAGCGTATCATGGACATCAAAAAACTTGAGCGGTCGCCGTCGGAAGACCTATCGGCCATTTCCTCGCGGGAGCGGCGAGAATTTCTGCGCCTGGGCCTGGCGATAACCGGCCTCTACCTCGGCGGCAGCGTGCTGTCGCTGGTTTCGGTGAAGGATGCCGCGGCTTTCGGCGGCGTGGTGCCGAAGATCGGGGAATATCCCTATAATCCGCACTACACGATGGTGATTCGCGAAGAACTGTGCATTGATTGTGAGCGTTGCAAAGAAGCCTGTGTCAAAACCAACCAGGTGCCGTCGTATGGCTACCGCACGACCATTTTAGAACGCCGCCGCCAGCTGACCGAAGGCAAAAGCGAAACCATTTTTATGCCGGTTTTGTGCAACCACTGCAACCGCCCGCCCTGTGTTCGCGTCTGCCCGACCACCGCCACCTGGAAGGATGAAAAAACCGGCATCGTCATGATGAAGCCCAGCCGCTGTATCGGCTGTAAAACCTGCATGACCGCCTGTCCGTATAACGCCCGCTATTTTCAGGAAGAGAAACGCGCCGTTGATAAATGCGACTTCTGCTGGGAAACCCGGTTGTCCAAGGGGGAAACGACCACGGCCTGCGCCGCCGCCTGTCCGGCGGATGTGCGGGTGTTCGGCAATCTGGCCGACCAGAAAAGCCGGGTTTACCAACTGATTCATACGCCTGAGACCATTGTCTGGACGCTGCGCCCGGAAACCGGCGCGCTGCCCAATGTCTTCTACACCAACGCTTGAACCATCCATCCAAGGAGAATGCGATGAAAGCCATGAATATAATTTTCTTTTCCATGCTGGCGCTTTTGCTTGCCGGTGGAATCGCCGCCCAGGCCGAAGAGGCGGGACAGGCGGCGGTTGCCGCACAAGAGGCATACGACGAAGACGCCTATGGGCCGGAAGCGCCGATTATCTGGGAAAAACCGGTGAAAGCCGTGGTCTTCAACCACAAAACCCACACCAAAGATAAAAAGCTCGAATGCGACGCCTGTCATGATAGCTTGTTTGAGCAGGATACTGGCGCCGCCGAGCAAAAGGCCGATTTCACGATGAATACCATCTACGACGGCGGCTATTGCGGCGCTTGTCACGACGGCGAAACCGCCTTCGCCTCCGATACCCGCTGCACCGCCTGCCATATCGGCGCGCGTGGCGAAAACCGTCTGCGGCAGGCCGAAAATCCGGCTGAAACCGCGCCCGCCCACCACTGAACGAGCGCGGCGTTTTGTTCCGATGACACTGTAGAAATCCCGATTTCCATAACGGAGGCGCAATCATGAATGTCACCATCAACACCGTTCTCAGCATTCTGCCGAAAAGCGGCGGGCTGACGGTGGAAAGAGAAAAGTTCTTCAACATCAGCATCGCTGTTTTGGCGGCCTTGTCGCTGGTCGGTATTTTCAGCGGCGTCTACGCCCTGTGGGCTGGGCACGAGCATACCTTCGGCGTCAGCCGCGAGATTCCTTGGGGGATTCTCATCGCCGCCTACGTCTTTTTCGTCGTCACCTCGACTGGCCTGTGCATCGTTTCTTCGATAGGCCATGTCTTCGGTTTTGAAAATTTCGCGCCGATCGCCAAACGCGCGGTTTTCCTGTCCATCGTTACGATTATTTCCGGTTTCCTCGTTATCGCCTTCGAGATAGAAAACACCTGGCGGATGCCGATAGCCAACGTCATCGGCTTTAACCTGACCTCAAATATCTGGTGGATGGGCACTCTCTACGGTTTGTATCTGGTCTTCATGGTGATTGAATTTGTCATGCTGCAACTGGATAACCACAAACTGGCCACCGCCTGCGGCTTGGCTGGCTTGCTGACCGGTGTTGTCGCCCATTCTAATCTCGGCGCGGTCTTCGGCCTTTTGAATGGCCGCGAATTCTGGCACGGGCCGTACATGCCGATTTACTTCATCGTCTCCGCCGCCATGTCAGGCTGTGTGGCGATTCTGTTCTTTACCTATCTGGCCTACCGCTTCAACGGCTGGGCCATCGACGACAAGCTGAAGACCTCCTTGCAAAGCGTCGGCAAGCTGGCGGCCTTAATGATGGCCGTGGTGCTGTTTTTCACCACCTGGAAGATGATAGCGGGCGTCACCGGCAATCCGCCGGGCAAGTACGAGGCTATGGCCTATCTGCTGCATGGGCCGTACACGGTCAATTTCTGGATCGGTGAAATCACGCTTGGTCTGGTACTGCCCTTTTTCCTCATTCTGTGCGTGCGCGCCGAGAGCCTGCGGGTGATCTTCATCGCCTCGGTCGCCGGTATGATTGGCATATTCTTCATGCGCTATGATTTGGTGGTGGTCGGGCAACTGGTTCCGCATTTCGCGGACATGGGTTTGGTCGATTATCCTGAAATGTTCAGTTATACGCCGTCGTGCCTTGAAGCGCTGACCACCATGGGCGGCTTCGCCTTTTGTGGGCTGTTGTTTCTTCTGGGCGAAAAATATTTTCGCGGCCACGTGAGCAGCGGGCATTGAAACAGGGTAAAATAGTCAGGTTTATGGGCGGCGCGGCGGTGCGAGGGGTGAAAAGAATCACGATCCTCTTGGCCGCCGCGTTGTTGTTTTTTCTCCATTTCGCCAATGTCAACGCCATGAGCGCCGAAGAACGACTGGCCGAACTGCGCGGCCTGCTGCATGAGCACGCCTATCGCTATTATGTCCTCGATGCGCCGATCATTGCCGACGGCGAATACGACGCGCTTTTTCAAGAACTTCTGGCCATCGAAGCCGCGCATCCCGAACTGGTTACGGCGGATTCGCCGAGTATGCGGGTCGGCGGCGCGCCATTGCCGGAATTTCGTCAGGTGGCGCACCGGCTGCCGATGTTGAGCCTGGATAATGTCTTTAGCGAGGGCGAACTGCTTGATTTCGCGAACCGCGCCGGGAAATCGCTGCGTCAGGAGGCGGATATTAGCTACGTGGCCGAGCCGAAACTCGATGGCCTGGCCGTCGAGCTGATCTATCAGGACGGCGTGTTGATTGAAGCCGCGACCCGTGGCGACGGCATGGTCGGCGAAGACATCAGCGCCCAGGTGAAAACCATCGGCGATATTCCCCTGCGTCTGCGCCGGTCGGTGTCCGGGCGGCTGGAGGCGCGCGGCGAGGTGTTTTTGGACAAAGCGGGTTTTGCGCGGCTGAATCGCCAGCAGGAGGCGGCGGGCAAAGAGCTTTTCGCCAATCCGCGCAACGCCGCCGCCGGTTCGCTGCGGCAACTTGACCCCGCCGTCACCGCTGGGCGGCCCCTGCGATTTTTTGCCTACGCCCTGGCCGAGCCGGAGCGCTTTGCTCTGAATGGACAAAGTGAAGCGCTGCGTTTCCTGACAGAATGCGGTTTGCCAGTCAATCCCCTGTCTCGCCCCTGCGCCGATACGCGGGCGGTGGTCGCGGCCTTTGACGATTTGGCGGCGCGGCGCGAGGATTTGCCCTATGAAATCGACGGCATGGTGGTGAAGATTGATGCGCTGGCCCTGCAAAAACGTCTGGGTGAAAAAAGCCGGTCGCCGCGTTGGGCCGTGGCCTGGAAATTTCCCGCCTCGCAGGCGACAACCCGGCTGAACGCCGTTGAATTTCAGGTCGGACGCACTGGCGCGGTGACGCCGGTGGCGATTTTGGAGCCGGTTCTGATTGGCGGCGTCACGGTGAGTCGGGCCACCCTGCATAACGAGGATGAAATCCGCCGTAAGGATTTACGCCTGGGCGATACGGTCTTGGTGCAGCGGGCCGGTGACGTGATTCCTGAGATTGTCAAGGTCATCGTCGAAAAGCGCCCGCCCGACGCCGAGCCGCTTTTGATGCCCGAGGCCTGCCCGTCGTGCGGCGGCGCCTTGGCCAAGGAAGAGGGCGGGGCGGTGCTGCGCTGCGGCAATCCCCTGTGCCCGGCGCAACGCTTGCGCGAGCTGACGCATTTTGCCTCGAAGGCTGGCCTGGATATTGACGGTCTCGGTGAAAAATCGCTTGAACAGTTGGTCGCCTTCGGTCTGGTGCAGGGTATCGCCGACCTCTACCGTCTGCATTCGGAGCAACTGGCCTCTTTGGATGGTTGGGGCGAAAAATCGGCTGCGGCCCTGATCCAGGCGATTGACGCCGCCAAGAACCCGCCTCTGGCCCGTTTCATCGCCGCGTTGGGCATTCGTCATGTCGGCGAGGTGACCGCGACGGCCCTTGAAAATCATTTCGAGACGCTTGACGCCTTGGCCGCCGCCGACCAGGAAGAACTGCTGGCCATCGACGGCGTAGGTGTTGAAGCGGCAAACTCAATCAGCGAATTTTTCCATGGCGATGCTGGCCGAGCATTGCTCGACGATGTGCGGGCGGCGGGGGTGGTGGTTCGTCCGGCGGCGAAAAGCGACGGCCCGCTGGTCGGCATGACAGTGGTATTCACCGGAAGCCTGACCCACATGACCCGTGATGAAGCGAAAAGGCTGGCGCGGGAGGGCGGCGGCCAGGTGGTCGGCGCGGTTGGGCAAAAGGTGACGCATGTGGTGGCGGGCGATAAGGCCGGCGGCAAGCTGAAGCGGGCGCGGGAACTGGGAATAACGATTTTGTCGGAGGAAGAATTTTTGCGCTTGATTGGTCGTTGAGGTCGCTGACCGTTATGGCGCTTTGGCGGCGCGCTCTTTATCGGATCGCGCCGCCAAATTGTCGCCAGTTCAGCGCAGCGCCGCTTTGATGTTCGCCATGGCTTTTTTGACCTTTTCCGGGCTGTTGAAGGCGGAAATACGGATATAACCTTGGCCGCAACGGCCAAAACCCGCGCCCGGCGTGCAGACCACTCCGGCTTTTCGTAGCAGCATATCGAAAAAATCCCACGAATCCTTACGGCATTCGACCCAGATGTAGGGCGAATTGTCGCCGCCAACCGAATCATAGCCCAGCTCAGCCATGGTTTTGCGGACGATGGCGGCGTTGTTCAGATAGTAATCAATCAATTCGCGGACTTGCGCTTTGCCTTCCGGGCTGTAGACCGCTTCCGCCGCCCGTTGCACCGGATAGGAAACGCCGTTGAATTTGGTGGTGTGGCGGCGGTTCCACATGGCGTGCAACGAGTGACGGTTTCCACTCTTGTCGTAAGCCAGGCATTCCTGCGGCACCACCGTGTAGGCGCAACGGGTTCCCGTGAAACCGGCGGTTTTAGAAAAGCTGCGAAATTCAATCGCCACTTCTTTCGCGTCGGCGATTTCATAGATCGAATGCGGCAGGCTTTCGTCGCGAATGAAGGCTTCGTAGGCGGCGTCGAAGAGAATCAGCGCTTGGTTGTTGCGGGCGTATTCGACCCAGCGCCGCAGTTGATCCTTTGTGATCGTTGAACCCGTTGGGTTGTTGGGAAAGCACAAATAGATCAAATCGACTTTTTCTTTCGGCGGCTCCGGCGCGAAGCCGTTTTCCTTTGTTGAATCGAGATAGACAATTCCCTGGTAGCGGCCGTCGGCGTGGCTGCCGGTGCGTCCGGCCATGACGTTGGTGTCGAGATAGACCGGATACACCGGGTCGGGAATGGCGATTTTTATGTCGGTTGAGAATAGTTCCTGGATGTTGCCGGTGTCACATTTGGCGCCGTCGCTGACGAAGATTTCATCCGGCTCAATCGCCGCGCCGCGGGCGTGAAAATCGTGTTCGGCAATGGCTTGGCGCAGGAACGGATAGCCCTGTTCCGGGCCGTAGCCGCGAAAGGTGGCGTCGTCGGCCATTTCATCCACCCCTTTATGAAAGGCGGCGATGCAGGCTTTGGGCAGTGGGCGGGTGACATCGCCGATGCCCAGGCGGATGATTTCCCGGTCGGGATATTCTTCTTGAAAACGGGCGATGCGTCCGGCGATGTCGGAAAAAAGGTACGACGCCCGCAATTTCAGGTAGTGCTCGTTAATGGTTATCATTTCGTGTTCTTGCCATGGTTTTGTGGTACCTTCGGCGGCCTGTCGAGCCTGCCGCCCGCTTGATTTTCGCGGCAAACTATCGCTCTTATCCGGCGCTGTCAACCTGTTCCAGACGCCGCTTTCTCCCTGGTATTTCCATTGTTTTTCGAGGCGCGTATGTCTAATTCCGACCACAAAACCATTGACCGCGACCAATACCGGCCTTTTCCCTGGCTGGTGAAAGAAATTAACCTTCTTGTTCAGCATTTTTCCGGATTCACTTTGGTCAGGTCGCGGCTCCTGGTTGCCCGCCGCAAAACGGAGGATTGGTCAGCGCTGCGTTTGCATGGCGAAGGGCTGGAATTGCTGTCGGTGGCCGTCAATGGCCGGACGCTGGCCGCATCCGAATACCAATTTGGCGCGGGCGAGCTGGTTCTGTCCCTTCAGCCGCCGGATGTCGAATTCACCGTCGAAATTGTCACGCGGATTTATCCTGACGCTAATACGGCGCTTGAGGGCGTCTATCGCTCAAATGGCATCTATTGCAGCCAATGCGAGGCCGAGGGTTTCCGTGCTATCACCTGCTATCCAGATCGGCCCGACGTGTTGTCGGTGTTCACCACCCGTATCGAGGCTGATAAAAAAAGCTGCCCGGTTTTGCTGGCGAACGGCAATCTGATCGCCTCCGGCGACCTGCCGGATGGTCGCCACTACGCCACCTGGCATGACCCGTTTCCCAAACCTTCCTATCTTTTCGCCACCGTCGCGGGCGACCTGGCCCACATTGAGGACAGCTTCGTCACCAAGTCAGGAAAAACGGTGGTCTTGCGCATTTATGTTGAAGATCACAACAAAGACAAATGTGGCCACGCCATGGCCTCGCTGAAAAAAGCCATGCGCTGGGATGAGGATGTCTATGGCCTGGAGTATGACCTTGATATTTTTATGATTGTCGCGGTTGAGGACTTCAACATGGGGGCGATGGAAAATAAAGGCTTGAACGTCTTCAACGCCAAAAATATCATCGCCTCGCCGCGCACCGCCACCGACCTCGACTATCAGACCATAGAGGCGGTTGTCGCCCACGAATACTTCCATAATTGGACGGGCAATCGCATCACTTGCCGCGACTGGTTTCAGCTCAGCTTAAAAGAGGGCTTAACCGTGTTCCGCGACCAGCAATTTTCCGCCGACATGCAGTCAAGAGCGGCGCGGCGCATCGACGACGTGCGCATTTTGCGGGCCGGGCAGTTCCGCGAGGATTCCGGGCCGATGGCCCACCCGGTGCGTCCGGATTCCTATGTCGAAATCAATAATTTCTACACCGCCACCGTTTACAACAAGGGCGCGGAAGTGGTGCGGATGCTACATACCATGTTGGGCGCGGCCGGTTTTCGCGCCGGTATGGATATGTATGTGGCGCGGCGCGACGGCCAGGCCGCCACCTGTGATGATTTTCTGCAAGCGATGGCCGACGCCAATCCAGCGGTGGATTTGTCGCAATTCGCCCGGTGGTACAGCCAGGCCGGCACGCCGCATCTGACGGTTGTGGAAGGCTATGATCAGGAGAAAAAGGAATACCGCCTGACTGTGACGCAGCATACCGAACCGACGCCGGGCCAGCCGGAAAAAAAGCCGCTGCATATGCCGCTGGTCGTCGGGATGCTGACGGAAAATGGCGAGGCGATGACGCCACATGGCCGGGAAAGCGAAATTCTGCATCTGCGTCAAGAAAGCCAACAATTTGTTTGGCATGATGTGGAATCCAGGCCGGTGTTGTCGTTTCTGCGTGGTTTTTCCGCGCCGGTTGTCGTAGCGCCGTTTCAGAGCGCAGCCCATCGCCTGACGCTTTTAGCCTGCGACAGCGACCCCTTCAACCGTTGGGACGCCGCCGCCGCCTTGGCCGAAGAGATGATTCTCGCTGGGGTCAAGGCCCTGCGCGCGGGTGAGGAAGCGCCGGTCGATGATGATTATCTGGCCGCCTTGCGCCGCGCTTTAACCGATAAAAATATCGACCCGGCCTTATTGGCCCAGATGCTGCAAGCGCCCGCCGAAAGCTATCTGGCGACGCGCCTGGAGGTGATTGAACCCGACCTGTTGTGGCGGGCCAGGCGCTCCTTCCGCGCCTGTATCGCCGCGTCGCTGAAAGAAGAATTGTTGGCCGCCTACTACGCGGGCGAGGACTTCGGCGGCTATGACCTTGCCGCCGCCGCCATAGGCCGCCGCGCCTTGAAGAATACCGCGCTCGCCTGTCTGATGGCCGAAACGCCCCTGACTCGTCCGATCGCCAAACTCTGCCGCAAACATTACTGGATGGCGCGGAATATGACCGATGCGGTCTGCGCCCTGCAATTGGCCGCCGACGGAAACATCGCAGAACGTACTGAAATAATTTATAATTTTTGCAATACATGGCAACATGACGCCCTGGTGATGGACAAATGGTTCAGCGCCCAAGCCCTTTCCAGCCGCCAAGACACCTTGGCGCGGGTGACGGAACTGCTGAAGCATCCGGCCTTTTCCATGCGTAATCCCAACAAAGTCCGCGCTTTGATCGGCGCGTTCGCCAGCGGCAACCACCACCGCTTCCATGCGGCGGACGGCGCGGGCTATCTCTTTCTTGCCGACCGCATTCTTGAACTTCAGGCCAATAATCCGCAGATAGCCGCTCGTCTGACTACGCCGCTGACCTTCTGGCGGCGCTATGATGAGGGGCGGCGAAACTTGATGCGGGCGCAGCTGGAACGGATCGCCAACGTCGAGAACCTGTCGCGAGATGTTTTTGAAATTGTGCGGAAAAGCCTGAAATAGCGGCGGCCGCCTCATTTTCCGCAATATTTCCCTATAAAAATTCGAGCCAATCGCGCCGTGGCGCGTCGGCATTTTCAGCCAGGAATCCCTATGTCCGTTTCCACCCTGTCGCGTCCCGATGCGCCGTCGGCGTCGGAGAAAAATCATTTCAATCCCCTGCCGCATCCGATCCTCGTGCACGACGAGGTGATGCGCGAAATTGATAAGCAAACGCACCTGAAGAAAAGGCTGGCTATTGTGCTGACGCAATTAGCCGCGCACGGGCGTTCGTCGGTCTTCAAAATCTGCCACGACGAGCGCAACAAGGGCTGGATGCGCACGCCAATGGGCGGCGGTGGCACTGGAATGCAATTCTATCTGTGGTGGACGCCGCCGGGCAGCCCGGTGCCAAAAGGGTTTCCACAGGCCGACGGCCATATCCTGGTGCGCGCTTTGCGCCACCACGACGAACACGCCGATCTGTCGGCGGGCAAGGGCGATGAATACCTCGACATCGGCCAGAACGATATGGATGGTCTGGCCGAAGAGCCGCTGACGAAAGAACAACTCGATTTTGTCCGCGCCGAAGACCAGGTGCGTCTGGCCCTGGGCCGTCCCGGTTCCGGCAAAACCACGGCTTTGTGGAAGGCCATCGAGGCCCGCGCCGGTCAGAGCGTGTTGTACCTCACCTGGTCGCGTGAGCTGACGCGCAACGCCCGCGAGCATTTCGCCGCCTTCGCCCCGGCCGATGTGCGGGTGAAGGCGATGGATTTTCTCTCGTTCGTCGGCGCGATCTGCGGCAACGACGTGAAGCGGCAGTCGCTGATGACCAGCCTTGCCCTCTTTCGCCGCGCCTTCGGTCGTCTGACTCCGAAAGACCTCGGTGTCTGGGCCAACCGCGCGTCGGCGCTTTTTTCTGAGGTGCGCTCGTGTCTGATTGGTCGGAGTTTGGCAGGCGACTTCAACGGCGTTCCCGGTTCCTTTTTCCCTTGTCTCAGTGACCGCCACTATCGCCAGGCACGCGGCGATGATGCGAGCGGCGTCGGTCGCAAGGCGGCCGAGCAGTTGCTCGCGATCATGAAAGGCACCACGCCCGCCGCCTTCGTTCAGGTCTTTCCGGAGCTGCACGCGGCGATGATGGCGGCGCAACTTTTGCGTCAGGATAAATTGCCGGATGGTTTTGACGCCTTTGACCGCGTGGTGGTCGATGAGTTGCAGGATATGACCCTGCTGGAAGTGGACGTGGTGGTTGAATTTTGCTTGGCCTTGGGCCGCCGCCAGGGCTTTGCGCCGTGGCTGTTGATGGCCGGAGACGATGGTCAGACCGTGCGCCCGACTGGATTTGACTGGGGGCCGTATAAAAAACTGATCGGCCGCTGCGGCAAGCCGCGTGAATTTTATTTGGAGGAAAACCTGCGCTGCCCGGCCAGAATCGCCGCCGTGGTGCAAAACGCCTCAAATCTCTATAAGCATCTGGAAAAAGGACGGAAGCCGCGCAAGCAGGGACGTTTTCTTGATGCCGGACATGTCGAGGGGCAGACCATTTACGTCGCGGCCGAGGGCCAACGGGCTTTAGGTTTGATTGAGCGGTTGGCCGAAGTGGAAAACCTGGTTGTGCTCTTTCCCGGCGACGGCAGTCATTCCTGGCTGCCGAAACACCTGCGCGAGGCGGTTTTGTATCCGGCCCAGGTCAAGGGCTTGGAATACCAGACAGTGGTTGCCGTCAATGTTGGCAAAATGCTGGAGACGGTACAACCAGCGCTGGCGCTGCCGGAAACTGCGGCGCTGGAGGAGCACCGTCGGCGCACCGCCATTGACCAATTGCGGGTGGTTCTCAGTCGCGCCACGGAAACCCTGGTCTTCCTTGATATTGCCCCAAGCGAGACCCAGCGTCGTTTAAGCGGCGAATTGTTGGCCGGGCCGGTGCTGTTTTCGCCGGAGGAACTCCTGGCGCACGTCACCACCGACACGCCGCCGGAAGAACGGGTACGCGGACGATTGCGCGAGGCTCGCGCCTTGCTTGACGACAGCCCGGAAGCGGCCTGGCGGCGCTTGCGTCAGGCGGTCAGTTTGCTCGGAAAATCCGATGTGCCGGGCGGCGTCGCCGACCGGGACGTGCGTGATGAGGCGCGTTCCGCCCTGGTCGCGGCGGCGGTTGGATTTCTGGTTGATGGCCCGCCCGCCGAAATCGCCCGCGCAGAAATCCTTGAAGCCGCCCACAGCGCCATATCTGGCCTGGAGGAAGAACAGGGCGACCATGAAGGTCTCGCCTCGCCGGAATTTGTTACCGATATCCATCTACTGCTTGTCGAGCTGGACCGGCTCAAACTGGAGCCGAACACCTCGCCCTTGCCGCTTCTCCGACTTCTGTCCTCAATCCATGGGGAGCTAGCCGTGGGCGGCAACATGGCGTCGGCTCGTCGCGCGCTGTTTAAGGAGTTGGTGGAGAAGGCGCTTGCGGCTGAAGACGAGGATGAGGTGAAAGCCTTGCTGGCCGAGGCGCGAGAGTCTGTGGAAAAAACGCTGGTTCGTGTTGGCGCGGTGCCCGATACGAACGAGATTCCCGTCGCCTCGTATCAAGAGCTTGAATATATGGTAGAGAGGGCGCGGGCCGCTGCGCAAGGGGCGGATGTGGAAATGCTTGCGGCCGACCCTCGTGAGGGCCTGTTGTTCCGCAGGTATTCATTTTGTAAACGGATTGATTTTCCCGGCCTTTTGTCCGCGATGGCGCAGGACTTGCGTGGGCGGCTGGAGCGCGACGCCGAGCGGGCCGACACCGCCGAGGAATTCGCCGATACAATAGAAAATTATCTCGATCTGCTGGGTTTCACCGGTGATGTGGCCAAAGAGGCCAGGCGGCTGCGCATTGTGGCGACCAGGACGCTGCTTGCCGCCAAAAAAATCGAAGCGGCGGCCCGCGCGCGCGCCCTGATCATCCCAGAAGATCCGCTGTGCAGCGCCCACTTTTTACAGGCGCGGGGGCAACGCGCCCTCGCGGCGCGGGCCTTCGCCGCAGCTGGGGCTTATATCGAAGCGATGGGCGAGTGGCGGGCTGCCGGGTGTTGGGATGAAGCCCTGGCGGTGGCTGAAACGCATGGCGACGCCGAAAGCCAGAACGATCTGCGCTGGTTTGTCGCCATGCGCCAAGCCATCGACGCTATGCCCGCCGGTTTGCCGCGCCGCGCCGGTCAGGACGAAATAAAAAATCTGGCACAACGCTTCACCGACCTGCTGGACTCCGCGAAAAAAGGTGGTTGAGGTTTGCGTCGCCGTTTTTCATTTTTCATTTTTCATTTTCAGGCTGGTTCGGCGATGATGGCGTCGATGAAGTTGTGCAGTTCGCGGCGGAAGCCTTCACCGGCTGGGATGAATTTCAGGCGGCTTTTTCTCAGCCTGGCCAGCGGCATGTTGAGGCCGGAATCCTGGTAGTTGAGATCGGCGCAGGGAATGGCCGAAAGACAGAGTTTGGTGTCTGTGTCGATGAGGTTGATGAGCCGCACCGCCGGATTGCTTTCGCCATGCGCCGCCAGATAGGCGCACAGGACGCCGCCTTTACTGATATTGATGATCTCGGCGAAGATTCCGTCATTGAACAGCAAGGTGCCATTTTTTGCCCGATAACGGGGCCAGCGCCGACGTTCGTCCTGTGCTGCGGCCATAACAGCCCTCTTCAGTTGAGTAGCGACGGATGATTTTGATGAAAGCGCTGGTAACACTAGCCATCTTACCATCTCTTTACAATATTTTTCCCGGCGTGGAACTGGCGGCGGTGGGGGAAAATCGGTTATTCGAGCATGGCCATATAGCCGTCGATAACCGCCAGACCGCGCTGCCAGAACCGGGCGTCGCCGATGTCGAAACCCAAAGGGGCCAGCAGTTCGGCGGGCGATTGCGAGCCGCCCGCCGCAAGGAGTGTCAGGTATTTGCCGATGAACGCATCGCCTTCTTCCTGGTAAAGGCCGTACAACGATAACGTTAGCAGCTCGCCGAAAGCGTAGGAATAGATGTCAAGTTCCGCCTGTTTATAGACCTGTTTAACAAACAATTCAGGCTGTTGTGCATACCATGATTTGAGGGCATCGATGGGGGATTGGTAGCCGATGGCCCGTTGCGGGATGAAGTG
>JAITSS010000011.1 GCA_031287565.1 Desulfobulbaceae bacterium
AACCAAAGTCGCTTCGTCGCTTCCACAAACCTCAAGCTTCCACAACCTCAGTTCAGTTCCACGCTCGGCCAAGCGCCGCGAGACAGACCTTTTACCAAATCCGACCACCAACCGTCAACTGCTTTTTCTCCGTTACTTCAAAAAAATCCACCCGCTCACGCTCCACCTCCGATGTCCGGCCCGCGCTCCAAGCAAGGCAAATTGAACTTTCTCACGGAATTTTCGCCAGATAGATGACGCTGGCTGGAAATTTCGCGTTTTTACACAATTTTTACTCGCAGCTCGAATCTCCTTGATACAAGCCGATTAATGTCTCGCCGCATAAACAAGCGGGAATTATCCCGCCCCATCAATCCTTACGGAGGAGACAGTATGAAGAGAAACATCGGCACGATTGGCGCATTACTCATTATGGCGACGCTTAGTCTGGCTTGGCCGACTATCGGACGGGCGTCCGCCGATTTCGATCAAAGCAAAGAAATCAGCGTCATCTCGCGCGAGGACGGCTCCGGCACGCGCGGGGCCTTCATCGAGCTGTTCGGCATCGAGCAAAAAAGCAAGGATGGCGGCAAAAAAGACCTGACCACCAAAGAGGCGGTCATCGCCAAGCAGACGGATGTAATGATGACAAATATCGCCGCCGACCGTTACGCCATCGGCTACATCTCGCTGGGTTCGCTGAACGCCACAGTCAAGGCAGTCGCCATCGACGGAGCCACGGCCAGCGCCGAAAACGTCAAAGACGGCAGCTATCCGGTGGCGCGGCCTTTTTTCATCGCCACCAAAGATGAGCAAAGCGAGGCGACAAGCGATTTCATCGCCTTCATCCTCTCGGCCCAGGGGCAGGAAATCGTCGGCAAACACTATATCGCCGCGCATACAAACGCCCACGCATACCAACCAGGCGGCCAGAAGACCGGCAAAGTGACTATCGCCGGTTCGTCGTCAGTGACGCCGGTCATGGAAAAACTGCGCGAAGGCTATCTGGCTTTGAATCCGGAAGCGGTCATTGAAATCCAGCAGAGCGATTCCTCCGCCGGTCTCAGCGCGGCTATAAGCGGTATCTGCGACATCGGCATGGCCAGTCGGGCACTGAAGGAAAGTGAAGCGCGAGCGCTGAAGCCGGTACAAATCGCCATCGACGGCATCGCGGTCATCGTCAACCCGGAAAACCCGGCGCTCAATCTGAGTAAAGAGCAGGTACGGCAAATTTTCACCGGCCAAGAAAGACATTGGAGCGGCGTCATCCGATGAACAATACGCTTGAGCGGGGGATGGGCGCGGTCTTCTTTCTGTCGGCGGCGGCGTCCATCCTGGCGGTGGCACTGATTTGCGGCTTCCTTTTGGTCAATGGCCTGCCGATCATTTTCAAAACCGGGCCGCTGGAGTTTCTCTTTGGTCTGGAATGGTCGCCTACCGATACGCCGCCCGCCTTCGGCATCCTGCCAATGATCGCGGGCAGTGTGTACATCACGGCGGGGGCCGTTCTGATCGGCTTGCCGATTGGCGTCCTGACCGCTATTTTCCTGGCTCACGCCTGCCCGAAAAGGATATACGCCCTGATCAAACCCGGCGTCGATCTGCTGGCCGGGATTCCGTCGGTCGTGTACGGATTTTTCGGCATGGCGGCGATTGTTCCCTACACCGGCAACAGCATTTTGTCGGCCTGCATATTGCTGGGCATTATGATTTTGCCAACGGTGACGGCAATTTCCGAAAGCGCCCTGCGCGCCGTGCCGCAAGAGTATTACAAAGGCGCGCTGGCCCTGGGCGCGGGCCACTATCGGGCCGTGTTTTCGGTGGTTTTACCCGCCGCCCGCTCCGGAGTGCTAGCCGCCGCCGTGCTCGGCATTGGCCGAGCCATCGGCGAGACCATGGCCGTGATTATGGTGGCCGGCAATCAGGCGCGAATACCGGTGTCGTTCCTGAAGGGCGCGCGGACCCTCACCGCCAATATCGTCATCGAAATGGGCTACGCCGCCGAGCAGCACCGCGAGGCCCTGATTGCCTGCGGCGCGGTGCTGCTGCTCTTCATCCTCGCGATCAATATAAGCTTTTCGGCCCTGACCAGGAGGAAGGCATGAAGCGGAAAAGGAAAAGTTCGGAAATCATCCTGGCCGCCCTCACTTGGACAGCGGCGGCGGCAACCATCGGCATTTTACTCTATCTCGTTGTTTTTATTCTTATCAAAGGGATACCCTATCTGACGCCATCGCTCTTTTCTTTCACCTACACCAGCGACAACGTGTCGCTGACCCCGGCCCTGGTTTCGACCGTCGTCATCACCGCGCTGTCGCTTGTCATCGCCGTGCCGCTAGGGATCTTCGCGGCGATTTATCTGTGCGAATACGCCCGGCGCGGCAATCGGGCCGTGGCGCTCATTCGCATGACCTGCGAAACGCTAGCCGGTATTCCTTCGATCATCTTCGGTCTGTTCGGCCTGCTCTTTTTTGTTGGCGCTTTGGGCTGGGGATTTTCGGTTTTGTCCGGGGCCTGCACGCTTGCCGTGATGATCCTGCCGCTGGTCATGCGCACGGCGGAGGAAGCCATTCTGGCGGTGCCGGACATCTGGCGGGAAGGGGCCTTTGGCCTCGGCGCGGGCCGATTGCGCACAGTCTTTCGCATCGTCCTGCCCGCCGCCGCCCCCGGTATTCTCGCCGGGATTATCCTTGCCGTCGGTCGCATCGTTGGTGAAACTGCGGCCCTGCTCTACACCGCCGGCACCGTCGCCCAGATTCCTACCACGCCCATGCAATCGGCGCGGACGCTCTCGGTGCATATGTACGCGCTGTCGAGCGAGGGTCTGCACAGCGATCAGGGCTACGCCACGGCGGTGGTGTTGCTGGTGGTGGTCATCCTGATCAACGCCCTATCCGCCGGCATCGCCCGGCGCTGCGGAGCCAAGAAATGAATTGTTTTGAAATCAAAGATTTACACCTGTACTACGGCGCATTCCACGCCTTGAAAAACGTTTCTTTAGATATTGCCGCAAAAAACATCACCGCTTTCATCGGGCCATCCGGCTGCGGCAAATCGACGTTTCTGAAAACGCTGAACCGCATGAACGACCTGGTCGAAGGCTGTGTCATCAAGGGCAGCGTGCAGCTTGACGGCGAGGATATCTATGGCGGCATCGATCTGAGCCGCCTGCGCCGCCGGGTCGGCATGGTTTTCCAAAAACCCAATCCGTTCCCGATGAGCGTCTACGACAATATCGCCTTTGGGCCGCGCACGCACGGCGTCAGGAAACGCTATGAGCTGGACGCCATCGTCGAGGGCGCGCTGAAGGACGCGGCTATCTGGGACGAGGTGAAAGACCGGCTAAAAAGTCCGGCCTTGGGACTGTCCGGCGGCCAGCAGCAACGCCTGTGTATCGCCCGCGCTTTGGCGGTCGCGCCGGAGGTGCTGCTGTTGGATGAGCCGACCAGCGCCCTCGATCCGATTTCCACCGGCAAGATCGAGGAATTGCTTTTGGCCTTGCGCGACAAGTACTCAATCATCATCGTCACCCACAACATGCAGCAGGCGGCGAGGATCAGCGATACAACGGTATTTTTTCTGCTGGGCGAAATCATCGAATATGGCGAGACCGAAACGCTGTTCGCACGACCAGCCAACAAACGGACGGAAGCGTACATTACAGGGAGGTTTGGGTGATGCGAGGGCGTTTTAACGAGCAGCTGACCGAGCTGAATAATAATTTGATTGAGATGGGCGCGTTGATTGAAAAAGCCATCGCCCAGGCAACCGAGGCGCTGGAGCGGCGCGACGCCGAAGTCGCCAGGTCAGTCATGGAAAACGACGACCTGATCGACAGCAAAGAAAAAGAAATCGAGGCCAGATGCCTCAATCTTTTACTCAGGCAACAGCCAGTGGCTCACGACTTGAGCCAAGTCTCGGCCATTCTGAAAATGATTACCGACATGGAGCGCATCGGCGACCACGCCGCCGACATTTCCGCGCTCTGCCTCGGACTCAGCGGCCAGGAATATATCATGAAGTCAGAGTCGATTCCGAAAATGGCCACGGCGACCATCCGCATGGTGACGGGCAGCATCGATGCTTTCGTCAATCGTGACGTGGCGGGCGCCAAAGCGATCAAAGAGTGTGACGCCCTGGTCAACGCCCTGTTTCTCGTCGCGAAAAAAGAGTTGATCGCTCTGGTGCGCGAGGAGGCCGCCAACGGCGAATGGGCGTTTGACCTTTGGCAAATCGCCAAGTATTACGAGAGGATCGGCGACCACGCCGTCAACATCGCCGAATGGGTCATCTTCGCCATAACCGGCCAGCACAAAAATCGACAAATATTTTGAACCATGCGGCGCGAGGCCGCTTTTATCCATGATCGCTCTGATTATGACTCAGCCATGAGCGCCCTGATATACGCAGTTGAAGATGATGATAATATCCGCGAAATGCTGATTTACGCCTTATCGTCAGCGGGTTTTCAGGCGCGGGGCTTCGCCGAGGGCGGCGCGCTGTTCCCAGCGCTGGAGCAGCTCGCGCCCGCTTTGATCCTGTTGGATATTATGTTGCCCGGCGCCGACGGCATCGCCATTTTGCGCAAACTGAAAGCTGCCGACAAAACCGCGCCCATCCCGGTCATCATGCTGACCGCCAAAAGCGCCGAGTACGACCGCATACAAGGGCTTGACCTGGGCGCCGATGATTACATCAGCAAACCATTTTCCATCATGGAAGTGATTGCCCGCGTCCGCGCCGTGCTACGCCGGACGCAGCCGGAAGAGCGGGACGAACTCCGCTGCGGCGGCCTCCGTCTGTGCGGCGACCGGCGCGCCGTCCAGGCCGATGGCGCGGCAATCGCCCTGACCTTCAGAGAATTTGAGCTGTTGGCCGCTTTGATGCGCGGACAAGGCCGCGTCCTCAGCCGCGACCAGCTTTTAGAGCATGTCTGGGGCTATGACCGCGAGGTGGAAAGCCGCACTGTGGATATGCACATCCGCTCGCTGCGGCAAAAACTGGGCGGTTGCGGCGTTCTGATCAAAACCGTGCGCAACGTCGGCTACAAAATCGAAGAATAGCGGCGATTCGCCGACAACACCGAGAGAAAATCGTGCGCGCACGCATCCGCCGCGACATGGCGCTTCTGACCGCCGCAAGCATCACTCTGGTGGCGGTCGCCCTGTGCCTGATCTTTTACCGGCAGTTCGCCATGACCCTTCAGGCGGAAATCAAGGCGCGGGCCGAGATGTTCCGAGAAATGAACGCCGCCCAGTTGATGGCCGCCTGGAGCGCCCAACCAGTCTTTGTCCCGAACGACATGCGCATGACCCTGATCGCGCCGGACGGGACCGCCCTCTACGACAATACCGTCATCGCCAAAACCCTGGACAACCACGCCGACCGCGCGGAAATCCGCCGGGCGCGGGCTGTCGGATTCGGCGCCAGTTCCCGTTATTCCGACACTTTAAGGCGGCAGACCAGTTATTTCGCGGTGCGGCTGCCGGATGGTTGTATTCTGCGGGCGGCGAAAACCAGCGACAGCATCTTCGCCCTTTTTGGCCGCGCCCTGCCGCCGGTCGCGGCGGTTATCACACTTTTAGCCATCATCGGCCATATCGCCGCCGACAGACTGACCAGCCGCATCGTCGAACCGCTGAACGCCATGCGCCTGGACGGGGAAATCATCCCGCCTTATGACGAACTGACGCCTCTGGCCCGCGCCATCACCGAGCAACGAGAGCGCATCGCCGGTCAACTAACCGCGCTTGCGGAACGGACGGCAACCATCAACGTCATCATGGACAATATGGATGAAGGGGCGCTTTTGGTCAGCCGACAAGGGACCATTGTCGCCGCCAATCCCAGCATCGGCACAATTTTCGCCCTCAGCCAGCCGGTCATCGGGAACAATATTCTGACCTTGCTGCGCGAACCGCATCTGGCCGAACTGACGCGGCGGGCCTTAGCCGGGCATCGCCATGAAGCGACGCTTAAACGTCAGGAGCGCGAGTATCGCATCTATTTCAGCCCAGTGCTCGGCGGCGGCGCGGCGCTACTGTTTCTGGACACCACGGAAAGCGGCAGGGCGGAACGGCTGCGGCGCGAATTTTCGGCCAATGTCTCGCACGAGCTGAAAACGCCATTAACCAGTATATCGGGCTACGCCGAAATCCTCGCCGAAGGTTTGGCGCGACCAGGCGATCAGGCAAAATTCCTGGCGAAAATAAAGGATGAATCGGCGCGGCTGCTGGCGCTGATTGATGACATCCTGCTCTTGTCCCGGCTGGATGAAGACCGAGGCGGCGGCGATTTCACCGAGACGGATATTGCCGCCATCGCCGCGAAAACGGCGGCAGTTCTGGCCGAAAAGGCGGAGGCCGCCGGGGTCTCGTTGCGCTGCGCCGGACAAGAACCAATGCCGATTCCGGGCAAACCTTCGCTTTTGGCCGAACTTTTTTTCAATCTGCTGGAAAACGCCATCAAGTACAACCGGCCCGGCGGTGAGGTCGAAGTGACGTTCCGCCGCGACGACCATGACCGGCGCGTGACGGTCGTCGTGCGCGATACCGGCATCGGCATTCCGCAAGCGGCGTGGGAGCGCGTCTTTGAGCGCTTTTATCGCGTCGATACCTCCCGCGCCAAAAAAACCGGCGGCACCGGCCTGGGCCTGGCCATCGCCAAGCATATCGTCCTCATCCACCATGGCGAAATCAGTCTGACGAGCCGGGTGGGCGAAGGGACAAGCGTGACCTTGATGTTTCCCGGCTGGACCACAAAATTGCTGACGCCCGCTCCGGTTACAGCGCCCGCAATTGGTCGTTAATGACGCCGATTTCTTCGTCGGTCAGATATTCTTCGTCCGCCTCCAGCCGCGCCCGGCGAAAAGCGTCCAGGGCGTAGACATCTTCAATCTCATGGTCAGGGAATTTCCCTTGCCCGGCCAAAAGAATCGCCTCTTTCGCCGCTTCCGCCGCCGACACATCCTGCGTCGCTTCCAGGTCGATTGAGCATTCCCACGAATTCTCGGCCTCGTAAAAATACTGGAAAATAAAGCGCATCCGCTCGGTCAAAGATTGCAGTCTGGCCCGGCGCTCGTCATACTGGCTTTCATCCAGGCGCAAAGGCCGCCCGGCGAAGGTGCGATAAAGCATTTTCCCGACCATGAACTGGTGGGCGGCGCTATCGTCCCAGCCGATGACAATTTGAATAATTCGGTGCAAATCAAACAGGCTGGCCTGCCCCGACACATCAATACGCCGCCAGAACGGCAACGACGCAAATGTGAGCCGAACCACCAAGATGCAGCGCATCGACGGCTGTTCGGCTTTCTTCCCGTGTGCGCCACCAGTGTTTCTGGTAGACTTGGGCAGTTGGATAATGGTCGCCATGGCTGGTTCCTCCAAAACTGAAATGGGCGTTCTGGTATCATGCGCATCAACCAGCCGCCCGGCAAGCGGCCCGGTTTTTTTCCCCTTCTGAATCATGATGAACCTTCGCATTATTCCGCTGGCGCTCCTCGCCGCCGCGCTGTTTGCCTTGACCCTTCCCGGCGCGGCCCAGGCAACATTTCGCCAATGGGTCGAGGATTTCACCGCCCAGGCCGAGGCTGACGGCATCAACCGACGCTTCTATTTGTCGGTGTTTGAAGGCGTCACGCAGGAAGACGCCGATGTGCTGGAAAAAGCCGCCTACCAGCCGGAATTCACGACGCCATTGTGGGAATATCTCGACACCAGGGTCAACAGCCTGAGCGTGCGCGCGGGACTGGCGCAAAAAGCGCGGTATCACGACATGTTGCAAAAAATTGAGCAACACTTCGGCGTATCGCGGGAAACGCTTCTGGCCATCTGGTCGATTGAAACGAAATACGGCGAAGCGTTACGCAACCCGAAACGGCTGCATTACGTGCCGCAAGCGCTGGCGACTCTGGCCTGGGGCGACCGCAAACGCGCCGGGTTTGCCCGCAGTCAATTGCTGGCCGCCTTGAAAGTTATGCGCGACGATAAAATCGGTCGGGAAAACATGTACGGCTCCTGGGCCGGAGCGATGGGACAAACCCAATTTATTCCAACCAGTTATCTGACTTACGCCGTTGATGCCGACGGCGACGGCCGCCGCGACATCTGGAATTCGGTGGCCGACGCCCTGGCCAGCTCGGCCAATCTCCTGCGCAAAAACGGCTGGCGGCGCGGCGAAGGCTGGGGCATTGAAGTGGCCGGAAACAAATCCCTGGTCTCGCGGCACGGCCAGAGCAAAACGCTTTCCGCCTGGCAAAAAATTGGCGTTACAAGAGTCGGCGGTTCGCCACTGCCGTCAGGCCAAACCACAGCCACCCTCAGTCTGCCCGCTGGACTTGACGGCCCGGCTTTTCTTCTCTTGAAAAATTTTTCCGTCATCAAACGCTATAATAATTCTGACGCCTACGCCTTGGCTGTGTTGCTGTTGGCCGACCAGTTGGCCGGACGCCCGGCACCCAGAACCGCCTGGCGCAGGCCACCGGATTCATTAACTTTTCTTGAAAAACGCGAGATGCAGCGCTTGCTTGGCGAGCGCGGCTTGTACCAGGGCGAAATTGATGGCTCCTTCGGCGACGAGTCGCGGGCGGCGCTGAAAACCTATGAGCGGCGACTCGGCAAAACGCCCAGCGGACGACCGACGCCAAACCTGCTGAACTCGTTGCGTGGGCGATAAGTCGCAAGCGCCCGCGCGGCCCGCCGCTCCATCGTATTCTACAAGGATTATCTATGGGATTTCTCAAAGGTTCCGCGAGTTTTGTCCGTTTCGATGTCGAAGGCCAATTGCCGGAAGACGCCCTCGATTTCATCGCTGAGCGCATCAAAGGCTACGCCTTCCGCGACATCGATGATACCTATGATGAGTACTCCATCGGTTGGGTATCCGTCGCCAACATGTTCGATGCGTCCTTCGCCTACGCCTCGTATGCGGTGGGCGACAACATCGTGCTGACGCTGCGCGTCGATGAGCGCAAGGTGAGCGCTGCGGCGCTGAAGAAAATGGTACAGAAGGAAGAAGAACGAGTGCGTCAGGAAAAACAGTTGCCCAAACTCAGCCGCGGCATGAAGGTGGAAATCCGCGAACGGGTGAAAAGCGAGCTGACGAAAAAAGCGCTGCCGGTTCCGGCCACCTACGACCTGTATTGGAACCTCAGCGAAAACACGGTCTTTTTCTTCACCACCAACAAAAAAATGCACGCGGTGCTGGAGGATTTTTTCAAGGAAGTCTTCGGCCTGATGCTGCGGCAGCGCATTCCCTATTCCATCGGGCTTTCGTTGTTGAACCCGGATGAAGCGTCTCGCCTGGAGCGGATCACGCCGCAACTTTTTATATAGCCCGGATATATTCCATGGATCTTATTGAACTGATTGAAGAAAAAAGTTTTATCGGCCAGGAATTCCTGACCTGGTTATGGTGGAAAAGTGAGGAGCGCGGCGGCAGTGTGGCTTTGGACGAATACGGCGATATTCTGATTGTTTTTGAAAAGCACATGTTGCTTGAATCCGGTGAGGGCGAAAGCGCGGAAAAACTGATTTGCAGCGGTTTGCAAACCGAGCTGAAGGAGGCGCGCACCGGTTTGTCGCTTGGCAAAAAACTTGAGCAGGCGCGGATTTTGCTGACGCACGACGCCTATGAATATCATGTCACCCTGACCGGCGGGACGATGGATTTCAAAAGCGTCCGCCTGCCGAAAACCGCCGCCGCCGAGGACAAACCGGATAATCGGGCCGAAGAATTGGAAGGGGTGATGCTGGAGCGGATTTTTCTCTTTGAAACCCTGACTCGTATCGTCCACAAACTATTCCGGATGTTTCTCACGCTCCGTATCGGCGACGGCTGGCCGCAAGAGGCCGAGAAGGTCCGCGCCTGGATTGGCCAGACGGCGCGCGCATGAGCGAATTTCCCGAATAAACATCAGGAGAGCACTCTTGAATATCAATGCTTCGATTATTGATCAGCGGCTCACGGGCCTTATGGAGGAAATTCGCGATCAAGCCAGGGAAGAACTCAACATCAGAGATGACAGCAGACTAAAATCACTGGCTTTTGTTTATCTGTGCGTCAAAACCACGCTTGATCTCGACATGGAAGAAACCTTTGACTGCCTGACTGACGGCGGTGGGGATTTCGGTGTTGACGCAATCCATCTCAGCGAAGAACTTGACGGCGAATTCGCGGTCACGCTGTTTCAAGGGAAATACAGCGACAATCTGCAAGGCGAATCCAATTTCAGCGGCAACGCGATTGACAAACTGATTAAGGCCGTCGGCCATATTTTCGATCCGGCGACAGAGTTGGGCGCAATCAATCAACGTCTTAAAATCAAAGTTGAATCGGCGCGTTCTCTCATCCGGGACGGAATCATTCCCCATGTCCGCGCCATCGCCTGTAATAATGGCTTGAAATGGAATGACGACGCGCAAACAGCCATCGACCGCGCCGACTTCGGCAATCAGGTCGTCTGGGAACACGTCAACCATGATACGCTGATCAGCATTCTTCAACGCATCAAACCGGTCAATGAAACATTGCGTCTCATAGGGAAAGCTGTCTTTGAAGATATGAACTTCAGCCGGGTGTGCATTGGCAGATTACCGGTACAAGAAGTGGCCAATTTGATGGAAAATCATGGAGAACGATTGCTGGAGCGAAATATCCGGCGCTATCTGGGGCTGCATAGCAATCGCGTCAACGAGGGAATTCGCTCGACATTGTTATCAAACCAGCCTGAAAATTTCTATTTTTTCAATAACGGTCTGACGCTGGTATGCGACAAGTTTTCGTACAACTCCCTGCAAGGAGGTGATTATCAGCTCAGAGTGGAAAACTTGCAGATCGTCAACGGCGGTCAAACCTGCATGACTATATACAAAACCCTTCATGAGATGAGGGAACAAGACAAACAATTACTGAAGAATGCCTCGGTCTTAGCGCGTATTTATGACCTGCCGAAAGACGAACAGGATATTACTCTGGAAATAACTCACGCCACCAACAGCCAAAACCCAGTGGATTTGCGGGATTTGCATTCCAACGACGAAAGACAGAGACAACTGGGAGCCAGCATTCAAGAACTCGGATACGTCTATCGCCGCAAACGTATGGAGAGCGCGGCGAAACCAACGGATATTACATCCGGCGCGGCGGCGGTGGCTGTCCTTGCCGTATGGCGCCAAAAGCCGCATCAAGCAAAATTTTTCACCCGCGAGCACTTTGGTAAACTCTACGATAAAATCTTTACCGCCGACTTGAATGGCGCGCAAACAATAGCCGCCGTGCTTTTGTATCGCATCGCGGAAAATCACCGGAAACGCCCAGACGAAGATGATCAAATTCATGTCCGTTACGCCTCTTGTTTCATCGCCATGAGAATGGGACAAATCTTGTTGGCAGCAATGGACATTGATCTTGCCGGATTGGATCACCGGAATTTCGTTCAGGCAAAAAACGAGATCGAAAAGCATGGCGAGAGTCTGTTCCGAATCTCATCACAAGATGTGAAAAACACGCTCAAATCCCTTTATCAGAATGATATTTCCTTACAACAATTATCTGCGACTTTCCGCCGCGGCGATTTGATTGACAGATTGACCAAACTTCCGCTCTGACAAATGGCGCAGCCAAAATAAGCATCAAATTCAAAGCGACAAAAGAAAACCATGGAATTTGAAACCATCATCGGCCTGGAAATCCACGCCCAATTAAGCACGAAAACGAAAATCTTCTGCGGCTGCAAAAACGCCTTTGGCGGCGCGCCCAACAGCCAAACTTGCCCGGTCTGCCTGGGTTTGCCCGGCGCTTTGCCGGTTCTGAATAAAACGGCGGTGGAATACGCGGTCAGGATGGGGCTGGCCACAAACGCCGTCATAAATAAGAGCAATCAATTTGCCAGGAAGAACTACTTTTATCCCGACTTGCCAAAAAATTACCAAACTTCGCAGTTCGACCTGCCGATCGTCGGGCGCGGCCACATCGAAATTGAGGTCGGCGGCCAGACGAAAAGCATCGGCATCACCCGCATCCACCTTGAGGAAGACGCCGGCAAGCTGATTCATGACGAGCGCGAACCACTGTCATATATCGATCTCAACCGCACCGGCACGCCGCTCGTCGAAATCGTCTCGGAGCCTGACATGCGTTCTCCCGCCGAAGCCTGCGCCTATCTGAAAAAAATCCACGCGATTCTCCGCTATTTGGACATCTGCGACGGCAACATGCAGGAGGGCAGTTTCCGCTGCGACGCCAACATCAGCCTGAGGTCACTGGGCACGACTGAATTAGGCATCCGCACCGAATTAAAAAACATGAATTCGTTCAAACATGTGCAAAACGCCTTGGAATACGAAGTAAGACGCCAGCGCGATTTGCTCCTGGATGGCGAGAAAGTCATCCAGGAAACGCTGTTGTGGAACCCGGAAAAAAATCGCACCGAATCAATGCGCGGCAAGGAAGATGCCCACGATTACCGCTACTTTCCCTGCCCCGATTTAGTGATGGTCGAAATTTCGGCGGAATGGATTGAAGAAATCCGCGCCTCGCTGCCGGAATTACCTGACGCGAGACGAACTCGCTTTATCAGTCAGTATGGATTGCCGCTCGACGACGCGACGTTGCTCACCAGCGAACGCGAACTGGCCGATTATTTTGAGGCCGCCGTGGCCGCGGGCGCGGCGGCGAAAAAGGCCGCCAACTGGATCATGACCGAGCTTTTGCGCGAATTGAAGGGCGAAAGCATCGCCGCCTGCCGGATGCGGCCGGAACAATTGGCCGGTCTCGTCAACTTGGTCGAGGCGGGGACCATCAGCGGCAAAATCGGCAAAACGGTATTCCTGGACATGCTGGCCACGGGCGACGAGGCACAGGCGGTTGTGGCCAGGAAAAACCTGGCCCAGGTGTCCGACAGCGGCGAGCTACTGGCGATGGTTCAGGAAATTGTCGCGGCTAATCAAAGTCAGGCCGAAGACTTCCGGGCTGGCAAGACCAAGCTGATGGGCTACTTTGTCGGCCAGTTGATGCAGAAGACCAAAGGCCAGGCCAACCCCAAATTGGCAAATGAATTGTTCAGTCAGGTTCTGGCCGGAAAATAAATCGGGATATGGACAAATCCGATTGGCAGGAAAAAGGCGCTGGCCACCGGGGACGGTTGCGGGACAAGTATCTGCGGCAGGGCTTGGACGCCTTTACCGACGCCGAAGCGCTGGAAATGCTGCTGGCCTTCGGCACGCCGCGTTCCGACTGCAAGGAACAAGCGCGGGACTTGCTTGAGCGTTTCGGCGGGCTGGCCGCCGTCCTCGAAGCCTCGGTCGAGGCTCTTCAACAAACGAAAGGCGTCGGCGAGAAAAACAGCTTCGCCATTTCCTTCATCCAAGCGGTCTCACGCCGCTACCTGAAAGAGCGGATGCGCGGGCGTCGCTATCTGCGTTCGGCAAGCGAGGTGAAGGACTACCTCGAACACAGTATGCGTGGCCTGAAAAAGGAAATATTTACCGCCATTTATCTCGATTCGGCGCATGGCGTCATCGACTCGGAAGTTCTGGCCGAAGGCACCATCAACGTCAACACCATCTATCCACGCGAAGTAGCGATCCGCGCCCTGCATTTCAACGCCGCGGCGCTGATTGTCGCCCACAACCACCCTTCCGGCACCTTAACGCCGTCACCGCAGGACATCCGGCTGACAAAGCTCCTGTACCTGACCTGTGATCTGCTCCATATCCGCCTCCTCGATCACATTCTGATTGGCGCGGGCGTCTTCACTTTCGCCGAACAGGGCTTGCTTGATACGATCATCAAAGATTGCCATCAGTTACGCTCTCAGCTCGGATGACCGCGCTCTACATTCACATCCCATTTTGCGTCAGGAAATGTCCATACTGCTCCTTCGCCTCATGGGCGCGGCGCGAATCGTTGCATGGCCGTTACATCGAGGCAATCATAGAAGAAATGCGGCGAACAGCGCTCCCGCATCCATCGGTTCTAACCAGTCTATTTATTGGCGGCGGCACGCCAACAGCCCTTACTAACGGTTTGCTCCCGCATCTCATTGCCGCCTGCCGGGCGCTTTTCCCGTTCGCGGCGGACGGCGAATTCACCTGCGAGGCCAATCCGGGCGTCATGCCGCCAGCGCTCTTCGATGATTTGCGCCAAGTCGGCATCAACCGCCTGTCGCTGGGCGTCCAGTCTTTTGACGATGCGGAATTGCGGCGCCTGGGACGCGCCCATGACGCCAGTCAGGCGCGGCGGGCGGTGAACATGGCGCGGCAAGCCGGATTTGATACATTCAGCCTCGACCTGATGTATGGCCTACCGGGACAAACGGCGGAACGCTGGCGGCGGAGCCTGGAAACGGCGCTGGCCTGCGAGCCGCCGCATCTGTCGCTCTATCAGCTGACGCTTGACGGCGACACCGAATTTGCCAGGAAATATCGGCCCGGCCAGCCGCCGATGCCATCGGAAGAAGAAATCCTGGCCATGGATGAGCTGAATCTTGAATTATGCGGCCAGGCCGGTCTGCGCCAGTATGAAATTTCTAATTTTGCCAGACCGGGCCACCAATGCCGCCACAACCTGACCTATTGGAGAAACGAAAGCTATCTGGCCGTCGGCGCGGCGGCGGTGAGCTACATGGCGGGCGAACGCCGGGGCCGCCTGGCCGAACCGGAGCGCTATTGTCAGGCGATTGAAGCGGGCGCGGACGCCACGGCATGGTCGGAACAATTGGATTGCGAGGCCGCCTTCCGCGAAACGGTGGTCATGGGCCTGCGGCTGAATGCGGGCGTCGAATTCGCCCGGCTGCGGCGGCGCTTCGACATTGAAACGCTGGCTTACTACCAGGAGACGCTGGCGAAACTGACGGCGGCGGCTCTCATAGAATGCGACCGGAACCACATGCGCCTGACCGATGCCGGTAGACTTCTGGCCAACCAGGTTTTGGCCGCGCTCGTATAGCGAGAAAAGCGGACGTTCCTGTTTCCCAAACACGCTTCTTCTTTGGCAATTAACAAGGCACCTTTATTTTTTCTTGACGACGCAAGCCTGGGTGGCTATCGTCAAAACAAAAGGTACCTTGTTAATTGATCACCAGGAGGAGGACGAGGACATGTTTGCATTTTCACGATTTGGGGCCAAGACCCGCAGCGGCCAGACAAGGGCCGCATCGCAAGAAACCCAGCGCCAGCAACCACGCTGCCCGGCCTGCGACCGGCATTGCCCCTTGTCCAGGCCAGGCTGCAAAAAGGGGAAAGCGTACCGCGCGGCTTTGTTCAACAATCAGCCCAGAGAGGAAGGTATGAATGCGGAGAAACAGACAGCCACCGAGATTATCCCGACGCCAAACACCGTCAGCAGCGAAAACCTGGCCGGTTTGTTTCACCAGGCGCTCAGGTTCATGATGCGGGCGCATCATCACGAGGGACATGCCGAGCACGCGCAGATGCGTGTTCTGGCTCTGATCAAAGACGCCGAACCCATGAATCAGCGCGACCTGCTGGAAAAGCTGCATGTCCGTTCCGCTTCGCTGAGCGAACTCCTGGCCAAACTGGAGCGCCGCAATCTGATCAGCCGCGCCCGCGACGAGCGGGACAAACGCAATTTCATCATCACCCTCACTGAAGAAGGCGCCGCTGCCACTCTCGCCGTCGGCCCATCGCGACAGCGGCATACGGACGCGATCTTTGCCGCGCTTTCCGCTGACGAACGCGGACAACTGGCGCGACTGCTGGAAAAAGTCGTCGCCTCGCTGGAACAGCATGTCAGCGAATATCATCATGATGGTGGTGAAGGCGGCCACGACGAGCGCGGCCATCATCATAGGGGCTGGGGCTGGGGGCGCAGCGGCAATGATCGCGGCAGACACCATTTCCATGCGCTCTTCGGCTGGAGAAGATATTGATCCACCACTTAAATCTGGTAAATTGCGAACAAAGAATTACGCAAAATCAATGTTATACGTCACGCCATTTTCGATATTTAATTGGTGGAGCAATATGTAGAGACTTTTGGCCGGACAGGCAGGGACAGGCGGCCACAACTTCCGTTTCCCGGCCAAGTTGACAAGGGGAACGTACTCTTTTATTTTTCCTTCTTCCGTTACAAACTCCTGAAGTTTGTCGTAAGCGTTCACGTCATCCAACGCATCACCTTCCGCAACGCGGTCAGGGATGCGTTTTGCGTTTCCGGCCAGCGCCTACAAAAACCGTCAGGATTTTTTATGCGAAAAGAAACCATCCACCTGTTATCAAACACCGCCGCGCTGTTCATCTCGTACTTGGCGGTGGCTATGCCGCTGCCGGTCGTTTCCGTCCATGTGACCAACGAACTGGGCTTTGCCAACAGCCTGGGCGGCCTGGCGGTCGGCCTCGCTTTTCTGGCAACCATTTTTACTCGCGGCCCATCCGGTCGCCTTGCTGACCGCCAGGGCGGAAAACGCTGCATGATGATCGGTTTGCTGCTCTACGCCCTAGCCAGCGGCGTCTGCTGCGCTTCGGTGTCCTTCGCCCTCGACTCGGCATGGTCGTTCGCCCTGCTTCTGGCTGGGCGGTTGCTGTTGGGCGTCGGCGAAAGCCTGACTATGATTGGGATGCTGAGCTGGAACATCGCGCTTTTGGGGCCACAGCGTTCCGGCCTGGTGTTTTCCCTGGTCGGCGCGAGCGTCTACGGCGCAATCGGCGCGGGCGGACCGTTGGGGCTGTGGTTGTTCGAGCATTTTGGTTTCGCGAAAATGATGCTCGTCTGCTGTCCGTTGCCGCTTGTCGGCTGGCTGGTGATACGCGCCGCCCCCGATTCGCCGCCGGTGGTTGTGGCGGCCGCGCACGGGTCGGCGGTCTCTTTTTTTCGCGTGCTCGCGGCAATCTGGCGACAAGGGGCGATTGTCGGCTCGCAGGGCGTCGGGTTTGCCGCCCTCGGCGCGTTCATTTCCCTGTACTTTTCCAGTAAGGGCTGGCCGCACGCCGGATTTTCCTTGACCTTTTTCGGTGTCGGCTTCGTGTTGATGCGTCTTGCCTGCGGCCACCTGCCCGATAAATTCGGCGGCGGCCCGGTGGCCATCGGCTCGCTTGGCGTCGCCGCCATCGGCCAACTGCTGTTGTGGCTGGCGCCGATGCCGGAAATCGCCCAGCTCGGCGCGTTTTGCGCCGGCGTCGGCTGCTCGCTGGTCTATCCGGCCATGGGCGTTGAAGTCGTGCGCATCACCCGTCCGGAATTGCGCGGCGCGGCCCTCGGCGGCTTCGCCATTTTTCAGGATGTGGCCTACGGCCTGACCGCGCCGCTGGCCGGTTTGTTCGCCGACCGCTTCGGTTATCCGGTGGTTTTTTTCTTGGGACTGATCGCCGCGCTGCTTGGGCTGCTGCTGGCGGTCACGGCGACAAGGCGGCGAAGGCCGTCAATCTGAGGGTTTTTTAGGTGGCGCGCCCCGTCCCGGCGACGGAACGGGGCGGGTGATTAGTTTTCTTCCTTCATCCAGCCTTCAAGAATGTCGATGATCTTCCGGGCCTGGTCGCGACTCGATATGGCGAACTTCGATTTCAGCACATAGTCATCGCCGCGTTTCTGGTAGCGGCGGATAGCGAAGGCCTCCTTGCCATAGGTCTCGGTCTTTTTGTCCCAGTTGAGATAGCGGAAGAGAATTGTCGTCCAGGCACCCTTGCTGAGGATTTCCCGGCCGGTCTCCTTGACCATCAGGATGCCATCTTCCTCGTAGTTCACCGTCAGTTTGTCGATCGCTTCGGACATGATTCCTCCAATATGTTCAATAATGACGGCGACCGAGGCCAGAAATGGCGTCCAGTGTCATCGCCTCAATCCGCTTCAAGCTTTAACAAGCCTAGAAAAGGTCAGCCCATGTTCGCCCGCCTCGACGCGGATGCGGTCGCCCGCCGCGAATTTGCCTTCGAGTATCTCCATGGCCAGCGGATTTTCCAGATACTGCTGAATGGCGCGTTTCAGGGGCCGCGCGCCAAAGGCCGGATCGTAGCCATTTGCCAAAAGAAATTCTTTGGCGCTGTCGCCGATTTCCAGCCGAATGCCGTTGTCGCTCACACGCTCGCATAGGCGCTCAAGCTGAATGGCGACAATCGCCAACATATTCTCTTTGCTCAGAGCGTGGAACAGAATTGTTTCGTCGATGCGGTTGAGAAATTCCGGTTTGAAGTGGCCGCGTAACAAAGCGTCCACCTCGGCGCGGATGGCCTTTTCATCGGCCCCGTCCTCACTCATGCGCATGATGACCTGGCTGCCCAGGTTTGAGGTCATAATCAGGATGGTGTTCTTAAAATCCACCGTCCGCCCCTTGCCGTCGGTCATGCGCCCGTCGTCAAGCACCTGTAATAACACATTAAAAACATCCGGATGCGCTTTTTCAATTTCATCGAGCAGGATAACCGCGTAGGGACGGCGGCGCACCGCTTCGGTCAGATACCCGCCCTCGTCATAGCCGACATAGCCCGGAGGCGCGCCAATCAGCCGGGCCACCGAATGCTTTTCCATGAATTCCGACATGTCGATGCGCACCATCGCCTGCTCGGAATCGAAAAGGAATTCAGCCAACGTCCGCGACAACTCAGTTTTGCCGACGCCGGTCGGGCCAAGGAAGAGAAACGATCCCAAAGGCCGACGCGGGTCCTGCAAACCAGCCCTGGCCCGGCGCACGGCGTTGGCCACCGCCCGCACGGCGTCTTCTTGGCCAACCACTTTTTTATTTAAGATTTCTTCGGCCTGGACGAGTTTGGCCTTCTCGCTTTCGAGAAGCTTATCGACCGGGATGCCGGTCCATTTGGCGACCACCGCCGCCACGTCCTCGGCGCCAACTTCCTCTTTTAACATTTTGTGGTCGGCCTGGACTTCTTGCAGCCGGGCGTTGGCGGCGCTCAGGTCATTTTGTAGCTTGACCAGTTGTCCGTAGCGGATTTCCGCGACCTTACTCAGCTCACCGCGCCGCTCGGCCAACTGCTCCTGATTCTTGGCCTCGTCCATGGCCGCTTTGATGTCGCGAATGCCCTGAATGGTGTCACGCTCAAGCTGCCACTGGCCGCGCATCGCTTTGAGTTTTTCTTCCAGGTCGGCCAGGCGTTTGCGCACTTCGGCCAGGCGCTCAACCGACGCCTTGTCCTTTTCCTTTTTCAGGGCCTCACGCTCAATCTCCAGTTTGATTTTCTGCCGCTCCAGCTCATCAATCGCCAAGGGCAGACTATCAATTTCTATCCGCAATTTCGAGGCCGCCTCATCAATTAAGTCGATGGCTTTGTCGGGCAGGAAGCGGTCAGTGATGTAACGATTTGACAGCGTCACCGCCGCCACCGTCGCCGCGTCTTGGATACGGACGCCGTGATGCAGCTCGTACTTTTCTTTGATGCCGCGCAGGATGGCGATGGTGTCCTCGACGCTTGGCTCTTGCACGAAAACCGGTTGAAAGCGGCGCTCCAAGGCGCTGTCTTTTTCGATATACTTGCGGTATTCGTCCAAAGTCGTCGCGCCGACGCAGTGCAATTCGCCACGGGCCAGCGCCGGTTTCAGCATATTCGAGGCGTCCATCGAGCCTTCCGCCGCGCCCGCGCCGACCAGGGTGTGAATTTCATCAATAAACAGGATGATTTCCCCGGCTTTTTTTTCCACCTCTTTCAAAACCGCCTTCAGGCGGTCTTCAAATTCGCCACGGTATTTGGCGCCGGCGACTAAAGCGCCCAAATCAAGCGTCACCACCTGTTTATTGCGCAAAGTCGCCGGGATGTCGCCGGAGACGATGCGCTGGGCCAGGCCCTCGACAATCGCCGTCTTCCCGACGCCCGGCTCGCCGATGAGAATCGGATTATTTTTAGTGCGCCGCGACAAAACCTGAATCACCCGGCGGATTTCCTCATCGCGGCCCACCACCGGATCAAGTTTTCCTTGACGCGCTATGTCAGTGAGATTGCGACCGTATTTTTCCAGCGCCTGGTATTTTTCCTCCGGGTACTGGTCGGTGACGCGGTGGTCGCCGCGAATGCTTTGCAAGGCCGCGAGAAATTTTTTCTCGTCGATGCCTCGCCGCTGCAAGGCCGCCGCCGCGCCGTCGTTACCGTTTTGCAGCACGGCCAGAAAGAGATGTTCCTGGCTAACATAATCATCCTGCATCTGTTTGGCCACTGCGAAAGCCTGATCAAGCGCCTTTCTGAAGCCTTCCGAGGCATAAACCTGACCCGCGCCAGCGCCGGAAACTTTCGGAATATTTTCAATGAGTTGATTGATGTCGGCCAGAACTCTGGCCGGTTCGATCTCCATCTTTTTCAAGACCGGAACAATGACGCCATCCGCCTGTTCGAGCAGCGCCTTGACCAGATGCGCGATCTGAATTTCCTGCTGCGAATTGTTCTGGGCGAATTGCTGCGCCGCCTGGACCGCCTCCTGCGATTTCAAGGTCAATTTATCAAATTGCATCGTTCTCCTCCCTCTTCCCGAAAACGAGTTTGCCGCCCGTCCTATTGTTTAGGCTGTAGCGGCGCATGATGGTTAACATCACAGCCAATGAACGCCCGGAAAAGGTAAGGAAGGCGGCAAGGCCTGTCAACACGACGTGTCAAAATTTTGACAAATCGGCGTCGGGCAAAAAAAATCGCGCTCCGGCACAACCGGAACGCGATCTGAAAACAAAAGACAAAAAGATAAGAATCCGGCGCTGTTATTCGCCGCCGCAACCGCCGCTGGAGCAAGAACCAGAGCTGCATCCGCCGCCGCCGAGCGGGTTAGCCGACGACACGGAAAACCCGGAGCGCATTCCGGCGTCGATAAAATCGACGGTGATCGAACCACAGGTACTTAACAACTCGGTATCGACAAGAAATTGCAGGGAATTTTTGTCAAACACCTGATCGCTCGCTTTTGGCTCATCCAGAGCCAATCCCAAAGAGGGACCAGCTCAGCCGCCCTGCATCAGCGCCACCCTGAGCGCCGACTGGATGCTGTTCTGCGTCATGTACTCCTTCAATTTGGCAACCGCCAAGTCGGTGGCCGTGAAGTTCGCCATATTGCCTCCTGTAAAAAAAATGATTGAACGCGCCGAAAACCGCCCCGATTCAGGGCGGCGTTTAAGCCGACACGATAGGATGCCAGCTGGTATAAGTCAATTACCGCCCACGGCAATCCAGCCGTAAACAGCGCCTTGCCCCTGGCGGCTTTTCTGTTGATTTGCCCAAAGCGGCGGTGGTACTCTTGACTGGCAGACGCTTGTAATTTCATGGTTTTCGTCAAAAGAAACCATCCGGAGCCGCTTCCGGCCTTTGTCCGCCGGAAGCAATCAATTGTCGGCCAATCAGGGAGCAACCCTTATGAAAAAACTTGTCATTTCCACCGGCGGCGGCGACGCGCCGGGCCTGAACGCCGTCATCTACGCCGTGGTGCATTCCTGCTACCGGCGCGGCTGGGAAGTGTATGGCAGCCGCAACGGCTATGGCGGTTTTTTGGACATTAACGACATGGTGCAACTGAACATCCGCGATGTGGAGGGCATTTATTCGCAGGGCGGCACGATTCTTGGCTCGACCAACAAGGGCAATCCATTCGCCAAACCGGTGGTCAACGAGGCGGGCGAAGTGCATGTGATGGATATTTCTGATAAAATTATCAGAAATTTCAACAGGATGGGTTTTAACTGCCATATCGCCATCGGCGGCGACGGCAGCCTCGATATCGCCCACCGTTTCTCGCAAAAAGGAATGCCGGTGATCGGCGTGCCGAAAACCATCGACAACGACCTGATGGCCACCGAGCGCACCTTTGGTTTTGACACCGCCGTCGCCACGGCCACCGAAGCGCTTGATAAGCTGCATTCGACAGCCAAATCGCACAACCGCGTCATGGTGGTCGAGGTGATGGGCCGCGATTCCGGCTGGATCGCGCTGTATTCCGGCATTTCCGGCGGCGCCGACGCCATTCTGATTCCGGAAATTCCTTTTGATATGGAAGCGGTCTGCGAAAAGATTTCCGACAACGAACTGTACAACAAACACTACGCCATCGTGGTGGTGGCCGAAGGGGCGCTGACAAAAGACGGCCATGTTTTCAACAAGGGCATGGGCGAATTGGGCCGCGAAGGCGTGGTTTTGGGCGGCGTCGGCGAATGGGTGGCCAACGAAATCAGAAAACGCACCGACAAAGATACGCGCTCGCTGGTGCTGGGGCATTTGCAGCGCGGCGGCAGCCCAACCACCTTCGACCGGCTTCTCGGCCTGCGTTTCGGCGCGGCGGCGGTGCGCATGGTCGAAGAAGAAAAATTCGGCCATATGGTGGCCTTACTCAAAGGCAGCATGGCGCCAGTGCCGCTTGATCAAGTGGTGGGCGGCCGCAAGAAGGTGCCTTTGGACAGCGATAAAATCCTGACCGCCAGGAATATCGGTATCTGCCTGGGCGTCGATCCGGATCAACTGGATTTTCCGGAGTAAGAACACTATGGCCAAAGGCGAGACCTTTCGCGCCATATACCAGCTACTCCTCGCTCGCTTCGGCCCGCAACACTGGTGGCCGGCGGACAGTCCATTTGAGGTGTTGGTCGGCGCGATACTGACGCAGAATACTAGCTGGAAAAATGTCAGGCAAGCGCTTGATAACCTCCGCCAACATGGCCTCCTTGATTTCGCGGCGCTGGAAAGCCTGCCGCTTGAGGAATTAGCGGCGCTGATTAAGCCTGCCGGCTACCACGGCGTCAAAGCGCGACGGTTGAAAAATCTGCTAGCCATGTTACGCCGCGCATACGATGGCGACATTGCCGCCCTCGCCCGCGACACACCGACGGCGGCCAGAGAGCAATTGCTCGCGGTCAATGGCGTCGGCCCGGAAACCGCCGACGCCATTCTGCTGTACGCGGCGGGCCATGCCGTTTTCGTCGTCGATGCCTACACGCACCGCGTCTTCCGCCGCCACTTTCTCGTGCCAGAAGAAAGTGAGTATGAAGAAATTCAAAGCATCTTCATGGCCGCCCTGCCCACCGACGCCGCCCTCTTTAACGAATACCACGCCCTGATTGTCGAACTCGGCAAACGCCACTGCAAAAAAACGCGCCCCCTCTGCGCCGGTTGCCCGTTGGAACACCTGCAACACAACGAAATGGCGTAAGAAAAGCGCGGGCGAATCAGGCGGCGGCCTGACCGCGTGTAGCCGACAATTTCTGGCGCTCTTGACCAATTGCCGCGCGGCCACAGCAAAACCCACGCATCCGGAAACAATCGGCTCGTATCGCGCCATTCGCTTGAAATGGAAGTCAAGCGAATGGCGCTATTAGTTTGGCAGGATTATGGCCAGGCGCGTGAACAAGGCCAGCGACTATAAGACGCGCCGAGCATCCTGAATTATTCAGGTTTTCGGCAAGTAATCGCAAGGGACGCGACATTGACGCGCTCGTTCCATGTTGAATGCCGCTGGCGGCAAACCGCGTTTTCTCCATGGATTTTCTGCTTTTTTTACCGGATAATGATGCCTTTAATCGCCGTTTTCCCGTATCATATCCGGCTGTCGGAAGCAGCCGACAATCTCATTTTTTCCACAGATTCGCCATGATCGACACCAACACCCCCGCCGACGCCGCCATTCCCCTGGTCAGCGACCTCGACGACACGCTTCTGCGAACCGATACCCTGTGCGAGGGCGTCGTCGCCCATCTGGCCGAACAGCCGCTGGCGATTTTCAGGTTTCCCGGCTGGCTCCGCCTCGGCAAACCCGCCTTCAAAGCGCGATTGGCGAAAAGCGCCGCCGAAAACCTAGCTGTATATCCTGTAAATGAAGTAGTTCTGGCCCAACTTGAACAGGCCGCGCGCCAAGGCCGCCCCTTGTATCTGGCCACCGCCAGTCGCCGCGAAGTGGCGGAAGCGGCGGCGGCGCGTTTTGGCCTATTCACCGAAGTCTTCGCCACCGAGGGCGCGGTGAACCTGAAGGGCCAGGCCAAAGCCGAGCTGCTTGTCGCCAAATTCGGCGACAAAGGTTTTGATTACATCGGCGACAGCCTGGCCGATGTCCCGGTCTGGCGGGTGGCGCGGCGGGCCTTCTGCGTCGCCGCCGATGAACAAACCCGGCAAGCCGCCCTGGCCGCCAATGCCGATTGCCAGATGCTCTGGCGCCCGGCGCCGAGTTTCACCGACTATCGGCGAGCGCTCAGAATGCAGCAATGGGTGAAGAACTTGCTGGTTTTCGCGCCGATGATTCTGGCGCACGCCTTCAACTTCGCGGCCTTTTTTTACTCGCTGATCGCTTTTATCGGCTTTTGCTGTTGCGCCTCGGCGATTTACATCGTCAACGATTTGAGCGATTTGGCCAGCGACCGCCGCCATCCCAGCAAACAACGACGCCCGTTCGCCTGCGGCGCCGTGCCGCTGCGCCGCGCCGCGCCGCTGTTCTCCGGCTGCGCCGCTCTGGCCCTTCTGACCTGCTGTTTTCTACCGGGGCGCTACGCTTTGCTTCTGGCCGGATATTTCCTGCTCACCGTCGGCTATACGGCGCGCCTGAAAAAAATGCTGTTCATTGACGTGGTGGTTTTGGCCAGCCTGTATGTCCTGCGCATTTTGGGCGGCGCGGCGGCGCTGGGCGGAGCCACCTCCAACTGGCTCTTGGCCTTCGGCATTTTCATCTTCACCGGGTTGGCGCTCTTAAAACGCACTGGCGATTTAATTCAGCACGAAGCCGTGGGCCTCCTGCCCGGACGCGCCTACCGGTTTGCCGACAAGACCATTTTAGAGATGATGGCCGTGTGCAGCGGTTTTTCCGCCATCGTTATCGCCGCCCTGTATATCGACAGCCTCAAGGCGGAAAATCTGTACCGCCATCCGTTGGCCCTGTGGCTGACCTGCCCCCTGCTGCTCTACTGGTATGGACGCCTTCTGATCATTACCAATCGCGGCGAAATGGGCGACGATCCGGTCTATTTCACCATCCGCGACCGGGCCAGCCGCTACTGTCTCCTGGCCGTCTTGCTGATCATGCTGGTGGCGATGTAAGCGGACCAAACAATGAAAACAAAACAGGTTCTTTCATGACTCAACTAGGTGAAAACAAAAACGCCAAATTGCTGGTCACTGGCGCGGCCGGGCTGGTCGGCCAGAATCTTATCGCGGAATTAGTCAGACAGGGATACGGCAACATCACGGCTATTGATAAACACGAAAAAAATCTCGCCATACTGCAACGGCTGCATCCAAATGTCACCTGCCTGCGGGCCGATCTGGCCGAAGGCGGCGATTGGCAACGGCATTTCGCGGGCGTCGAGCGGCTGTTTCTGTTGCAGGCGCAAATCACCGGCGCAACCTTCGCCCCATTTCAGCGCAACACCCTCGATTCGACGAAAAACGTGCTGGAAGCGACGAAAAAACACGCGGTTCCCTTCACGGTTTTCGTCTCGTCCTCGGTGCTGCATTCGGTGGCCGACGGCAACTACACCCGCTCGAAACGCGCCCAGGAAGAGATGATGAAGGCTTCCGGACTGGCCCATTGTGTCGTCCGCCCGACCCTGATGTTCGGCTGGTTCGATCCCAAACATCTCGGCTGGCTGTCGCGCTTCATGGCCAAAACGCCGGTCTATCCGATTCCCGGTCATGGCCGTTATGTGCGCCAACCGCTCTACGCGCTGGATTTCTGCCGGGTCTTGATCTGGTGCGCCGAAAACCGGCCAGGGGGCGCGGAATATGATATTGTCGGCCAGGAAGACATCACCTACATCGACATGATTCGGGCCATAAAAAGGGTGAAAAAGCTGAAGACCCTGATCGTCACAATTCCCGCGCCACTCTTTAAGCTGATGATGAAAACCTACGCCCTGTTCGTGAAGAATCCACCCTTCGTCGCCGATCAGCTCGACGCCCTGATGGCCGGTGATTATTTCACCGGCGATTCGATGCGCGAAAATTTTGACCTGACGCCAACGCCGTTTGCGGCGGCCATTGACGAAACCTTTACCCACCCGCTGTACAGCGCGGTCATTCTGGAGCGAACGACATGAAAAAGCGTGTGGCGATCATCGGCGCTGGCCCCATGGGCTTGGCGCTGGCCTATTTTTTGCGCGATGACGCCGATGTGACGGTTTTTGAGGCCGAGGCCCAGCCGGGCGGCATGAGCGCGAGCTTCGATTTCGACGGCGTAACTATTGAAAAATATTATCATTTCATCAATCACCCGGATACGGAATTCTTCGCTTTACTGAAAAAGCTGCGCCTTGACCATGAACTGCGCTGGCGGGAAACCAAGATGGGCCTGTTTCGCCGCGACCAGAGCGGCCAGGCCGTCCTGCGTCCATGGGGCAATCCGAAGGCGCTGCTGCAACTGCGCGATATTCCGTTGATCACGAGACTGCGCTATGGCCTGCACACCTACGCCTGTCAATTCATTAACGATTTAACGCCCTTAGATGACCGCGACGCCGCCGACTGGATTCGCCGCTGGCAAGGGAAGACCAGCTACGACACGCTGTGGCGTTTCCTGTTCGAGAAAAAATTTTTCCACTTGGCCGAGCCGCTGTCGGCGGCCTGGATCGCCTCGCGCATTCGCCGCGTGGCCAAATCGCGCGAAAGCATTATGCGTGAATCGCTGGGCTATCTCGAAGGCGGCAGTCACGCCTTCATCGACCTGCTCTGCGAAAACCTGGCGGCCAAAGGCGGCAGGCTGTATTTGTCCTGTCCGGTCAAGCGTGTCGAAATCGACGCCAACCGTGGCGGCGGCCTGGTGTTAACCGGCGACACACCTGAATATTTCGACGCCGTGGTCTCCACCATCCCGCTACCATATGTTCCTAACATGATCCCGCGTCTGCCGCCGGAATACCTGAAAAAAGTCAGGACGATGAAAAATATCGGTTGCCGCTGCGCCCTATTTCGCCTGGCGCGGCCGCTGACCGAGAATTTCTGGCTGAATATCGACATGCCGGAGTGGGATATTCCCGGCATCATTGAATATTCCAATCTGCGGCCAATGGATAAAGCCTATGTCTACATCCCGTTCTACATGCCGCAAGACCACGAAAACTGGCGACTGCCCGACGCCGAAATCCTGGCGAAAGCCAGAAGTTACATGATGGCGATCAACCCGGACGCCGCCGCCAGCGAAGAGGCGGCGCGCCTGTTCCGCTATCAATTCGCCCAGCCGGTCTGCCCGCCGGGTTTCCGACAGATGCTGCCGCCCTACGAAACCGGAGCGCGCAATATCTTCGCCGCCGACACCAGCCATTCCTACCCGGAAGTTCGCTCAATCAATGAAAGCGCGCGCATCGCCCGCGAACTGGCGGAAATCATACGGACATCATTATGAACGCCGTGAAAGAAGGAAAGACCTTCGTGTTTTTTCTGTTTTGCGGCGGTATCGCCGCCGTGGTTGAATTGGGCGGGCGCTGGCTCGTTAACTTCTGGCTGCCGTACAAAGCGGCGATTATTGTCGGCAGGCTCGCCGGAATGCTGGTAGCCTTCCTGCTGTTCAAATTCATGGTGTTCAAAACCGCGAACACCGGGCAAACCCAGCGGGAAGGGGCGTGGTTTATCCTGGTTAATCTGCTGGCGATACTCCAAGTGCTGGTCATCAGCGTCGGCCTGGCCGATTACCTTTTCCCATGGCTGGGCATGGATTTTCATCCCAAAGACATCGCCCATATTATCGGCGTGACCACGACGGCGGTGTCGAGTTTTATCGGCCATAAATTTTTCACCTTCAAACAGGAAGCGCAATGAAACTGACAAGTTGGGGCAAATATCCCCGCATTGAAACCGCCCTTGAAAGCCCCGCCGACACGGCCCGCGCCGTCGCCCGCCTGGAGAAGGCCGAAACCCTGATTGGTCGCGGCTTGGGGCGCTCGTATGGCGACAGCGCCTTGAACAACAAACTGGTGCTTTCCAGTCTGCGCCTGGATTTTATGGAATCCTTTGACGAGGAAACCGGCGTTCTGGTCGCTGGGGCCGGGGTCTCTCTGGCCGAAATCCTCGACGCCTTCGTGCCCAGGGGCTGGTTTTTACCGGTGACGCCGGGCACCAAATTCGTCAGCCTCGGCGGCGCGATAGCCTCCGATGTGCATGGCAAAGACCACCACGTCGCCGCCACCTTTTCCCGCCACGTCGCATGGCTTGATTTATGGACACCCGCGACCGGCCCGATTCATTGCTCGGACACGGAGAACGCCGATATTTTTCATGCCACCGCCGGCGGCCACGGTCTGACCGGATTTATTCTCAAGGTGGCGCTCAAGCTGAAAAAAATCCCCAGCGGCTTCATCCGGCAGGAGATGGTCAAGGCCGACAATCTCGAAGCAATCATGGACAGCTTCGAGCGCTACGCCGCGCTACCGTTCACTGTGGCCTGGATTGACTGCCTGCAAGCGGGCAAGGGTCTGGGTCGCTCGATCTTCATGGGTGGCTCGTTCGCCGAAAAAGATGAACTGCCGGCCAGATACCGCGCCCGCCCGCATCAACCGCCCGCGCCCAGGGCGCTGGCCGTGCCCTTCGATTTTCCGTCTTTCGTCTTAAACAACTGGTCGGTGCGGGCTTTTAACGCGCTGTATTACGGCAGAGCGCCGAAAGGGTTGAGCAAAAGCGTCATCAGCTACCACAGCTTTTTCTACCCACTCGACGCCATCCACAATTGGAACCGGATTTATGGGCGGCGCGGCTTCACTCAATATCAGTTCGTCCTGCCGAAGGAAACCAGCGCCGACGGCCTGCCGAAAATTCTGAAAGCCATCGCTGAAAGCGGCCAGGGTTCGTTTCTGGCGGTTCTGAAGCTGTTCGGCGAGCAGCCGGTCTTCGACGGCAATATTTCCTTTCCGATGCGGGGTTACACGCTGGCTTTGGATTTTCCGATCACGAGGAAACTCTTTCCGCTGCTCGACCGGCTCGACAGCATGGTGCTCGAATGCGGTGGCAGACATTATCTGACCAAAGATTCACGCATGTCGGGCGAGGTCTTCAAACGCGGCTACAGCCCGGCGCTCGATGATTTCCTGGCCTTAAAAAAGCGCCTCGACCCGGAAGAGCGCTTTGTTTCGCTGCAATCGCGGCGGCTGAGGATAACCGGCTGACCCCAGCTTTCCATCTGCGGGCCGAGCCGCCTCACTTATCCGGCAAGCACACAACAAAACCGGCATCATTTCGCAACACACCTAAAGGAATAATGTATGGCAACCATGCTGATATTGGGCGCGGCCTCCGACATCGCCCGCGCCACCGCTTTAGCCTTCGCCTGTGAAGGTTGGGATTTGATTGTCGCGGGACGAAAGGAAGAAATTTTGCAAAAAATCGCCGCCGACATCAGCCTGCGTAGCGGACGAACCGTGAAAACGGCGCATTTCGACGCCCTGAAGCCAGAAGAACACGCCGTATTCTGGCGCGACATCGAAGAGGAAACCAGCGCCCTGTTTTGCGCCATCGGTTTTTTAGGCGAGCAGGAACGGGCGCAACACGATTTCGGACACGCCGAGACGATTCTGCGAACAAATTTCACCGGCTTGACGCCTATTTTGTCGCTGGCGGCCAACACCTTTGAAAGACGTGGCCGTGGTCTGATCATCGCCGTTTCCTCGGTGGCTGGCGATCGGGGCCGCGCCTCGAATTATTTATATGGCAGCGCCAAGGCCGGGCTGACCGCGTTCTTGTCCGGCCTGCGCAATCGCCTGGCCACAAAAGGCGTGACGGTCATCACCGTCAAACCAGGCTTCGTCGCCACCGCCATGACCGCAGGGATGAATCTGCCGACCCGGCTCACAGCGACGCCGCAACAGGTCGCCGCCGACATCGTCAAAGCGGTAAAAAAGAAACGGAACGTGGTCTACAGCCGCTGGTTCTGGCGCTCCATCATGATGATCATCGGCCACATCCCAGAATGTATGTTTAAAAGACTGAAGCTGTAAGCGGCCACCATGAAGAGCATGTTTGTCGTCCGCCAATTCGCCGCACCTGACCGCCGGGCCACCGATATTCTGCCGCTGCCGCATGACCGGCGGGCGAAAAGCCGCCAGAATTTTTCCCTCCCCGGCGACGAATCCATCCTCTGCCAACTGCCGCCGGGCGTAACGCCGCATGACGGCGCTAAACTCCTGGCCGAAAATGAAAGCGGCCAGATAAAAATCATTCAGATTGAGGCCGCGTCGGAAAGCCTGATTGAAGCGCGGGCGGCGGCTATGCTGTTGGCCCGCGCCGCCTGGCACCTCGGCAACCGCCATGTCGCTTTAGAAATCGGCGAGGATGCCGCCGGTTTTTTCCTGCGTTTTCCGCTCGACCATGTTCTGGAAGCGATGCTGGCCGGGCTGGGTTGCGCCACGCGCCGCATCACCGCGCCGTTCAACCCTGAGGAAGGGGCCTACGCCGGGCATCGACACGGCGGCGGCCAGAGCGGCGCAATGATCCACGGTTTCAAATAAATCGCGATGTTTCGCCTCAAAGCTTTGACGTTTGCGATGAATCGGGCGCTTGCCCTACAATTCGGCACATACAAAAAGTTATGTATTCAATAGTCGTGGTTGATGACGAGCGCGGGATGCGCGATTTTTTAAGCATCCTCTTGAAAAAGGAAGGCCACCAGGTGGCGGCCTTCGCCAGCGGCCAGGATGCCCTTGATTATCTGGCCGATCACGTTTGCGACCTGGTTCTCAGCGACATCCGGATGCCGAACATGAGTGGGCTGGAGCTTCTGGAACAAATCAAGGCCAGACATCCAAGCATCCCGGTCGTGCTGATCACCGCCTTTGCCTCGCCTGATGACGCAGTGCGGGCGATGCGCGGCGGCGCGTTTGATTACATCAGCAAGCCTTTCAATGTCGATGAGATCAAGTCGGTTCTGGCCGCCGCCGCCAGCCAGAAAAACCAGACGGCGGCGCAACCAACCGAGGATTCATTCTGCGGCATCATCGGCCAAAGCCGCGAGATGCAAAAGATTTTCGACATGATCCGCCGCGTCGCGCCGACGCCCGCGAACGTCCTGATTTACGGCGAATCTGGCACCGGCAAAGAGCTTATCGCTGGGGCCATCCACAAAAACAGCCAGGTCGCCGACAAACCCTTTGTGCCGATTACCTGTAGCGCCATCCCGGATGAGCTGATGGAAAGCGAACTCTTTGGCCACGTCAAAGGCGCATTCACCGGCGCGGTCGCCGACAAGGCCGGTCTGTTTCAGGAAGCCGACGGCGGCACCGCCTTTCTTGATGAAATCGGCGAGCTGACGCCCTTAATCCAGACCAAGTTGCTGCGCGTTTTGCAGGAGCGCGAGATCAAACCGGTCGGCGGCACCAAAATCAAGCGCATCAACGTCCGCATCGTCGCGGCCACCAACAAAAATCTTGAGGATGAAATCAGCGCCGGTCGCTTCCGCGAAGACCTGTTTTACCGGCTGGCCGTGGTGCCGCTCAGGATGCCGCCCCTGCGCGAACGCAAAGGCGACATCCCGATTCTCGTCAAGCATTTCTTAAAAAAATACTCGAACCTGATGGGCAAGGATATTCACGAAATTTCATCCTACGCCATGCAGGTGCTGATGGATTATCATTTTCCCGGCAACGTGCGCGAGCTGGAAAACATCATCGAACGCGGCGTGGCGCTGGAGAATTCGGCAATCATCCTGCCGGAAAGCCTGACGCTTTCAAATCGCGCCAGCGGTCGGGCCGGAGCTGAAGCGACCGGCGACACGCTGGCCACGCTCAGCGAAGACGAACTGCTCGACCTGGGGCTGGAACAGTGCATCATTGATTTGGAAAAAAAGCTGATCCGCTTCGCCCTGAAAAAAACCGGCGGCGCCAAAATGCAGGCCGCCGACCTGTTGAAGATGAGTTTTCGCAGCTTCCGTTACAAGCTGGGCAAATACGGGATTGAATGATGGAACGCCCAGTTTTCAAACCCACGCCCTTAAGCAATACCCTCGACGCCATCCTGCGCAGCCAGCTCAACTGGATGCTGTTGTTTCGCGTGCTCCTCTACACTTCGCTTTTGGCCTTCTCCATCTTGTTTCAGGACGCCAAACGCCCGGTGTGGATGCCGCACAACCAACTGGTGCTCCTCCTGCTCGGCGTCTATACGGTGACAATCGCCTCGGCCTTCGCGCTCCTCACCCTGCGCGGCCATTTCCTGCGCTTTGGTCTGTTGCAGAGTCTGATTGATACGCTGTTCGCCTCGATCATCATCTTCGCCACCGGCTCGGCGCGGTCGATGTTCACCTTCACCTACTTCTTCGCCATCATCGCGGGCGGCCTGATTTTGCCGCGCTACGGTGGACTTCTGGCGGCGGCGGCCTCGTCACTGATGCTGGGCGTCATTCTTGGTCTGGAATATTTCGGCTACATCTCGCCGCAGGCTCGCCAGGCCGGACTGCAACCAATCATTGACGCCGACGTCTTGTTCAACCATTTTTCCCTGACCGGCCTGTCGTTTTTCCTCGCCGCCTTTCTCGCGGCCCTGCTCGGTGCCCGCATCAGCAAGACCGAAACCGCGCTTGCCGTTTCCCTCACTAGTTTTGACCGGCTGACCTTTCTGTATAAGCGGATTTTCGACACCATTTCGACCGGCATCATCACCACCGACGACGAGCATCACATCATTTCAGCCAACAACGCGGCGGCGGCGATCAGCGGCGCGACTCCCGCCTCGATGGTCGGCAAAGCCGTGGCCGCCTGCTTTCCCGGTCTCGACCTGAGCGCGCGCGGCGTCCGCCAGGTCGCCAATTTTACCAGGGCCGACGGCGACAGTCTGCGCATCGGCTACTCGGTCATTTCGTTTCCGCACCATATACGACCCGACGGCCCGGCCCGCGACGGCAGCATCATCACGCTGAAAGACATCAGCGACATTGAAAAGATGGAGAATCAGATGCGCCAGCATGAAAAACTGGCGGCCATCGGCATGATGAGCGCCGGCATCGCCCACGATTTCAGAAACCCGTTAGCCGCCATTTCCGGTTCGGCGCAGATTCTGGCCGACGAAACGGCCAAACGCGACGGGCGCGACTCGCTCAATTTCGAGCTGACTTCGATCATCATCCGCGAGGCGACCAGGATGATCGACACCATCGCCGATTTTCTGAAATTTTCCCGCCCAGACACGGTGGAAGCCGCTTGGTTTTCGTTGCGCGGCTGTGTGCTTGAAGTCGAACAGGTCTGCCGCGCCAACCCGAAATGGCCGGAGACGGCGCGGCTGGAAATTGATGTGCCGCCCGGCCTCGACGCCTGGGCCGACCGCAATCAGATTCACGCGCTGCTCGGACATTTCATCACCAACGCCATGGCCTTCTGCCCGCAAGGCGCCGAATTCATCCGCGTCAGCGCCAGGGAAATTCATCAGAATGGGCGGGAAGACATGCTGCGCATCGAGGTCGGTGACAACGGCCCTGGCATCCCGGAGAGCGAACGGGAACGCATCTTCGAGCCGTTTTATACCACGCGGGCCGACGGCACCGGTTTGGGCTTGGCCATCGTTCGGCAGATTGTCGAAACCCATCACGGCAACCTGCGCGTCGGCCAAAGCGAGTTGGGCGGCGCGGCCCTTATCCTGACCCTGCCGTTTCAGGACACGAACGCGACGGAACCGCCCGCGACTATTCCTATTCAGGCAGACCGCCCCGCGCCAGGAACAAAATGAGAAAACCAAGGGCCATGGCGACCAAACCAACCGCCCGCAGCTTGCCGCTGTCGAGCTTTGCCACCTCGGCCAGCCATTTTTTCATCGCCTCCGGAAAAGTCAGATAGGGCAATCCCTCGACCACCAACAACAAGCCTAAAAGCAGCACCAGAAGTTTCATCACGCCTCCAAAATTTTTTTTCAGGCGCTCACTGTACTCAACAATCCCCACTTGCCGCCATGGATAGAGAATTTCGTATCCACGCGCCCTGTCCGCTGGGCGTTGAAGAACCGCTGACCCAGGAGATGCGCGACCTGGGCGGCGTCGATATCCACAGCGCCCCGGCCCTGGTCAGCGCCAGCGGCGACCTAAGCCTAGCCTATCGCTTATGTCTGTGGTCGCGGCTGGCCTCGCGCCTGTTGCTCCACCTGGCCGATTGGCCTATGACTGAAGTCCGCTCACTCTACGATCTGATGCTGGACTTTCCGTTTGAGCAACATTTCGATGCCGATCAGACCTTCGCCTTTGAGGTGACGCTGGTCGGCGCGGCGAGCAGGCATAACGGCCCATACTTGGCGCGGCTGGCCAAAGACGGCTTGGCCGACCGCTTTCGCGAGCGATGCGGCCTCCGTCCGTCGGTTGATACCCTCCACCCAGCGCTGCGCTTTCATCTGCATTGGGATGGCGCGCGCCTCGGCCTCAACCTCGATTTGGCTGGCCCGCTGCATCGGCGCGGCTGGCGGCTGGAAGCGGGCGAAGCGCCGATGAAAGAAAATCTGGCGGCGGCCGTCCTGATGCTGGCTGGTTTCGCGGCGAACAGCCCGCCAGCGCTGATCGATCCCTGCTGCGGCGGCGCGACTTTACTCATCGAAGCGGCGATGATCGTCGGTGATGTCGCGCCGGGTTTGTCGCGGTCGTCCTACGGTTTCACCGCCTGGAAACAACACCAACCGACGCAGTGGGATCAATTGGTCGATGAGGCGATGCGGCGCGAGGCGGCGGGCGAAGAAAAAACCTGGCCGCTGTTTCTCGGTTTCGACGCCGACGGCAAGGCGGTGGCCGCCGCCCGCAAAAATATTGAGCAAGCGGGCTTCGCCGGGCGAATCGTGGTGGAGAAACGCGAACTCGCCCATCTCGTCAATCCAAATCCACGAGCGAGCGGCCTGATCATCGCCAATCTCCCCTACGGCGAGCGCCTGGGCGAAGAGGCCGCCATCGGCCACTTCTACCGCGCCTTCGGTCGCATCGCCCAAGAACGTTTCAGCGGCTGGCGGCTGGCGGTTTTAATCGGTAAGGCCGAACTCACCGACAGCTTCGGCCTTAGCTGGCAGGAAAAAATCGCGCTCCGCAACGGGGCGCTTCCCTGTCGCCTCTTAACCGGCGTGGCAACCGCGCCCGCGCCCTTCCGCTGGCCGGTCGCCACAGCGGACGACGACAATGATTTCGCCGGGCGTCTGCGCAAAAACCTGACGAAAATGATGACCTGGGCCGAGCAACAGGGCGTGTACTGCTTCCGCGTCTATGACCGCGACCTGCCGAATTACAATTTCAGCCTCGACCTCTATGAAAAATGGGCGCTCTTAAACGAATACGCGCCACCCGCCCACATCGACGCCGGCGAGGCCGAAGACCGATTGGCGCTGGCGAGAAAAATCATCCGCCAGACGCTGGGCCTGCGCTCGGACCGGCTCTTTATCCGCCGTCGGCAAAGGCAGAAGGGCAAAGAACAATACCAGCGCCAACGAACGGATGAGCGCCCGCGGCTCCACGAAGTCCGGGAAGGCGACTGCCGCTTTCTGATCAATCTCAGCAATTATCTCGATACCGGCCTGTTCCTCGACCATCGGCCATTACGCCTGCGCATCGCCCGCGAAGCCAAAGGCAAGCGCTTTCTCAACCTGTTCGCCTACAGCGGCGCGGCCACCGTCCACGCGGCTTTCGGCGGCGCGGCCGCAACCACCAGCGTTGATTTATCGGCGCAGTATCTGGCCTGGGCGCGGATGAATCTGGCGATAAACGGCCTCGCGCCTACGCGGCATCGTTTCATCGTCGCTGATTGTCGCGCCTGGCTGCGGGACGATGACGGCCTCTACGACCTGATTTTTCTCGACCCGCCGACCTTTGCCAACAGCAAGAAGAAGGGATTGCTCTTCGAGGTACAGCGCCACCACGCCGAGTTACTGGAGCTGGCCATGCGCCGCCTGGCCCCCGGTGGTTTGCTGCTTTTTTCGGTGAATTTCCGGGAATTTGTCCTGGATGCCGACCTGCCTCAACGCTTTGCCATGCGCGAAATCACGCGGCAGACCATTCCCTTCGATTTCGCCCGCAACCCGAAAGTTCACCGCGCCTGGGAAGTGAGGCCAGCGGTTGCCTAGGGGAAACGCTGATTGAATCAGTAATTAGATTCTCCTCAAAAAGCTGTAATATATTGGAATAATAAGGTAAAGTGAGTTTTTTGTGGCTATGTTTCTGCCAATAAAAAGCAGCGAAATACTTGGGAATGATGTGGGGG
>JAITSS010000033.1 GCA_031287565.1 Desulfobulbaceae bacterium
CCAGCTTTTGCCGCGCCGCTCCGGCTGATATTGCCACTTGAGCAGATGGGCCAAGAGCACGGCCATGCGGCTCATCAATTCACGCTGTTCGGCCTTGCCCACGTCTTCAATCTCCTCGGCGATGTTCTCAATATCCAGCAAATCAAAACGCCCGGCCCGCAAAAGCCGCGCCTGCTCACCGGCCCAGGCGACGACATCGGTTTCATACGCGGTATTCATATCGCCTCCCTCAACGCGGAGGACATTTGGCGTTGTAGCAGGGCGCGGGGATTTTCCCACAACAGGATATGGGTCATCTCTTCGCCGCAGAGTTTTTTGATCCGTTTGGCCGCTTTTTTCAGACCGACTCCTCGCCGTGGATGCAGGTCGCTCGCGACATACTCCACCAACCGTCGCCGCAACAGCGACTCGGCGAAATCCCGCGCCGCATGGCCAAAGAATCCGTCAAGACTCGACGCAGTGATCTGAAACCGCGCTCCGGCGTAGCGCAGCGTTTCCACCAGCTTGGAATTGCGTAAAAGCGCCGGGTTGCGTTCCGGGTGGGCGATGACGATCTGGCCACCCATATCGACGCATTGTTCAATCAACCGCCGCGCTCCTTCGACGAGGAAAACCGGCGGCAATTCGAGAAGCAAGGAATCGCCGCCGCCCAAACCCGGCAAAAGTCCCCGCCGCCAGAGCGACAGCGTGTCGTCGGCCAAAGCCACCTCGCAGCCGGGCACAATGCGCAAAGGCAGACGCGCCTTCTCGAACAGTTCGGCGCAATGCGCGACTTTCCTGAAAATGGTCGCCGCGTCGGGGCGATACACGCCGTTGACATGTGGCGTCGCGATGACTGTATCGACGCCTTCGGCCAGTAAGTCCGCAGCCATTCTCAGGGTTTCGGCGTCATCAGCCGCGCCGTCGTCCAATCCGGGCAGAATATGACAATGCGGATCAATCATGTCGCGCCGCCTCACTGAAAATCATTTCTGGTTCGCACATCATCAAATAAATATTTATCCACATAGGTGGCCAAAATCTCGGCGCTGGCGCGGGGCGGGCGCACGCTTAAATAATGATCAATGATCGCATGGGCGAATTCATGGGCGATTATACCCTCGTTCACATCCTGAGCGTTGATATACACGGTATTAAATTCGTAAACATACCAGGCCCGCGCCTGCCCGTTTCGTTTGAATATCTTGAAAAACGTCGTCGCCCGTTCGTTTTCGTCGTGGAGCACCCGCAACAGCACCTTTGGTCGCATCGGTTTGCGCATATCCAGAATGCGCTGCGCCTTGTCGTACAGCGCGTCGATTTTGCCACGCAGGCGTTTTTCAACCGCCGCCGGGTCGGATGAAGCGAACCAGCCGCCGGACTCGCCGAAATCAATCGACTTATTCAATGTGGCGATGTCTTCCGGATTGCTGAACATCAGCCGCGCATAGGCGCTTTCCAGTTGCGGCTGCGCGATAGCGTCGGCGGCAAACGCCAGCGTCAGAATCAGAATCGCGCTTGGCAAACCCAACCAACGCCGCCTGCCAATAGGCGGGCCGCCGGGAGAATTTTCCTTCTCCCCTTGCCTTTTTACAGACGGAATTCGTCGCGCAGGGTTCGCCGACATTCCTCGATTCCGTCGATAAGGGTTGGCGAACTGTTCATATCCTTCGCCTGACCTGCAAGCCGTTCCAACTCACTGTCCAGTTTGGCCAATTTCTCTTTGAAGCTGCCGACCATGACATTTAAGCTGCCCGCCATGGCCGCGAATTGGTCACCGTCGCGGATGCGGATGCTCTTTTGCAAATCACCTTCGGCAATGGCTCGCAAATCGTGTTCAAAGCGATACATCGGCCCGGCGATTTTATGCGAAACGAGCAGCGTAACCACCCAGACCACCAAACCGAGCACGCAGGTCGTAACCAAAGTGGTCAGGATCACCGACGGCAGGATCGCCAGCGAAGTCTTGCGGATCACCAGCCCGCCGTTGTCATACATCGAAGTTAAGGTGTCAGCGCCGCCGAACCAGCCCAACCAGGTCATGGCCACCGACAGACAGCCGCCGAAGACCAACACCAACAAGAAGGTGACGATGAAGCGAGTTTGAAAGGTCTTGTCGATAAAATATCTGCGGCGCTGCAAAGAAGGCTTGACTGACATCACTGCACCTCTGCTGGAATATCGGTCGCGTTCTTCAGTGACGCATCCGCATCCAGAACCTGCCGCCGCAGTTCCGGGTCGTTGATGATAATGCCGGTTTTGCCGCGCAGGTCATCAAGCCAAAGGCGTATCGCGGCGGCGACTTTTTCGTCCTCGACGATCCGGCGGATGTCGTCATGGCGAGCGGCTAAGGGTTGGTCGGAAAAATGTTCTTTACGCGCCTGATACCAGGCGGCGATTTCCTCTTCCGTCACCACCGTCGCCTTGCGGATTTCTTCACCCTGCGCGTTCAGAAGATCGCGAATCAGCGTGCTTTCCCAATAGCGCTGGATGGTTTGGCGAAAGAGTTCCTTTTCGTCCAAATGGCGGGCGCGGGCCTCCTGAATCAGTACTTGTTTCTCAATCAGTTGCCGCAAAAAATCGCCGCGTCCCTGGCTGGTGAGCTGAAAAGCTGGGTTGACCTTGGCTTCAAAATTGAGCAAATGCGCGAACTCTTCGGCGCTGAGCCGGAAATTGCCAACACTGGCCGTGGCGGGCGTCTCGCTTTTTTCCGGTGAACAGGCCGACAACACCATCAAAGCGGCCACATAGAAAACCAGGCGCATGGCTCCAGGCGATAATGGTCGGAACGGCGTGGAATATTTCATTATTGATGCACCAAGTAAATATTGAAGCTACTTGTCAATAAATTGTCCTGACATGGATTGCGTCTCTTCGCTCGCAACGACGTGAAATAATTGAAAAAATTATCATTGCAAGGAACAAAACGACCTGTCCGCCGCCTACCTGCGCTAGGCAGGCGAAATAATCCATCTTTGGTCGTCGGATATCCGGTTTCAGGATTGAATTGGTAAATCAATATGTTTGGCATGACCATAAATTATGGTGATAGAAACAGTGAGGCGGCCCGCCAGTACGACAAATGGCGATTATGCACAGAAAACCGCCGCGCTGTCAATTCATTGCGGGTATAATGGATAGAATACTGATGCAAGCACGGTGCCAAAATGCGCGGGCGACGCCGATATTTTATAAACGCTTCGGCGTTTGCGGGGGGGATGCTCTTGTTCATGTCGGCCCTCCTCGCTTGCGAAACATTGAAAACAAACATACGGAATTATTGCCACGGATTTTTCCGGTTTCCCGTACAACCGTTTCACGCTTATCGCCGTGAAAGTACTACAAAATGCGCATCGTCGGCGCGTCAGGAGGTGAATGCCGTTTATACACAGGCATTCAAGAAACAGCAAGCGCGGCGATAATTCCTTACTGATTCTTGACCAACATCCGCTTTTCCGGAACGCCATGCCGATTTATCGTCTTTCCCGAACGATTTCCTTTCCGCCGCCGGAATTGGCCGAAGCGGACGGCCTTTTGGCAATCGGCGGCGATTTGCGCCCGGAGCGTCTGGTCGCCGCCTATCGCCAGGGAATTTTTCCGTGGTACAGCCAAGGCGGGCCAATTCTCTGGTGGTTCATTTCGCCACGTCTGGTCTTATATCCGGAAGAGTTGCATATTTCACGCCGCCTTGGCCGCGTCCTGCGCCACACACCCTTTCAGGTGCGCTTCGACACCGCCTTTGCTGAAGTCATCGGTCAGTGCGCGACGACTCGCCGGGCAAGCGGCCAGGGAACCTGGATCACCGCCGCGATGCGACTCGCCTATGGAGAAATGCGCCGTCTCGGCTACGCCCACAGTGTTGAATGTTGGCAGGGCGATCATTTGGTTGGCGGCCTGTACGGCCTGCGGCTCGACCGGGTGTTTTTTGGCGAATCAATGTTCAGCCTGGTGGACGACGCCTCGAAAATCGCCTTCGCGGCTTTGGTGGCGCGGGCGAAGGCTTTGGGCATTCGCCTGATTGATTGCCAAACCACCACCGCCCATCTCCTGCGTTTCGGGGCGCGGGAGATCGACGGAGCGCTGTTCGCCGCGCATCTGCGCGAGTGGGTGGCGCATACCAACCCCGATGGAGCATGGAATGATGGAGACAAAGAGCCAAGCTGATTCCGGCTGCGCCATCTGCGGCCAGGCGCGCGCTGAAGGCGCTGTGTGCCGTAAATGTCAGGAAATAGTCACGTTTTTGCGTGAACATCGCGCTCAGGCGCTGGAGCTTTTGCGCGCCCACGAGCCGGTGGGCGAAGCCGCCGGGGAATCCCGCGACCTGCCCGACGTGCTGGATGCCGTCCGCTATCGCGCCCGCGACCGCGACAACAACGCTTGGTATGTGTCGGTCAGCGAAATGGATGGACATCCAGTGGAAATTTTCGCCTCCACCGCCTTCGACCGCGACCATCACCTGCAATCGCGCATCTCAAACCTGACGACAATCACCCGCCTCGTCTCATTGATTTTGCGCAACGTCTTCATGGGCGAAAATCTGAGCCTTGAGAAAATCCTCACGCAACTGCTCAGAAGTTCGAGGCAACCCGATGATTTACCGATGCTTCTTGCCGGTATCCTCGGCAATTACCATGAAAATTATCAAAAACTGCTGCAACGGGAAACAGACGGAGAAGGATAGGATTGATCCGGCGACATCAATGAGTCCGTTTTCAGCATTGCAGGAAAAAATCGAAAGCCTGCCATGATTTACGGAAATGGCGCAGCACTCGTTGCAGCGCCAGCAAGTCGGTGGCCTTGAAAAACAGCCGCCATTCGTTGGGATTGGCCGGGTCGGCTTCAAGCGAATGCAGCCGCAAATCCTCCGGCGCATGGGCGATGAGGCCGAGAATTTCCAGGCGATTCAGCCCGTGAAAGCGCAATTCCTGCACCTTTCCGACCGGGGTTTCCTTGAGTTTCCAGGAAATATCCACTGCGTCGTCGCGTTGAAACGAAATGGTCTGGAGGCGTTGGCATTTTTTCTGATGCACCGAAACGCCGCGTTCGGTCAGGAGAGCGAAATTGTCGTGGCCGGTTGGGTCAGGTCGGCAACAGGACGACAACTTGACGCACACCGGGTCAAGGGTGGAAAGTTTGACCGAATTAAAACCGCCGGTCGGCGTGACCAGGGGCGACACGCCACTGTAAAAGTCATTTTTAATCCGCTCCATGATGGTGTAAAGACGCATTTTCCCTTCGCCAACGCGGCCGCACATCTCATCAAAATCGGGGATTTCAAGCGCCCGCAACAAGACCTCGCGATTTTCGCCCTCAAGCACGTCAGGCGAAAAGCCAAAGCGGCGCAATTCCTGCCGCAACATGGTGTAGCCGATTTCTTTCGTCATATCGCGGCGGCGGATACGAAAATCCTCGGCCAGTTTGGCCCGCGCCCGCGGCGTGCGCAGCCAGCCTAAAACTTCCTGCGGGAACTGAATCGGCTGGTCGGCGCGGACAATTTTGACAATGTCGCCATCGCGCAACTCGTGGTCGATGGGATAAATCTGGTTGCGGATAAGCCCGCCCTGGCAGGTTCGGCCAATCGCCGAATGCACCTGAAAGGCGAAATCCAACACCGTTGATTTGTAAGGAAGGCAGATGACTTCGCCGCGCGGCGTATATGTGTAAATCTCCTTCGATTCATTATCGGCAATGACGTTCTGGTATGACGGCGCGTCGTCGGCGCTTAACACATTGAAGAATTCCTGAATTTCCCGCATGAATTCCAGATTCAGCGAGCCGTCGTTTGATAACCAATTCTGCCAGTTTCCGCATTGAGCGAAACGGATCATCTCCGGCGTGCGGATTTTGAAGAGAAATTTGCCGCCGCCAACCACGGCGCGGCTGTGCAGGCTGCGATAACCAGTCAGTTTTTTCGGATTGGCGATGAAATCGCGGATGGTGCGCGGCAACGGCTGACAAACGGCGTGCAGAACGCCCAAGGCGCGATAGCAGTTATCGGCGGTGTTCGTGATCAGATGAATTTCGGTGGGAAATTCGATACGGTCGAGCAGAATATGGTTGCGGGCGTCGTAATACGCCCACAATTCCTTAACGCGGATATGGGCGTCGCAGGGAATTTCGACTTCGCGCATCCTGACCCGCAGGGTTTGCGCCAAATCCAAAGTGGCCTGGTCTTCGCGTAATTCCTTGATATGATTATTGATGCGGTCGCCGCGCCGATCATAACGAAAACCAAGCGCCAGATTATACATTTCGCGCTTGATGACGAAAAAACCGAACAAGGCCGAGAGCGGCGCATAGATGTTTAAGGTTTCGTCGGCGACCCGTTGCCGCTTTCTTTTCGGCAGGGCGTAAAGGGTGCGCAGGTTGTGCAGGCGGTCGGCCAATTTAACCAACATAACCTCCGGGCGCAGGGCCGCGCCGGAAAAGAGCTTCCGATGCGTCAGGTGGGCGCGTTGATGCCGGTCCGCCGATTCGTGCGTGATTTTCGTGCAACCTTCAACAATCGCCTGCACATAACCGCCGAAACGCCTGGCTATCACCTCAGAAGTCACTTCCGGCACATCTTCAATGGTGTCGTGGAGAAGAGCCGCCGCCATGATCTCTGGGTTGACAATCCCCATCTCTTCTGCGAGAATCCGGGCCACCGAGCACGGATGCAGGATATAGGCGTCGCCGGCCTTGCGCCACTGGTCGTGGTGCGCCCTTTCGGCGAATTCCAGCGCGTCCCAGAAGATTTCCGTTTTGGCGTGACCGGCCAGAATCGGTTCCATTTGTTGCCGGTAGGCGGCGGTATCAAAAGGAATCTGTTTTTTCTGCATGGTTTGCCTATTGTTAGGCTATGAACGCCCGTGGCGGGCGCATGGCGCGGCTGGAAAAAAAGAAAGAGCGTAGTATACCGTATTTTTCTGTTTTCCCGGAATGGAAAACGTCTCCACCCCTGAAAAGACACCATCCAGTGGTGTTAAGACCATGCCCAAGTATCCGTATCTTCACGGAGAGCGCAATGCAAGTATTGGATAATATAAATCAAATCGTCAAAGACGACCTGAAATCGACTATTGATAAAGGCAGCCGCTTATCTATCGCCGCTGCGCGTTTCTCAATGTACGCTTATAAAGCATTAAAGAAGCAGCTTAACGGCATAGATGAGCTGCGCTTCATCTTCACGTCCCCGGCCTTTGTCGCCGAGAAAGCCAAGAAAGAACAACGCGAATTCTATATCCCACGCCTGAATCGCGAGAGGAGTATTTATGGCGCGAAATTTGATGTGAGGCTACGTAATGAGTTGACACAGAAAGCCATGTCAAGTTCCGCCTGTTTATAGACCTGTTTAACAAACAGATCAGGCTGTTGCGCGTACCATGATTTGAGTGCATCGATGGGGGATTGGTAGCCGATGGCCCGTTGCGGGATGAAGTG
>JAITSS010000038.1 GCA_031287565.1 Desulfobulbaceae bacterium
TTTCCCCCACATCATTCCCAAGTATTTCGCTGCTTTTTATTGGCAGAAACATAGCCACAAAAAACTCACTTTACCTTATTATTCCAATATATTACAGCTTTTTGAGGAGAATCTAAATACATCCTACCCCCGACACAAAACAAACAGAGTGGAGATTGACAATGCGAACATTAAATAAAAAATTTCGTCAGGCATTGGCGCCTACTGTTGTTTTCCAGGTCGCGGTTTTGTTGGCGACAGGCAACGGGGCAGCCGCCTCGACGACTTTGGGTGGACTTCAGGAAGAAGATATCGCCAGAATGTCGGCCATGGACAAGCCTCTGGTCGAACAAAGTGACAAGCCGCAAGTCAATCCGCCGGAAAGCGAGACAACGGCGGAGAAAACGCGGACGGAGGAACCCGCGACGCCGTCCGCCGCAAACGCCGCCAAGGACGAATCGGCGCCCACACAGGCGCAGAATTCATCCGACAAAAAAGCTTGGATTTACGGCGGCCTCGGCGCGGCGGCGGCGGTGGCGATTGTCGCGGCCGCAGCAGGTGGCGGCGGCGGCAGCGATACCCCAGCCACCAGCGCTACTCCTGACAATAGCGCTGGTATAGACACGAGCGGCGGTTCCGGCTCATCCAGTAGCGGCGGTTCCGGCAACGGCTCATCCAGCGGTGGTTCCGGCAACAGCTCATCCAGCGGCGGTTCGAGAGTGTGTCACGAATCGATTCCGGTCAACCACAACCCACGCTCGCCGGTGGCCAACAATCCCGGCGTCACACCCGTTTGCGCCGATTTATCTGGCCAGTGGTCGGGCACCATCAAACTGGTCGGCGCGAAAGCAGGCAGCGCTTCCGTCTCCGCCACCATCTCCCAGGATGGCGGCAGAATTCAAATATCCACATCATCGTCCATGGCCTATGGCAAAACGTTTATCGGCAGCATCGATTCCGGATGCCATATGCTCATATACGATCAGACCACCGGCGAAGACTGGTCTACCCATCGCGGACCCGCCAGCCCCGGTCGCATCGCGCTCTACGATTATGTTGATATTTCTTGTTACGGCTACAGCAGACTCGATGAACTTGTCCTGACACGCTAAAAGTCCAAATTCCGTCGTATCCGCATCCGCCGTGCTGTGGCGAAGCGGGAAGGCGAATAATTGTATTGACCGGATTTTGCCAATCATCCATAATGCCGTCCGCGTTTTTCGGCGGTGATTCGCGGGCCTTTGACCATCCAGCCCCCGCGATCCAGCCCCCGCGCCTGATTTCCAAACGCCGCTTCGCTCGATGTTGACCATTTTGTTTGCAAGGAGAAAGGGAAATGCCAAGATTTGCCAAAGGACATCGGACCTTGCGTCGCCTCGTCGTTTTGCAGGTAGCGGCTTCGCTCGCAGTGGCCAATTGCGCGCTCGCGGCGAATCCGCCCGCCAATGACGAGGCGGCGCTATTGGCCGCCGTCGATACGCCGCTGATTGAAAAAACTGGCAAGTCGAAGCCGTCACCGGCGGAAATCCAGCCGGTTGAGCAAAAATCAGCAGCGGCGACGAAACCCGCCGCGACCGGCGAACAAAACGAACCGCTCCCAACGCAAACGCAAAGCTCATCCTCAAAAAAAGCCTGGATTTACGGTGGATTAGGTGTGGCGGCGGCGGTGGCGATTGTCGCTGTGGCGGCGGGCGGCGGCGGTGGAAGTAGTAGCAGTAGCGGCGACACATCATCAACCACGCCTGGAACCGGCGGCGACAATTCCGGCGCGGGGACGGATAATTCTGGCTCCAATACGGGAAACGGCAACTCTGCGGGAAACGGCAACTCCGGCGACGATAAAACCTGCCAAGAAGATACTCCAGTCAATACCAATCCGCGCTCACCGGTGACCAACAATCCCAGCGCCACGCCGGTCTGCGCCGATTTGTCGGGAAAATGGTCGGGCACCCTCGATTTGCAGGGCGATGACGGTGTCGCCGTCACCGCCACCGTCGCCCAGGACGGCAGTAGCATCCAGATCACCACCTCTTCCAACAAAAAATACGGCAAGACCTTTATTGGTAATATCGATTCAAACTGTGATTTTGACATCTGGGATCAAACCACTGGCGAGGAATGGTCATCGCATTTCGGCCCGGCCACCGCCAATCGCATCGCCATCTACGATTACGTCGAAATTTCCTGCTATGGTTACACCAAATACGATTCGCTGGTGCTGACCCGCTGATTGCGCCTTGGGTTTGGGGGCGCGGCTGGCCGCCTTCTCGGAGCGCCCCATTTCCTGACAATAATTCCTGCTATCGCCGCCATGGCGGCTTCTTTCATATTTTTTATATATTTCGGGTGGTTCTTTGAAAGTTTCGGTGGTCATTCCCCTCTTGAATGAGGAACAGAATATTCCGCTTCTGTACGATGAGTTGCGCCAGGCCGTCGATGGTTTGGATGATGAATTCGAATTTGTGTTCATTGACGACGGCTCAAAAGACGGCAGTCTGGCGCGGCTGGAGGAACTCCAGCAACGGGACGCTCGGATGGTCGTGGTGAGTTTTCGCCGCAACTTCGGCCAGACGGCGGCCATGGCCGCAGGCTTTGATTACGCCACCGGCGATGTCATTGTCACCATGGACGCCGACCTGCAAAACGATCCGGCGGATATTCCGAAATTACTGGCCAAAATCCGCGAAGGCTATGATGTGGTGACTGGCTGGCGCTTTGACCGCAAGGACGCCTTCCTTAACCGTCGCCTGCCGTCAATCATCGCCAACCGCTTGATTTCTTTCACCACCGGCGTCAAATTGCACGATTACGGTTGCACCCTGAAAGCCTTTCGCAAAGAAGTTGTAAAAAACGTCAGGCTGTACGGCGAGATGCACCGTTTCATCCCGGCGATTGCCAGCGGCATGGGCATCGAATATACGGAAATTGTCGTCAATCACCGGCCCAGGCGTTTTGGTCACACCAAATACGGCATTTCCCGCACCATCCGGGTGATACTCGATCTTCTGACCGTCAAGTTTCTCCTCAGCTTTTCAACACGTCCTATTCATGTCTTCGGGCTTTTGGGCCTGCTCTCAAGCGGCGCTGGCTTCCTCATCGCCTTGATCATGACCATCCAGCGGCAGTTTTTCCATATTCCCATGGGCGACCGGCCACTGTTGCTCCTGGCAATCGTGCTGATTTTCATCGGCGTCCAGTTCATTTCCATGGGGTTGCTCGCCGAAATGCAGGCCCGCACCTACCACGAATCGCAGAACAAACCGGTCTACTACATCCGCAAAACACTGGGCGTTTCGCGCAGCGACAACGGGCGAAATGACGGCTGAACAGCCAATCACCGTCATCATCCCCAACTGGAACGGCCGCGCCCTTCTGCCCTGTTGTCTCACATCGCTGGCCCGGCAAAGCGCGCGAGATTTCGCGGTGCTGGTGGTCGATAATGGCTCAACCGATGACTCGGCGGCCTTCGTCCGTGCGCATTTTCCCTGGACGCGCCTGCTTTGCCTGCCAGAAAACCGTGGTTTCAGCGCTGCGGTCAACGCCGGGATCAAGGCCTGCGCCAGCCCCTGGCTGTTTCTTTTGAATAACGATGTCGAAGTCGAAGAGCATTGTCTTGAACGCCTGATCGCCGCCACCCATAGCTATCCGGACGCCGACTTTTTCGCCCTCAAGATGGTGAATTTTCATGCCCGCTCCGTCCTCGACGGCGCCGGTGACGCCGCCTTCCGCGCTGGCGTCGGCTATCGTCTGGGCACGATGGAACAGGACCGTGGCCAGTATGATCAAGATCGCCCGGTTTTCGGGGCCTGCGCCGGCGCGGCCCTGTATCGCCGCGCCCTGTTCCAACAAATCGGTTTGTTCGACGAGGATTTCTTCGCCTATCTTGAAGATGTCGATCTCAATTTCCGCGCCGGTCGCGCCGGTCGCCGCTGCCGCTATCTGGCCCAGGCGGTGGTGTATCACATCGGTAGTGCCACCAGCGGCGCGAGAATCAATCCGCTGACCGTGCGCCTGTCCACCCGCAACTGTTTTTTTGTCGTGGCGAAAAATTATTCTCTGCCCAACCTGCTACGCTGTGCGCCAGCGATGCTAATTTTTCAAGCCGCCTGGTTGGTGTTCGCAGTAAAAAAGCGACAATTTTTCCCGTGGCTACAAGGAATCATGCAGGCTTTTTCGGCATGGCCACGGATGCGGCGCAAATTCCAGCGCGACGCCGCCCGCGCCGATGACCAATTCATCCGCCAGTTAACGCGGGCTGAAGCGGAAGCCATCGCTTCGATCATGGTTCGACGGGCGCAAAATGGTAGAGGAAACGCCCTGCTGCGCCTTTACCGAAAAATTTTTCTCTGATTTTTCCGCTACTTCCAGAAGGCCATTCAGCGATGGCGGCGTGGGCGACGACGAAAATCCCTGTCCTGTCCGTGCGTCTATGCTAAAATGCCGCCTTCTTCCGCGTCGTTTCCCAGCCGCTCTTTGTTTTTTCTCACGCGAGAACAGCCTATGCGCATTTTTTTCCGACCGCCCCTGTTCCTCCTTGTCTCTGTCTGGCTATGCGCGACGGCATTCGCCGCCGCCGCCTTTGCGGATACCTTTAGGCCGTTGACCGGCCAGGCCTTCGACGGCCAGGCAATCAACCTGAACGGCGCTGCGCCGCAAGAGGCCGACGCCGGTCTGGAAAGCGAAGTAGTCGTCGGCCTGATCATGCGCCACGCTGGATTGCCGCGCAATTTCACCCTCTACACCCATCCACAGGTGGCCAATGCGGCGGCGGTTATCCTGGTCGATAAAGAGAGCCGAGGCAAACGCGCCCTGATCTGCAACCAACAGTTCATGCAAACGGCGCGGCAGGCCATGTCTGAAGGCAATTGGGCGCCGCTCAGCATCATCGTCCACGAAATCGGCCACCACGTTGCAGGCCATCCGCTGGTCGCCGACGCCTGGCTGCCTGGCGATGAACTGGCGGCGGACGCCTTCAGCGGCTTCATCCTGTACAAACTGGGGGCGAAACTCGGTGAAGCCGGCCGCGCCGTCAACACCCTGGCTCTGAAAAAAGACCAAGCGCCGAGCCGCGAGAATCGGTTGCAGGCAGTGCGCCAAGGCTGGATGTTCGCCTGTCGCCAGCAATCCGATCACTGTGGTGGCGACGAAGCCGCCGTGCTGCTGCCGACGCCCGCTTCAGTTGACCAGGGCGAGATAAAAACAAAAACGCCCGCGAAGAAGCCGGATGCGCCCACCGCCCCGGCGGTGCTGTCGCCGGTGGCCAGCGGCCCCGCCGATGTGCTGCCCGTTCCCGATCCGCAGGCGACGCCAGTAAAATTCGGCCACTATGTCGTCGATGAACTGGATGTCCTTGACCGGGCGGCGCGCGCCAGTTTTGAACGGCGGATGTTTGACGTAACCGCGAAGAATCAGGTGGAAATCGTCACCATCATCAGCCAAGACCTGCGCGGCATGACCGCCGACGAATACGCCCAAACCATGTTGCGCCAACTGGCGGTCGGCAGCGAAGAAACGGCCAACGGCGCGGTGCTCTTGGTCGCGCCACATGAAAAACAGGTCGGCATGGCTCTGGCCCCCGGCCTGGTCGCCGCCCTGGGCGACAAGGCGACAATGGCCCGCGAGCGGCTGAAAAATTTTGAGGAATTTTCTCTTCTGACCTGTCAGGGAAATTGTCGGGCCGAGCAGACGGCCATGCTGTTTCACGCCGCCGCCTTCATCGCCGACGTGGCTGAGGACTGGGATTTTTCAGTTTCCTATCCTAAAAACGGCGCTCTAGCCACCAATGAGGCGACCACGGCGGCGGGCCTCGTCTGCCTGCGCGGAACATTCATCGGACGCGATGGCGCGGCGCGGGTGATTCCCTTAGCCGCCAACACAGCCAGGGAAATGGCGCTCAAAGTGGTGGACAGCGCGGGACGCGAAATATCGCTGTCCATCCATCCCGACGTGGAGAAAACGGCGCGAACGCCCCTGAACATCGGCGCAAGCTATCAATTCATCGTCCGTGAATTACCGCCCGCCGGGCCGACACGCCGCTTTGAGGCCCTGAGCTACGCGGCCTTACCCTGACCGTGAAATTTACCAAGCCATTCCTCGGTTGTTCCGGCCACGCCCGGCGCAAAACAGGCTCTGGCGATCCGTTGAAACAAGAAGCAAGGATGAAACACCATGGACAATCAGCGACGATGGTATGATCAAGACCCGGTTTTATCAATGGCCATGTGCACGCTCGAACAGGCGGGCGACGAAGAACAGATTATGCTGGCGCTGCATTTGATCAAGATCATCAACGAACACAATATGGAAGACGTTTCTATTTCTTCCACCGACGCTGGGATGCGGGAAGAACGGATGTCGCGCTGGTACGACGTGGACAAAACACTCAGCATCTCGATTGAAATGCTACGCCGCTGCCCGGAACCGATGCAGCGGATTCTGGCGAATCAAATAGTCAGGGAATTAAAGCGGAGCCTGGAAGGGGAACCGGACGAGCATGGCCGCTGACCAACGATTGGTATGCCAAATAAAGGTTGCATCTGTCTGCTACACCTGCCTGGCGGCCAGAAGTATCTAGAGTTTCCTCAGGAGGGAACTCACTTTGCCTTATTATTTCAATATATTACAGTTTTTTGAGGAGAATCTACGTAGCCTTTGATCTTATAGAGGAAACAGCGGTTGTCGAGATCCATGAGCATTTTCACATACACCAAGGATAGTCTTATAGTAAACGACATTATGAATTGTGCCACTTTCGAGATTTAATTGGTGGAGCAATACCATCAAATATATTTCAAGCACGATTATTTATGCCGTTTACTATAATAATTCATTTAAGCGGATCGCTGACGCGAACGTTTAATTCCCACGTTATGCGCAATGCCATAAACCAAAATTTGAAAAAAATTAAGCAAAATTGTAAAAAGATATTGACAAAAGAATAAAACAATAAAACATTCTGTAGAATACTTGACAAAAAGGAGATATGTATAAAATGAAACAACCAACAACCAACAACCAACAACCAACAACCAACAACCAACAACCAACAACCAACAACCAACAACCAACAACCAACAACCAACAACCAACAACCAACAACCATCAACCTTAATTG
>JAITSS010000055.1 GCA_031287565.1 Desulfobulbaceae bacterium
TATGCCCCGCGCCCAAAAGACCGCACGAGGCGATGCCTGTCTGTATTTTTCCTGCTCCATCATGCCTCCATCTCGCATTGGTTTCCTGCCACGATATAAAGTCATTCAATAAAGCGCAACAAAAATTTTCCAGCTAAAAAAAACCAGTTTTCACGTTTTATTTCAATTGCTTACATATTAAAGTGGCATAAAAATAAACGGCGGCTTGCCACTTATTTACCAGGACTTTTCAGCTCCATCAAAGCATCCATTGCTGCTTGCCAGTAGCGCTGCGTCCACGCTCTCGGTAATCGCCGCGCCCTTGGCGTCGCCCTGCGCCAATTGGATGGCCGCCGCCCAACCAGCATATAACCCCCCAAAGAACTATTGATACACCACTTAAATCTGGTAAATTACGAACAAATAATTACGTAAAATCAATATTATAAGTTGCGCCATTTTCGATATTTAATTGGTGGAGAAATATTCTTGGCGTCAAATCGCCGCTGGTTGCACATCGCCGCAATTGATTTTGTGCGTCCGATGCTTTTCGTCAACGAGGAGCAGATCGCCTTCTTCGTCAATACCGTGGCTCGTACCGGTTATTTTCGCGCTGTTTGGGGCGGCCCAGGCAAGGCGTCGGCCACAAAATCCATCCCTCGACCGCCACAGGGCAATGATTCTGGCAAAGCCTCGCGTTTCATATTCTCTGACTAAGCGCAACAATTGTTTATGAATGGCCGCGAACAGGAATTCCGGGCGCTGTTCCGGCGCGTTTGATCGCCATAGGGTGCCGACTTTACCGCGTATTTCTTCCGGGGGCGGGGCGCTGAATTGCACGAGATTGATACCGATGCCGACAACGACATAGTCGCCTGTCCCGGTCAGCACCGCTTCGGTAAGAATGCCGCCACATTTCCTATCGTTCAGATATAGGTCGTTCGGCCATTTCAGACGCGGCGCTAAACCGGTTCGCTCTTCCAGAGCCAGCGCGACGGCAACACCGGCAAGCAGGGTCAGGCGCGGGTACAACGTTCTGTCCAGACGTGGACGCAGCACGATTGAACCGTATAATCCAGCGCCCGCCGGTGAATACCAGGTTTTCCCCAATCGGCCTCGGCCATGAAACTGACTGAAGGCCAGTACTGCGGCACCGTGTTCCGCGCCATGGCGCGCCATCTTCAAGGCATCGTCATTGGTCGATTCGGTTTCGGCTATGATGTGAATGCGTGTCATCGGCATAAAAAAAGGTGTCAAAGCGCACGCTTTGACACCTCAACACATGAACGAAAAAGAAGCCAACAACTTTGTGGCTCAGATTCCGTCTGCGCTCTCTTCATTTTTAATACGGGACGGCAGAGCATACATGGTGGTCGAACCCGATGACCAAAATTTCAGTTTCGACTCCTTCACCAGCTCGTTCGCGACATTTTTCACGTCACGCGGTTTGGCGTCAGGGTCACACTCGTAAAAATCCTTAATGTACAACTGCGGTTTCGGAGACTTCGCCGCCTTCTCAAGAATTTTTACCTTCAGATCTTCCTTACTAATGGCCATGTCAATCTCCTCTGTTGAACAGCACCAATCAAACCTGTCTGACCGGAAACCCGGCCAGACAAAATGAACACCAGATTATTTGATATGGCTGGTGTACTTGAAGAGCGTGGTCGTTCTCCAGGTTGTGTAGGCCAGACGATAGTCGTCGATGCTCTTATCCGTAAACGGAATATCGCATTTTTCGAAGAATTTCTCCCAGCCGATACGCTCAGCCCATTCGCCGATGCGCTCATATTTGCGCGCGTCTTTGGCATAGGCTTCGAGAATCTTCCTGATCGCTGAGACCACTTCAGGCCAACGCGGAGTATTGTTGGGCAGGAACGGAATGACTAGTTTCGAGAACTTCGGCGCCGATTTGGCGTTAGAGACCTTGCCGCCAACCAGAATGGCGATACCGTCACCGTCAGGATCAGACAGCGGCATGGCCGGGCACATCGTGTAGCAGTTACCGCAGAACATGCAACGCTCAAAAGTTACTTTGACCGATTTTACTTCCTTGCCGTCCACCATAACCTTGTCCGGTTTAACCGCGCCCAGCGGACAGGAGGCAATAGCCAGCGGCAATTCACACACACCGGTGATGCGAGTGTGGTCGATCATCGGCGGTTTACGATGGATGCCGAGAATCGCAATGTCGGAGGCGTGAACCGCGCCGCACATATTGAGGCAGCAGGCCAGAGCGATACGAACCTGGGCCGGCAACTTCATTGATGTGAAGTAATCAAACAGATCGTCCATAACCGCTTTAACAACGCCGGAAGCGTCGGTGGCCGGGGTATGGCAATGTACCCAGCCCTGGGTATGAACGATATTGGTCACACCAGCGCCGGTGCCGCCAACCGGGAAGCGGCCACGCGCTTTCAATTCATCAAGTAGAGGTTGGACTTTTTCCTTCTTGTCAACCATGAACTCAATGTTATTGCGGGTGGTGAAGCGGACAAAACCATCGCAATGTTTGTCGGCGATGTCGCAAACTTCACGGATGAAGTTGACGCTCACAAGACGGGCGGAACCAACGCGAACTGTATATACCTCATCGCCGGTTTCCGATTTGTGCATCAAAACGCCCGGTTGCAGGATTTCATGCCACAACCATTTCCCCTTGTTCGCCTTGATGACCGGCGGGAAGAAGTTTTCGTAATATGGCGGACCAAGGTCGGAAATACGGCCATCCATCGGTTTATCCGGATTGTAGCCCATGATTCTTTCTCCTTATAATGCTCTGTTGTTAAGTGATTTCACCAACAAACAATAATCAGGCGGCGTGACGGCGGCGGAACTCTTGCACGTCGCGTTCAAAACCGCCGGGAACCTCTTCATCAGCCCAGAAAACATAGGGGTTGGAGCGCGGTTCTTTGACCATCTGCGGGATCGGATCAAGCTCCATGACTTTGATGAAGGTCGGCAAGCCGACGCGCTGCATGGTCTCGCCAACGCGCTCGCGGTTTTTCCCAACTTCCATCCACCAGTCCCAAACCTTCTCAATGAACTCGGTCAATTCTTCAAACTCGTTCTCTTTGTCGATCTTTATGAAAGGGATAATCAGAGTCGAGAATTGCGCGCCATCAAGAATCGGGGCTTTGGCGCCGACCAGAATCGAAGCGCCAGTGTCTTTACCGGGACGCAAGGCGCGCGGCATGACATTGATGCAGTGCATACAACGGGTGCATTCCGCATCGTCGATTTTCAGCTCGCCATTTTCCAGCCGCATACATTTGGTCGGGCAGAGGTTGATAACCTCTTTCTGGATGTCGAACTTACCCCAGTCACGACCGGCGTGCGCACCGCCGTTCGAGGGATATTTGCCTTCGATGTATCCTTTGACGGCGGCCTGGTCAACACGGATAGCGTCGCGCCAGGTACCGATAACGGATATATCGGAGCGGGCGATGGCGGCCACGCAGTCATTCGGGCAACCGGAAAATTTGAATTTGAACTTGTAAGGGAAGGCCGGACGATGAATCTCATCCTGGTACTTCATGGTCAGCTGATAGCAGGCTTCTTCGGTGTCGTAGCAGGCCCACTCGCAGCGAGACTGGCCGATGCAGTTGGCCGGGGTGCGGAGGTTGGAACCGGAACCGCCAAGGTCTTGATTCATGTCATGGGTCAGATCCCAGAAAAACGGCTCAAGATTCTCGGTGCGGGTTCCCAGCAGAATAATGTCGCCGGTGGAACCATGGAAATTGGTGACGCCGGAGCCGTATTTCTCCCACAAACCCATCAACTGACGCAGATTTTTCGTGGAATAGTATTTAGACGACGGCTGATTGACGCGGACGGTATGAAAATGCTCAACGCCGGGGAATTTTTGCGGCACATCGGCGTAACGTCCGACGATACCGCCACCGTAACCGAAAACGCCGACGATGCCGCCGTGTTTCCAGTGGGTGATGCGATCCTTGTAGGATAACTCAAGGATGCCCAGAATGTCCCAGCATTCCGGTTTGGTTTCCGCCTGGCGCTTGATGTCGGTAACGAAGCTCGGCCATGGGCCGGACTCCAGTTGATCCAACAAGGGCGTCTCATGTTTTGCCATGATTTCCTCCTTTAATGAACGGTTTGTACTACGACCTCTCGCCACATTTTTACAATTCTCTGCGGGTTCTTACAAAAAAACGAATTCAGAAGAGAACAGGCATTTCTGAAGAACCATATACGCCATGGATGGCCTGCGACCTACCGTCAAACCCCGTCGATGCGACCCGCGATAGGAGCGGAAACAAGCATAATGGCTGGGAAATCGGGCAGGAAAATCGACTGCGGAGGATAGCGAAGGCCAGAATGCTTGTCAAGGTAAAAAAGCCGGGCCGCACCTCGCCGCGCCTCGCCTATGTCCGCGTTTTTTCCTCGTTGAGCGGGTGGAGAGCCTGCTGTAGCAGTTCCTTCTCCACGCCGTCCGGAGCCGCATTGATGTCAGTGAGAAAACCGAGAAGGCGTGAGGCCAGCGCCTTGCCCAACTGCACGCCTTCCTGATCGAAGGAGTTGATGCCCCAGCAAAAGCCCTGCATGACGATCTTCGTTTCGTAAATAGCGAGCAGGGCGCCCATGGCGTAGGGTGTCAGGCGGTCGGCAATCAGTAGACAGGACGGACGGTTGCCGCTGAAACGTCGGTTGGGATTGGCGTCGTCTTTGCCGGTGGCCAGCGCGAGAGCCTGCGCCAGCATGTTGGCGAAGAGTTTTTGTTGTGAGGAAGTGCCGTCCACCAGGCAGTCCTGCCCGTATTGATTGTGAATAAAGCCGATGAATTCGGTGGGAACAATTTCAGTCCCCTGGTGCAGAAGCTGATAGAAGGCGTGTTGGCCGTTGGTACCCGGTTCACCCCAAACGACCGGCCCGGTTTGGTGGCTGACCGTCGCGCCGGTTGTGGTGATTGATTTGCCGTTCGATTCCATGTCACACTGTTGCAAATGGGCTGGGAAGCGGTGCAATGCCTGACTGTAAGGCAAAACCGCGAGCGTCGGAAAATCCAGAAAATTGTGATTCCAGACACCCAGCATCGCCATGGTCAGCGGCAGGTTCTTTTTCATGTCCGGTTCTTCGGCCAGCCAGTCGATTGTCGCCGCCCCGCGCAGAAAATCAATCAATCCATCATAGCCGATGAGAAATCCCAGCGTTACCGCTCCGACCATCGACGCGCCGCTGTAGCGCCCGCCGATATAATCGTACATATAAAACGATCGCAGGTAGTTAGCCGGATTATCCATCGGGCTGCCCTGGCCGGTAATCGCCAGACAATGTCTTTTCGGGTCGAGTCCAGCCGCCCGCAGACGCTCGCGGACCAGTTGCTCGTTGGCGCGGGTTTCCAAGGTCGTGCCGCTTTTGGAAACGATGCAGACCAAAGTGTGGGCCAGATCGGTTTCGGCCAGCGCCCGCGCCGCGTCATCGGGATCGACGTTGGCGATGAAGCGGCTGTCGCGTCCTGGTAAACGATAGGCTTTTAGCGCCTCGATGATCGAGCGCGGGCCAAGGTCGGAGCCGCCGATGCCGACATGCAGGATGCCGGTGAATTTCTCTCCGGCGGCGTTGGTGATTGCGCCCTGTTCAATTTCTGTAAGAAAACAGCGCAACTTGTCCAGCTCAATTTTGGCTTGGGCAGTGGCCTTTGGTTCAGCTGGAGCATCGACGAAAATATCGCGGCAGGCGGTGTGCAGCGCTTGCCGATTTTCGCTGGCGCAGCCTTCAATTTTGTTCACAACCGCGCCGCGCCGCATGGCTTTGAACATCTCGACCACTTGGCATTCGTCGGCCAGCGTTTGCAGGGCGTCGAGCGTCCGCTCATCAATCCGTTCGGTGGCGTACAGCAAGCGGAACGGGCCGCCGTCGCAGACATGCCGTGTGATGCGCTTCGAGCGCAAAGCGCCTTCTGCGGTTAAATCGAAGGGATGCCGCGCCAGTTCGCGCAGGATTACGCTGGCGGGCGCGGTGGCCAGGATGCAATGTTCATTGTTCATGCTGCCTCCTCCTGTGTCGCCGCTATGGCGGTTTGGGCCGTTGTTCTCAGCTTTTGTATGGCGGCGCGGTAATCATTCGCGCCATAAATCGCCGAACCGGCGACGAAAATATTGGCTCCAGCGGCGGCGATGCGGGTGATGGTCGTTGCCGCGACGCCGCCGTCGATCTCAATATCAAGCGCCAGTTCGCGCCGATCGGCTTCCTGGCGCAGCGCGGCGATTTTTCGCAGCGATGATTCAATGAATTTCTGGCCGCCGAAACCTGGATTGACCGACATCAGCATCACCAGATCGACTTCATCCAGAAGATAATCAAGAGTGGTGAGCGGCGTCGCCGGATTCAGCACCAGGCCGGGACGGCAGCCACGGGCGCGAATCTGGCCGACCAGTCGGTGTGGATGCGGGCCGGATTCGACATGGACGGTGAGCCAGTCCGCTCCGGCATCGGCAAAGGCATCAATATATAGGTTGGGATTGGCAATCATCAGATGCACGTCAAGCGGTCTTTTCGCGGCTTTTTTCACGGCCTTGACCACCAATGGACCGATGGTGATGTTGGGCACGAAATGCCCATCCATGACGTCAATGTGGATGAGGTCGGCGCCCGCTTCTTCGACGGCGGCGATTTCTTCGGCCAGTCGGCCAAAATCAGCGGATAGGATGGACGGCGCGATGGAAACGCTGGTAATGGATGGCATGGGCCGCTCCTGAAAGGGGAAATGTTCAGTTTTCAGATAAACGTCTGAGCATATCACCCGGCACGGTTTCCAGCAAACCTTCCAACTCCAGGCGGATAAGAATCTCGCTGAAGCGAGCGGGCGTGAGACCGGAACGGCCAAGAATTTCCTCGCGGCTTTGCGGGTAGACCTCGATCAGCGCCAACACCGCCTGTTGCTCGTCGTTCAGGGCGATGGCGTTCGCTTCCGGCGGCGTCTCGGCGATGGGCAATCCCAATTCTTCCATGATGTTGTCCGCCGACATGGCCAGTCGCGCGCCCTGTTGCAGCAGCCAGTGGCAACCGGCGCTTTTGCTCGAATCGACCTGGCCTGGCACCGCGAAGACCTCGCGGCCAATATCAAGGGCCATTTGCGCGGTGATTAACGAGCCGGAGCGTTTCGCCGCTTCCACCACCACCACCGCTTCGCTGAGGGCGGCGATGATGCGGTTCCTGGCCGGGAAGCGAAAGGCGTCTGGCGGTGTTTGCAGTGGGTATTCGCTGATGAGCAATCCTTTTTCCCGCATGGCGGAAAACAGACGGGCATTGCCGGGCGGATAGGCCACATCCAAGCCGCAGCCGAGGACGCCGATACTATGACCGTCGGCGGCCAGAGCGCCGCGATGCGCTTCGCCGTCGATGCCCAGGGCCATGCCGGAAACCACTGTCAGCCGCCGCGCCAGTCCTTTGGCGAAGGTGAAGGCGACCCGCCGTCCATAGCTGCTGGCCGCTCTGGCCCCGACCACGGCAATGGCGTGTTTTGTCAGGATTGAACGGTCGCCCAAGGCGAAGATGATGGGTGGCGGGTCCGTGAGTTGCAGCAACTTTTCGGGATAATCCGGCTGATCGTGGCGGATGCAGACAGCGCCCAAACGACAGAGTCGCTCTTCTTCGGCGATGGCGACGGGTAAAAAAGAAGAAGCTGTCGCCACGGTTTGACGCTGGCGTTCGCTGAGACCGGGCGCGCCTCGCAAGGCTTTCGGCGATGCGGCGCAGGCCGATAGGGCGTCGCCGAAATAGGCGATGAGTCGCCAGTAGGCGACGGGACCGATCCCCGGCGAGAAACTCAGGCACAGGGCGGCCTGGGTTGGGGTCATCGGAGGATGAGCGGGCATCAGTTGGTCATGAAAACCCGCAACTCGCCGATGCGCGAAGGATGCTTCAGTTTGGCGATGGCCTGCGCTTCAATTTGGCGGATGCGCTCGCGGGTGACGGTGAAGCAGCGCCCGACTTCTTCCAGGGTGTGATCGTATTCCATGTCGATGCCGTAGCGCATCCGCAACACCTTGGCTTCTCTGGGGGTCAGGGATGACAGCACCTGCTTCAGACAGTCGCGCAGGCTTGTGACCATGCTCATTTCCTGCGGGTCGGGACAGTAGGTGTCTTCGATGAAATCACCGAGCGAGGTTTCGCCGTCGTCGCCGACCGGCGTGTCGAGTGAGATGGCGTCTTTGGCGATTTTCAGCGCCGCCTTGACCTTTTCCGCCTCCATGCCCAGCACTTCGGCCATTTCTTCCGGGGTTGGCTCGCGCTGTTCTTCAATGAGGAAGGTTTTCGAGACTCGCAACAGACGGTTGATGGTTTCGATCATATGCACCGGCAGGCGGATGGTGCGTCCTTGGTCGGCGATGCCGCGGGTGATGGCCTGGCGAATCCACCAGGTGGCGTAGGTGCTGAATTTGTAGCCGCGATGGTAGTCGAATTTTTCCACCGCCTTCATCAGCCCGATGTTGCCTTCCTGAATTAAATCGGAGAATTGCAGACCGCGATTCAGAAAACGCTTCGATACGGAAATCACCAGACGCAGATTGGCCCGCACCAGTTCGTCTTTAGCCCGCCTCGTCATTTCCCGGCCCGCTTCCACCTCATTGCGCAGATGGCTTAATCTATCCATGTCGATGCCGGATTCGGCGCGGATGCGGCGGTTGACTCGCTCTTCGACTTCCTGCGGCGTTCGTCTCTGGTCGGCGTTTTTTTCTTCGTACATGACTTGCACCGCCATTTTGCGGAAACGACGGGACAATTCCTCCATCCCAGCGGCGGCGGCGTTGATGTATTCGGAACAAAGCAAAGTCTGGTTGAAAACGGCGGCGATACGCGCGCCTGTTTCCGAAACTTGGCGGTGAATGGCGGCGGCTTCTTCGCTGTCCGAAGGAAGCTCGCAGCAACGGGCCAGAAGCGCCTGACGTTCTTCATCCAGGGCCAGCGCTTCGTCCGCTTTCGCGAGAAAATCGCGGCTCCCTTCGGTAATCGCCTTGGCGTCGCCGAGCTGGATGCCGGGCACCGCCTCGCAAATGTGGTCTTTGTTTTTCTCCACCTCGCTTGCCAGCTCTTTTAAGGCGGGCATGGCCAACATGGTCTGAAGCACCGCGCTCTGCATCCGCTTGCGGCCGTCTTCAATCATTTTCGCGAGTTTCAGTTCCTCTTCGTGGCTGAGCAGCGCCATCCGTCCCATTTCTTTCAGATAGATGCTCATCGGATCGGCGGATTGCCCATCATCGTCGTCGCGGCTGTAGCGGCGGCGGTCGTTTTTCCGGCGGTCGGTGAACAGGCCGCCGCGCCGGTCGCGGCCATTGTGACTGCGGCGTTCCTCGCTGTAACCAGGAGTGATTTCTATGGGCGCCGGTTCCTCATTTTGTGGGCTGATACCGGTTAGGTCTTCAAAACTTGGGGTGTCCACGTCCAATTCAAAGGAGTCGATACTGCTGAAACGAGCGAATTTGTCGTCTTCTTCGTCCTGCTCGTCGTAGATCATACCCATTTCCTCCGAAAATTCGGTTTCTCACGTGAACCGTCCCAGGTGACAGAACGGTAAAATAGCTGGAAAAATACCGTACTCCTAAGACGACAGGCTTTAGCAACGAAACTGAAATGAAGTCAAGATTTTTTTGTGTTTCGTTTTTAAGCGAGATCGGATATTTCCCGGTCAACTTCCTGTTTTTGTTTAAGGAATTCCCGAACCAGACTTTGATTGCCGACCTCGCGCGCTTTTCGTATTTCCGCAAGGAGGCGTAATGAGGTTTCACGCAGGCGGCGTTCGCGCAGCCACAACAGAATATCTTCGAGTTCGCCTTGTGGATCGCCTAAAAAATGCCGCCCGCCCTGAGCGAGAATTTCAACTGTCATCGCTCGTTCCGCTCCTTGTGGCAGCATGGTCAGCAGGTCTTCGGCGGTGGCGTTCGGGCGCTGAACCAACAGCGTTTCCAGCGCCCGAAACAATTCATCGCTGACGCAAACGCCCAGGCAATCACGAACGCCGACCTCGCGCAGGGCGGGAAAACTCCAGGGATGTAGCAGAAGAAAACTGGCCACGCGCCGTTGCTCCGCCGATAAGACAGGTGTGGCTGGAGTCGGCGCATTGGTGTCCTGAAGCGGCGCTTCTTCGATGAACTCCGCCTCTGGCTGGGAATCTGGCGGGAAAATATCCGGCGGCTGCGGCGGCGAGTGTGGGCGTGAGGTCGGGACGCGCCCGCAGCTCGCTTCAATATCCTGGGCGTCGATACCCAGACGCCCGGCGAAATGGCCGACCATCAGTCGCCGATACAGCGGGCTGGTCGCGGCTTCGATCAGCTGCTTCAGCTCAGCCAGAATTAAGCGTTTACCATCCAGACCCAGGCCATGGCGGGCGATCAGTTGATCGAGGAAAAATTCCGGCAAGGGCGCGGCCCGTTCCAGCAGATTCAGCGTGGCCGCTTGTCCCTGTTCCCGCACAAAGCTGTCCGGGTCGTGACCGTCTGGCAAAATCGCCACGCGACCGGTCATCTCTTCGGCGAGAAAAAGCGGCGTCGCCCGCAGCGCCGCTTTAAGACCGGCGGCATCGCCATCGAAGAACACGATGATTTCCTTGACCATGGGTTTGAGCAGCCGCAATTGCTCTCTGGTCAGGGCGGTGCCGAGCGGCGCGACCACTTCGGCGCAGCCATGTCGCGCCAAAGACACCAAGTCGAAATTGCCTTCGACGAGCACTGCCCGCCGACTTTTGCGAATCGCCTGCTGATGCTGAAAAAAACCCAGTAACAGGTGGCTTTTGTTGAAGATGAGGCTTTCCGGCGAATTGAGATATTTAGGTTTGCCGTCGCCCTGGATAATCCGACCGCCGAAGCCGCATATCCGGCCTTTGCCGTCGAAAATCGGAAACATAATCCGGTCGCGGAATCGGTCGTAGATGCGGCCTTTCTCGTTTTGCGCCAGAAGGCCGAGCTGCAAGGCCAGAGCGCGCTCCTGGCCGGACAGGCGTTCGCCTAAAAAATCCCAGCCCGGCGGCGCGCAGCCAATGGCGAAGCGTTCGCGCATTGTTTCGGAAACGCCGCGTGTATCGAGATAGTTTCTCGCGGCGGCGGCGGCGGGGCTGACCAGTTGTTTTCTGAATATATCCGCCACCTTAGTATTCAGTCGAATCATCGCCTCGCGCAGGTCGCGTTCGCGTTGCTCTTTGGCCGACAATTTTTTTTCCGGCAGGGCGATGTGGCAGCGGGTGGCCAGGTCTTTTAAGGCTGTAGGGAAATCAACATGCTGGTATTCCTGAACAAAAGTAATGGCGTCGCCCGATTTGCCGCAGCCGAAGCAGTAAAAACTGCCGTTGCCGGGATACACATAGAATGATGGTGTTTTCTCGCCGTGGAAGGGGCATAGGCCCATGAAATTCGCGCCACTTTTGCGCAAGGAAACGTGCTCGCCGATCAGCCGGACAATATCGGTCTCGGCTTTGACGCGGGCCACGATGTCGTCGTGGTCATTTTGATAAGTCATGGTTGGTCGGCGGCGGAAAAAGATGATGCGCTCGTCGGGACGGCTGGTCGCGGGGCGATGCGGTGGATACAAGTGGCGGATAATACCGTGTCCGCGTCGCGGCGGGGAAAAAATCACGGCGGCGGGTCGGCGTCCGCGATAAAGCCTGACTTATATAAAGCGTTTTAATATTGACAGCGGCGGACAAATTCTTATGGTTCGCCGCGTTTATGCGATTATCTTTTCAACAAAAAATTTTGGCTGGGAGCGTGGATGGCGATGGGCAATACGACGAAAACCTTTATGTTTATGGCGGCGATGGTCGCCCTGTTCATGGTCGTCGGTCAGGCGCTGGGTGGGCGGCAGGGCATGATGGCGGCTTTGGTCATGGCGGTGGCGATGAATTTCTTTGCCTACTGGTTCAGCGACAGTTTGGCCTTGCGGATGAATGGAGCTGTGGAGATCGCCTATCAGGACGCGCCGGATTTGTATCAACTGATTTCATCATTGGCGAGTCGCGCCGGTTTGCCGATGCCCAAAGTGTGTGTGGTGGACAGCGATACGCCGAACGCCTTCGCCACTGGTCGCGACCCTGATCACGCGGCGGTGGCCGTCACCACCGGACTCATTCGCCTCATGAATCGCGACGAACTGGCCGGGGTGATCGCCCATGAACTGGGACACATCAAAAACCGCGATATTCTCATCAGTTCGATCTCCGCGACCATGGCCGGGGCGATCAGTTATCTGGCGACGATGGCCCAGTGGTCGATGCTTTTCGGCGGACGCTCGCAGGATGGCGAGGGCGGCGGCAATCCCCTAGCGGCGATTATTTCGATGATTGTCGCGCCCGTGGCCGCTTCGCTCATCCAAATGGCCATTTCGCGCAGCCGCGAATACCAGGCCGACGCCACCGGCGCGGCGATCTGCGGCAGTCCGCGTTCTTTGGCCCAGGCATTGGGGAACCTGGAGAATTATAACCGTCAATTGCCGATGGCGGTGAACCCGGCCAGCGCCCAGATGTATATTGTCAATCCTTTGGCTGGCGGCCAGTTGGCGAGCCTGTTCTCCACCCACCCGCCGATTCAGGAACGCATTCAGCGTTTATTGGCGATGGGCGGTCGCTGACTGAGCCGGGGCGGGCGGCGGGGCTTTTTTTATTGCCCGACTTGCTTCATCCTTGGTATATCCGGGGAGAATTCACTTCTTGGCCGTTCGCCTCAGGCAGCGCGTCGCAACCCGTGTTGAGCCGGGACGAAAAGCCTGGCCCTGATTGTTTCCCGCCATGCAAAAACACTATTATTTCCTGTTTACCAGCGACGACGGATCGGTTTGGCGTTGGTCGTGCCGCCGGAAACGGCTGATTCAAGGCGCGGCCGTCATCGGCGTCTTTTTCTGCCTGTTCACGGTTCTCGCTGTGCGTTCGGCGGCTTTAGGCGCGCATTCTCTGGCCCTGGAGGCGAGATTGGCCGATTCAGAGCGGCGTATCGCGGCGAAAGATGTCGAGCTGGCGGCGCAAAAGCGGCTCGATCAGGAGCGAAATGAGCGGTTGACCGGCGAGGTCGCGGCGCTGACGCGGGAAAAAAACGGCGCGGTGGCGTCGGCGGTGCGGGAGCTTTCCGAGCGGAGCGCCTTAATTGATGAGATGCTTGCGAAAATCGGCTTTACCATGGCAGTCGCCTCGACCGACGACGTGGCGGTGGGCAGCGGCGGTCCATTTCTTGTTCCGCGTTCGCAGACCGATGAGTTGCTGAGCCGGGCCGACCATTACCTGGCCACCGTCAGTCGCCTGCCGCTGGGTTTGCCTGCCCAAGGTTCGCTGGCCTCGCCCTTTGGCAACCGCATCGACCCTTTGAATCGGCGGCGGGCCTTCCATGCTGGTATGGATTTTCGCGGCGGCCAGGGCGGCAAGGTGTTCGCCACCGCCGACGGCGTGGTGAAAGAGGCGCGTTGGAACGGTAGCTTCGGACGCTACGTGGAAATCGACCACGAAAACGGCTATAGCACGGCCTACGCCCATCTCAGTAAATTTACGGTCAAGGTTGGCAGCCGCGTTGAGCGCGGGCAGCTCATCGGCTCTATCGGCAGTTCCGGACGTTCAACCGGCCCGCATCTCCATTATGAGTTGCGCTACCGGGGCAATCCGATCAATCCAAACACATATGCGCGGATCGAGGAAATTATCCGGGTGGGGAAACAAAAGATCAGGAAAAGATAATGTTCATGAAGAAAGATACGGAAGCGGACGATATGCGTCGGGCCGAGAGCGAGGCCGTCGCCTCGATCATTGACAAAAGCATGGTGATCACCGGCGAGATTTCCTTTCAGGGGAAAACCAAAATCGACGGCGCTATCACCGGCAATATTCGCGGTGAACATTTGATAGTCAGTCCTGGCGGCAGAATAACCGGCGATGTCAAAGTCGCCTCGTTCAGTTGTTTCGGTTCCCTGCGCGGCAACGTTGAGGCGGGCATTGTCGTCGCCAGAAAAGAATGCGCCATTCATGGAAAAATCATCGCTGGCAGCCTGACGGTTGAGCCGGGCGCGGTGCTCGACGGCGAAATCAAGGCGGCGCTCAACAAAGACGTTGCGCCGTCGGAACAGATGGATGCCGTTGTAACGCCGATGCCGGAAGAGTCGGCGCGGATGGGTGGAGAAGAGAGCTGACGCCGATGTCCGATACCATGCCCACGCCACCCGCTGTTCATGTCTCGAACCTTCTCCGTTGTCCGGAATGTGGGAATGACCGGGAATTTGTCGAGGTCTCCGGAGAAGTGACCACCACCACTTTCTATCAGCAGAACCCTGATGGAAGCTTTACCCCGGTTGACCAGGAAAGCGAACAGGTCGGCGGCCCACGTTTATATTGCGGCAACTGCGAAAAAGACCTTTCCTCCCTCTATGAACGCTTCGCTGAAATGGTTTTTTGAGGAAAAGGAAAATCTGAACGCTTGGCCTTGCGGCGCGGTCATAAGCCGTCGCCGGTTCGTCGGCAATAAAAAAAGGCGTGTATTCCTGAAAGAATACACGCCTTGGCAAAGCGAATGACGTCTGAAAAGAAAAAGAATCAGACGCAACCGGTGGGTTTCGGCAAACCGGCCATTTTGCAGGCTCCTTTGCCGGGGCCGCTTGGGAACAGCTCGTAGATGCGTTTGAGCGGAAAACCGGTGGTTTTGGAAAGGATACGCACCATCGGCGCGATACCATTCTTTTTGTAGTACTCCTGAAGGGCGTCGATGACCTTTTTGTGCTCGTCGGTCAGCTCGCTGATACCTTCAGAAGCCTTTACATACTCAACCCAGTCCTGGTTCCATTCTTCCATACCCTTGAGCAGGAACCCGTCCTCATCAACCGTGAAACTAGAACCATTGTATTCCAGCGTTGGCATTCCCTACCTCCTTGAAATAATTGCATTTATGGCTTACGCCCTCAGCGGAGTGCACGCTCCCCAAATTCAAGCGTTGTAATTACAATAGCCAAGATGCTTTGTCAATACAATGGAGACCCATTTTCTTGGCGAAGCGCAATAAATGGAATGTGCGACATAATAATTTTTGATATTTGGCGCGGATAAGCGGGTCGCGCGCCTGGCGGCGCCTGTGGTCGGCCGCCTTTTCTCCTTGCGACGAAACGGCGAAGCGGGTAAACCGTCGGCCATTTCCCGACGGGCGAATTCAGCCCGCCGACCCTCGAAATCACTTCATTTTTTTACGCCGCCATGCTGCAAGCCCTCCGTCGCCACGCCCAGTCGCCCCTGATTCAAGGAGTTGTTGTCGTTATCGCCGTTGTCTTCATTTTCTGGGGTGTTGGCGCCAACATGATGAACAGTCGGCAATCGGCCGTCACCGTGGGCGACGAAGAAATCACTATTGAAGAATACCAACGCGCCTACGAACGCCTGCACGAAGATTTGGCCGCTCGCTTCGGTGGAACGCTTTCTAAAGAAATGGCCGACAGCCTGCATCTGAAAGAGCAGGTGGTTTCCCAGCTTGTCCAATCGGCTCTTCTGCGACAGGGGGCGAAACGCATCGGCCTTGAAATCAGCGGCAAGGAAATCCAGGACGCCATTGTCGCCATGCCGCAATTTCAGGGGGAGCGTGGCTTCAGCCTGGAAAAATACGACGCTTTGCTGGCCGCCAACCACCTGACTCCGAACAAGTTTGAAAAGAGCCTGCGCCAGGATATGCTGCGTGAGAAGGCGGTCCGTGAGTTAGGCCGCTTCGTGGTTCATGTCGGCGAACAAGAAGTGGCCGATCTCTTCCAGTATAACAACCAGCGGGTCGCGCTCTCGTTGTTGCGCTTCAGCCCCGCCGCCTATCGTGATGGCGTAGACGTCGATGAACAGGCGCTGGCCGCCTGGTATGCAGGGGCGAAAGACGCCTTCAAAACACCGCCGGAGATGAAAATTCGTTATCTCGCCTATAAGTACGCCGACCTGGGTAACAGTCTCACGGTCGGCGATGAACGGATCGGCCAATATTATGACGAACATCCGGATGAATTCACGAAACCTGAGATGCGACGTCCGCGTATTCTTTTTCTGAAGGCCGATGCCGCCGCTTTGCCCGCGACCATGCGCCGGGCCGAGGAACTGCGAGCGCGGGCCACTGCCGGTGAGGATTTCGAAGAGCTGACGCGGCAATATTCCGAGCATCCAAGCAAAGCGAACGGCGGCGATTTGGGTCTTTTGCCCAAGGTTGGTTCCGCCAGTCCGATCGAAGAGCTGCTCTTTTCTCTAAAACCTGGCGACATCAGTCCGGCGGTGTCGGTGCAGGATGGCGTATTCCTCATGCAGTTGGTTGAAATTCAGGCGGCGCATAAAGAGTCTCTGGCTGCGGTCAAAAAGAAAATCGAACAAGAGCTGCGGAGAAAAGATGCCGAAAGTCAGGCGTTTACCCGCGCCAACGCCGCCTATGAGGGAATCATCGGCGCGGGCAGCATCCAGGCGTATTTGCAAAAGCATCCGGATGAGCATCTGCAAACAACAGAATTTTTCAGTCAGGATAAGCCGCCCGCCGCTCTCAGCGGCGACGCCGCGCTCTTAAGCAAAATATTCGCTTTAAACGCCGGTGAACTCAGCTCGCTGCTGAAAGGGCCGGATGGCTGTTTCATCGTTTTTGTCGATGAGAAAAAAGCCGCGCAAGCGCCGCCGCTTGCCGCTGTCCACCAGTCGGCGGAGCGGAACTATAGAATGGAAAAAGCCAAAGAGATGGCTGTGCGGAAGGCCAAAGAGGCTTTGTCGGCGCTGCGTGGCGGCAAAAGCCTGGATGAAGTGGCCAAGAGCGCCGGTCTGGCCGTGTGGCAATCACCTTTGGCGAGTCGCCGCGAGTGGCCGGAGGAATTGCCGTCGGAGATGATGAAAACCATTTTCACCCTGACTGAAAAATCACCGTATCCCACCGCGCCCGCCGTTTCCGGCGATGATCAACTGGTTTATATGTTCAAAGAACGGCGGGCCGCCGACAGCGCTGGCCACGAAGCCGAGCTGGCCCAGTATCGCGAATCACTCCTCCAATTCAAACGCGGGCAACTCTTGGGCGCGTTCCTCGACCAGGAGCGTCTGGGAACGAAAATCCACCAAAATCCCAACCTGTAAAAATGGCTTGAGCGCGGGTTATTCCGCCGCGCTTTGGCCGCTGTTTACCACATCCGTCCGATTTCCGTTCACCTTGGGGGGGCGTCGATGCTATAATAATGCTTTTTTCCGGCTCGCGGTGCGCCGGAATTCCATGTTTGAACAGCCTTTTTTGGTTATGAATACACCTCCGGCCAACAACCCGCCTTTAGAACAATACCGGCGACTTTCTGGTTTTGAACAAACCCTGCTGCGTTTCTTTGCGGTTTTTTATGAACCGGCCAATCCGACCCTTGTTGCCGCCTGCCTGCTCAAACTTGATTTGCGCAACAATCGCGGCAACAGGCCGACCACGGCCAACATCCAGCATTACATCCAGAAATTCATGCAGAGCGGCATCTTCACCGAAGAGCGCCGTTGCTGCCCGGAACTGATTGAAACGCTGACGAAAATGGCGGTAGTAGACGGCGGGTTCACCCGCTTCGCCAAGACGATTCGCGCCGAAGCGCCCCTGATTGGCGGCATTGGCAAATGGTCAACCCGCTGTTGGCGAGCCGCCCGCGACCTGCGTATCGGCATCTACAAGGCCGATTTCGATCTGATCGAGGAATGCGAAAAATTCCTCGCCGATCAGTGCCAGGAGTTCGACCTCGACCAGTCGGTGCTGAGCCAGGTGGTGGCCGCGCCGTTTGACAGCAAATGGCTGGAATCACACGCTCTTTCTTATCGTTTCTATCTGCTTGGCGAAACCTTGGTTGAGGCGCAGCGCCATCTGCGCGCCATCGCGCCGGTTGTCGGCTATCTGGCTGGGTTCGTCGCCTCGTCGGGGCTGGCCGCCGATGAACTGGTCCCCTTTCGCAGATTATTGTTCCAGCAACTCGTTTTACAGGGCGATCTGGCCGCTGCCGATGCGCTACTTGTTGCCCATGCCGAAGCCTTCACCGGTAGCGGCGCTGTTGGCCTTCTCCTCTTTCTGGGTGGCGAATTCGCCGCCGCCCGCGCCGCCTTCACCGATGATCTCGCGCATCTGCGCCTATTGTATGGCGAAAGCCGCGTAGCCATTTTTGGCATCGGCGGGGTTATCGATATTCTCAGCCGCCTGCAAAGTGAAGACGAAGCCGGGCTTGTCGATATCGCCGAGCAGATTTCCGTCGCCCAGACCCTGTTCCCGACCAGCGCCGAAGCGGAAATCTATGAATTTCTGGCGGTATTCGCGCAGGCGCGGCTGAATCCGAAAAGTCCGGCGGGCGATTTCACGATCACACCCGCGACCGGCGCTTTGGCGGCGGTCATCGCTGGATTGTGCCGTCATTGGTTGGGCGGTGGTTTGCCGCGGGCCATGGAGGAAGTTCTCGAACAGCGCCTGGAGAAAGCCGCAGTCGGTGGCTATCGCCTCATCGCCCTGCAATGCGCCGCCATCCTCGCGGCCCAGAAAGAAGAAGACAACGCCTTTCGCCGCCGCGAGCGCGAATTGCGGGATGAAACGTCCGCCGTATCCCTGGTCGCGATTCTCGCCCCGGAAGAACCTTGGAAGCGTGGCTTGGAGGCCCTGATTCACCTCAGCGCCGTGGAAAAGTCGTCGGATAATGCCGATGAGTCAGCGCGGCTGGTTTGGGTTCTTGAGCGGCGACAGGACGAATTTATCGTCACGCCGAAGGAGCAACGCCGAGCCGCTGGCGCAGGCGCTTGGGGTAAAGGCCGGATTTTGTCGCTGGCCCGGCTGGTTCAGGGTCGGGATCTGACCTTTCTCAGCCCGCAGGATCGGCGGATTCTGGCTGCCGTCGAAAAAATCCAGAACGCGGACGGCGAGCCGGTCAATTACCGCCTCGATATGGACAGGGCCTTACCGGCGATGATCGGCCATCCCGGTCTTTTTTTAGGCGCATCGACGATGACGCCGGTGGAATTCGTCGGCGGCGAACCCGAACTTTTGGTCGAGGAGCGCGGCGATCATCTGCTCATCCGCTTCGCCCAGCCAATCGGCGAAGGGAATCTGACGGTGCATCAGGAGAGCGCCGGGCGGTTTCGAATCATTAAAATCAACGACAAACACCGGCGTATCGCCGAGGTCACAGGCCCGAACGGTCTCTTGGCGCCGCGTTCCGCCGCCGAAAAGGTGCTGGCCGCCATTGGCAACGTTTCGCGTTTCGCCATCGTGCATTCGGTGATCGCCTCGACCGGCGGCCCTCATGCGTCGATTCGCGCTGTCGAAGCAGATTCGACCATCTATATGCACCTGCATCCCTTTGGCGGCGGTTTCCGTTTGTCGATGTTTGTGCGGCCTTTTCCCGGTAGCCCTTATCGGAAACCGGGGCAGGGCCTGGAGCATATCACGGCCGGAGTGGGCGGCGAGCAGTTGCAAATCCGCCGCAATCTACGTTTAGAAGAAGAAAAGGCCCGCGAAGTGGAAGAATTATGTCCGATTCTCGATCTGGCCATGGATATGGAGCAGGAGGGCGACCGCGAATGGCTGCTCGAAGCTCCGGCCGATTGTTTGCAGGCCCTGGACGAATTGCAGCAGATCCGCGACCGCGTGGTGGTGGAATGGCCGGAGGGCGAACGGCTCTCGATCAGTCACCGCGCCTCGTTGTCCGGCCTCAACCTGAAAATTCGCACCAACCGGCAAAGCTGGTTCGCTTTGAGCGGGCAAGTCGCCCTTGATCAGGGACGGGTCATCGAACTGAAGGACTTGCTGGCGCGGGTGAAGAAAAATCCCGGTCGTTTCGTTGAGTTGGCCGACGGCCAGTATCTGGCGCTGACCCAGGAATTCAGAAAACGCCTGGACGACCTGAACTTTTATGGCGCCAGTGACGAGAAAAACGGCGATGAAGTGTTGCTGCATCCGCTGGCTGCCATCGCCATGGAAGAATTTGTCAGCCAGACCAACAGCGAGACTGACGGCCATTGGCGGCGGCACCTCGATGAAATCCATGCCCTGCAACAGTATGTGCCGGAGTTGCCTTCGACACTCCGCGCCGACCTGCGCGATTATCAGCGCGAGGGCTATAACTGGCTGGCGCGGCTGGCGCACTGGGGCGTTGGCGGTTGCCTGGCTGACGATATGGGGTTGGGAAAAACCGTGCAGTCGTTGGCCGTCATCCTCAAATACGCCGGAGAAGGGCCTTCCCTGGTGGTGACGCCGACTTCGGTTTCGGCCAACTGGCTGAGCGAGGTCAACCGCTTTACGCCGACGCTGAAGATTCAACAGTTACTGGGCCGCGACCGCAAAGAGGTGATTACGGCGCTGGGGCCGTTCGATCTGCTCGTCACCACCTATACGCTTTTGCAGCAGGAAGAAGAACTGCTCTCGGCCGTCGAGTGGCAGACGGTGATCCTCGACGAGGCGCAGGCGATTAAAAATTCGGCCACCAAACGGTCGCGGGCGGCGATGGCCTTAAAAAGCCGCTTCCGTCTGCTCACCACCGGCACGCCGATTGAAAATCATTTGGGCGAATTGTGGAATCTGTTCCATTTCATCAACCCCGGCCTGCTCGGCACGCTGACCAGTTTTAACGAGCGCTTCGCCATGCCGATTGAACGCTGCCAGGATCGCGACGCTCGTCTGAAGCTGAAAAAGCTCATTCGTCCTTTTATTCTGCGCCGCATTAAATCGCAGGTATTGGAAGAATTGCCGTCGCGCACGGAAATCACGCTGGAAGTCGAAATGGGTCAGGAAGAGATGCACCTGTATGAGGCCATTCGCCAGCAGGCCATCGACGCTCTGGAAAACTCTGGCGACAGCAAGGGCCGCCCCTTGCAAATCCTGGCTGAAATTATGCGCCTCAGGCAGGCGTGCTGTAATCCGCGCCTGGTTGATCCGCATTCAACGGCGCCGAGCGCCAAACTTGAGCTGTTTTCGGCGACCTTGGACGACCTGATTGAAAGCCGCCACAAGGTGCTGGTGTTCAGCCAGTTCATTACCCATTTGCAGATCATACGGGAATTGCTGGAAGGAAAGGGCATCAAATATCAGTATCTTGATGGCGCGACCAGCGCCAAGTTACGCAAAGAGCGGGTGGATGATTTTCAGGCTGGCATCGGCGATGTGTTCTTAATCAGCCTGAAAGCCGGCGGCCTGGGGCTGAACCTGACCGCCGCCGATTACGTCATCCACATGGACCCGTGGTGGAACCCGGCGATTGAAGATCAGGCTTCGGACCGCGCGCACCGCATCGGCCAGACCAGGCCGGTGACGATCTATCGGCTGGTCTGCAAGAACACCATCGAAGAAAAAATCGTTAAACTGCATCAGGACAAACGCGAGCTGGCTGGCAGCCTGCTTGAAGGCAGCGATCTCAGCGCCCGCCTCAGCTCGTCGGAGCTGCTCGATCTGATCCGCAACGGTTGAGTTGCGGTGGTTTTCTCTCGGAGAGCGGCGTGGAATTTTCGCCAGGTAAACACAGTCTGACCCTGATCGAGGCCCTGGCCGCCTCACCGCTGTTTCATGGTTTGCCGCCGGAGCAACTGGCGGCGGTGGCGGCCATCGCTGTCGAAAAAAAATTTGGCCGCGGTGAAACTATTTTTGTCGAAGGCGACGACGGCGTCGGCTTTTATCTGGTCGCGGACGGCAAGGTGAAGATTTTCAAATTATCTGCCGCCGGAAAAGAACACATCCTGCATATCTTCGGCCCCGGCGAACCCTTCGGCGAAGTCGCGGTTTTTCGCGGTTGGGCCTTCCCGGCGAGCGCCGAAACTCTCGTCGCCAGCCGCCTGTTGTATTTTCCCCGTGGCGATTTTGTCAGGCTTCTGGCCGACAGCGGCATCGCCATGAATCTTTTGGCGGTGATGGCGCTCAGACTGCGCCGCTTCGCCGCCCGGATTGAAGACCTGACCCTGAAGGAAGCCCCATCGCGCCTGGCCTCGTATCTGCTCTATCTGTCGGATGAACAGAACAACCTCGACTCGGTGTCTCTGGATATTTCCAAAGGCCAGTTGGCCAGCCTTTTGGGCGCGACGCCGGAAACCTTATCGCGCATTTTCGCCAAAATGAGCGAAGAAAACCTCATCCACGTGCGGGGCCGGATGATTTTCATCAAGGATATTGACGCGCTGGCGGCGCGACGGTAAATCTTCGTTTATAGTATTGATCCACCAATGAAATCATCAAACTGAGTATGCGGTATCTAAAATATGAATTGCTTGGTCACTTCGTTCCTCGAAATGACAATTTATTCAATGATTTCGCGTCATTGCGAGTGAAGTGAAGCAATCCATGGTCAGATTTATCCACAAGCGACTTCAATATTGAATTGGTGTATTAATATGTTTGGCGCGGGCATCCACCCAGGACGGAAACCGCTGGTTCAATGCTCCGGGGACTCAATACCTGCTTGTTTTGGCGCCACGGAACTCTTGTCCTTCCGTTGTGTCGAGAAAAGCGGCTCGAAATCGCGCAGGGTATGGGTAATCGAAATCGGGCCATTCCACAGGATGAACTTTTCATTGTATTCCGCTTCCATCGAGGCGGAGCGGGATGCCATCGCCAATTTTCCGTCGTCGTGGCGGGCGGCGATAATCTCCAGGGATGTTCTTGCTTTCAAAATTTCATTGTTCACAAAAATCCAGTCGGCGCGGCTGCGCACGGTGCCGAATATATCGACCACCACGAAGACATCCAGTTCCGCTTCCGAAGGGGGAACGATCAAGGCACCGCGCAGAAATAGGGATGATTGCAGTATCCCCACCAGCCAGCGCAGATCGTCGGATGTGATTTCCATCGAAGTCTGGAACGCGCCCAGTCCCTCGTAATCGACACCGGCAATCAACTCGGTGCCTGCTCCCTTTTGTTGACTGCTCGTATTGGTGGGCGAGGAATGTAGCGATTCAGTGGTTTCGCTCTGGCTGGATGACCCTCTCTGATTGGTGGAATCGGAGCCTGTGCTATACGAGGTGGACGATGATTCGGTGGTCGAGCTTTCCCGGTGGCTGGTCACGCGGGGATATATCATGCGCTCACTCGTTTCCGGCGTTTGCAGATAATCGCCGCGCAACTGCGAAACGAAAGACATCCTTCCTCCCAGCAGATTTCCAGCCCCCGAATCACCCATGGCATTAACGAACAGGCAAACTTTTTTCCCGCGCAGAAGCGATAAATCAAGCTTTTCAATCGCGCTACGGGTGGCGGCGGCGACCAGTTCCTGTTCGATGGCGAAGCGTTTGCCGCCGCCGTGGGTGGGAAGCCCGGTCAGGGTGCCGCAGGCGGAAAGTGTAATAAGGTGTAGTAGTTCAAACTTGATCTGACAGTCCCCCTTGAAAAAGGAGGGGAACTCCGTTTTGATGGGAGTGTGAATCAATCATCAACCGGGCACAGCGCCCACGGAGTTTCCTCATGGAA
>JAITSS010000023.1 GCA_031287565.1 Desulfobulbaceae bacterium
TCACTTCATCCCGCAACGGGCCATCGGCTACCAATCCCCCATCGATGCACTCAAATCATGGTACGCGCAACAGCCTGATCTGTTTGTTAAACAGGTCTATAAACAGGCGGAACTTGACAGGTAATCAAGAAATACGTAGGGACTGTGATGACAGCGCCTGCATTCAGTGGCTGGATGCCGTGCGCTCAATCGGCATGGCGGAGCCTTTTCCAGCCTGTCATATACGGTTTTAGGGAATCGCTGATTGTGCCGGTTAGCGCAGGGGCGAACGCGCCATGGTCAGAGCATAACAATAATTAGGGTCGGTCGGCGTCAGCAGCCGTGTTGCGGCGGCGACCGTCTCCATGGTGGAATGAGCAAGCGGTTTGATGGAGATCGCGGTCGGATCGCGCCACAGTTCGCCTTGCGCCGTTGCAAAAACAGTGAGCAGGCGGCGCAGCGAAAATGTTTGTTTTTCTTTCACATAAACCGCTCGGTAGCGCTTCAGATTGCACAGTCCGGCGGCGGCGGCGACCGCCTCATCCAATCCGCCTAGTTTATCGACCAGATGCAGTTTTTGCGCGTCGCGGCCGCTGAACACCCGGCCTTCAGCGACTTTCAGTACGGCTTCGGGCCTCATCTTCCTGCCTTCGGCGACAATGCTGATAAAACGTCGATAGCCGTTTTCCACCGATAACTGAATGGAGGCGGCCAGAGCTGGCGGCAATTCCCTGGTCAGATTCAGACCGGCGGCAAATTCGCTGGTGCCAACGCCGTCACTGTGTACGCCCAGGGCGGCGAGGCTGTCTGCAAAGGTGGGAATCGCGCCGAAAATACCGATTGAACCGGTGAGAGTGGTTGGCGCGGCCCAGATTTCATCGGCGTTCGCGGCCAGCCAATAGGCGCCGGAGGCGGCCACCGGCCCCATGGAAATCACCAGTTTTTTGCCGCTTTTCTTCAGTTCCAGCAATGCCTGACGAATAGTTTCTGAAGCGAAAGCCGAGCCGCCGCCGGAATTGATGCGCAGCACCACGGCACGGAGGTTGGGGTTGGCGCGCGCCGTTCTGATCATTTCAGCCAGACTGTCGCCACCGATGCGGCCAGGCTCGCGCCGTCCGGCGACGATTTGTCCCTCGGCGACGATGATGCCAATTTGTCCCGGCTGATCTTGGCGTTCCTGATAGGTTGGTGTCAGGCGCGCGGCATAATCCTTCAACGATACGCTTTTCAAACCGCCGCCGGATGCTCTGGCGATACCCAATGTCTCCAGGTAGGCCAGCGTTTCCTCGCGGCTGAGGATTTTATCGGCCAGACCGGCGTCTTTCGCCATTTTCGCGGCGTCGCCATTGGCCTTGCGCATTTTTTCTTCGGTTTGATCAATACAGGCTTGCAGACGCCCGGCGGGCAGGCCACGTCGTTTCTCGATTTCTCCGCTGAATGTTTGCCACAGGGATGACAGCCATTCGCTGTTTTGCCGCCGCACCTCGTCGGACATGGCGTTGCGGGTTAACGGCTCAGTGGCCGATTTATACGCGCCGACGCGAAAAACATGAAAATGGATGCGTAATTTTTCCAGCGCTTCCTGAAAATAGAGCGGATAAGTACCAAATCCATGCAGAAGAATCGCGCCCATTGGGTTAAGAATTATGGTGTCGGCGAACGAAGCCAGATAGTATTGTTTCTGGCCATAATATTCGTCAGCGGCGATGACTTTTCTGCCGGTTTTTCTGAATGCCTGCAAAGCAATGCCGATGCTGTGCAACTGGTCGATGCCAACCTGGCCGAGTCCGGAAGTTTTCAGAACAATCGCGGCGATATGTGGGTCAGCGGCGGCGGCGTTAATCGCGTCGATGACATCCGGCAGAAAAATATCGCCGTCCGTGTCCTCTGCCGCCGCCAGGCGCCGCGCCAAATCAATGAGTGGTTCGGACGCACCTTTTTCCTCGACCACATCACCCGTCAGATTAAGGGTCAGGAGCGAGCCATGCTCGATGGGGCGCGGTCGGTCCGCCAGGCAAAAAGCGACGATGACGAGCATGACCAGGGCAAAGATCGCCAGCGACAACGCAGCGTGGATCGCCCTGATTAACCGACCTAAGCCAGCGAAAATGCTAAAGAAAACACGCGGAAAATTTTTCACTTTCTGCCTTGGAAAGAAAGAATGCGGATGCCGCTTCTTTCGCCGACATCCGCTGGTGGAATGATTCGCGCCGCAGGGCGATTTGATAAGCGTAGCGCTGGCGCGTGGAAATTATGGCTGGGCTTCTTGCGCTCGTTCCATCGTCGTCTCCAGCAGGCGGCGGGCAATATCGCGGCTTGTTGGTGTCGTCAGTTCGCCAATGCGCCCCGGCTCGGCCGCCGCCGCTTTTTTCTTTTTCAGCGAGGCTTCCAGTTCGGCGAGCAGCAGGGCGTCGTGAATGATGGCGGATTCGCGGTTGAAATTTGCTTTGTCCGCCGCCTCGGCGCGTATCAGCGACAAGACCTGGCGGCTGATTTCTGGCCCGGCTTGTAATGCGCCGAGGATTTCGGCGGCGATTTCGGCGCTGGCGGCGGCGTCCTTACCGATGCCGCGCAAAAATACCGCGCAGAGGGTCACTGCCACATCGCCTTTTTCGCTGATGGCGATGGCTTCGGCGTGGCGGGCGGCCCGCGTCAATGCGCCGATGCGGCCGAAGTCGCCGCGCAAACGACGTTTGACTTCCACCGCCACTTTATCTTTCAAAAGCGCTTGCCGCGCCCCGGCGAAATCCTCTGGCAGGCCGCCCAGGCATTGTTCGGCGAACTGGCAATAGGCGGCGCAGCCGAAATCCATCTTCGGATTGACGAAACGGTGGCCGCAGGCGGCGCAACGGCGGCTGGTGTCATCCTTATAAAATTCGACTTGCGCTCCGCATTTTGGACAGGCGGTCTCAAAAATGGCGTTTTCAGTCCAATATTGGCTGTCTTGTCCCGGACATTTCATGGCGATTTCCTGGGCGCGAGGTGGATGTGGAATGGCGTTTTGTTCATGATGCCCGCCCAGCCAGCGCCCACGCCTTGACACAGGTCAAATTTCACGCTTGCGCCAACATCGCGGCCATCATTTTGTCAACGGCGACAACCGCCGGCGCATCGGCGGGCAAATCCAGCAAGGAACGCTTTTCCATATCGAAATCGAGCAATGCCGGATCATTAGGAATTGTCGCGGCGATCGGCAAACCAATTTCCCTCGCCTCAGCCATGAAGGCGTCGCCCAGTTTTTCCGGGGCGCGGGTGACGATGATTCCGGTTTGTTTGACGTTCAGTTTCAATCCCGGCAGCATTTCGTTGATGCGGCGCACCGCCCTGAGGCCGCGCAGCGCGTAATCCGTCACCAGATACAAAGTATCGACCAGACCGCTGGTGCGGCGGCTCAAATGCTCCATGCCCGCTTCGTTATCAACAACCAGATATTTATAATTGCGTGATAATTTATCGGTGAAATCGTTCAGAATATTGTTGACCATGCAGTAACAGCCTTGTCCTTCCTGCCGCCCCATGACCAGAAGATCGAAATCGCGCTGTTCAATGAGGGCCTGTTCGACCAGAAGTTGCAGATAATTGATCTTGTCCATGCCGGAGGGCACGCCCTGCGGATCCTTCATATAATCTTCTCTGATGTCGCCGATGGTGCTGGTCACTTCCAGGCCCAGGGTTTCGCCGAGGTTGCTGTTTGGGTCGGCGTCAACGGCAAGGATTGGCCCTTCGCCTTTGCCGACCAGGTAGCGGATGACTAAAGCGGCGACGGTGGTTTTGCCGACCCCGCCTTTGCCCGCGAATGCGATAATTTTGCCCATGAGTAATTCTCCTCTGTGTGCATGATTTTGATATGAAAAAACAAACGACCTTACCCGTAATCATTTTCGCCGTCGAAAGAAAGATTGTTTCCCGTTTTTTCGCCCCTTGACACGGCCTTTTCGCGGCGACGAAAGAATTGACTTTTCCAGGGTCGGTCTGTAGATTCGCCGGGTTACATCGGCAAAAATCAAGCAAATCGCATCACCCTATGCCGGCGCCTTGCGCCGTATCGGCGCCGGTTGTCCATCAATTTTTTTTGCCCTGTCCCCAGGGTAAACTGAGGAACACGCCTATGACAGCGAATATCGTATCAATCACGGGCGGCAAACAGAGCGCGTTTATCGACAAGGTGAAGGAAATCCTTCCCCAAGGCGGGAACTTGAACCTCTGTTTGACCTGTGGCGCCTGCGCCTCCGGCTGCCCGGCCACCGGCCTGGCAGACATGGATCCGCGAAAATTCTTACGCATGTGCGCCATGGGCATGGACGAAGAAGTGACGACCACGCCCTGGGTCTGGATGTGCACCATGTGTATGCGTTGTATCTATGTCTGTCCGATGGAAATCAACATCCCGCAGTTGGTGTTCAACGCCCGCGCTGCCTGGCCGCGCGAAAATCGCCCGAAAGGCATTCGCGATTCCTGCGATATGGCGATGCGTACCGAAACCAACAGCGCCATGGGCACCGCGCCTGACGATTTTAAGTTTGTTGTTGAGGATGTGCTGGCCGAATATCAGGAAGCGCAGCCGGAATTCGCCGACATGCAGGCGCCAATTGATAAAGAAGGGGCCTATTTTTTCCTGAATCAGAACTCACGCGAACCGAATACCGAGCCGGACGAGCTGGTGCCGCTGTGGAAAATTCTGCATCTGGCTGGCGCCGACTGGACTTACGGTTCCAAAGGTTGGGCTGCCGAAAACTACTGTCTGTTTCTGGCTGATAATAAGTGTTGGGAACATGTAACCCGCGTTTCCGCCAAGCAGGCCGACGACCTTGGGTGTAAGGTCTTTCTCAATACCGAGTGAGGCCATATCACCTTCTCGGTCCGGTCCGGACTGAAAAAATTCGGTATTGAGCACAAATTTGAAGTGAAATCGATCTACGAGTACTACGCCAAATGGATTCGTGAAGGCAAACTGAAGGTCAGTTCCGACTGGAATAAGGAACGGAAGGTTAAATTCACGATTCAGGATCCGTGCCAGATTGTTCGCAAAACCTTCGGCGACCCGATTGCCGATGATTTGCGCTACGTTATTGGCAAGGTGGTCGGCGAGGAGAACATCATCGAGATGACTCCGAACAAGTCGAATAACTACTGCTGCGGCGGCGGCGGCGGCTTCTTGCAGTCGGGTTTTACGGAAGCCCGGCGCGCCTACGGCAAAGTTAAATTCGACCAGATTATGGAGACTGGCGCCGATTACTGCATTACCGGTTGCCATAACTGCCATGCTCAGGTGCACGACATTGGCCATCATTTCGGCGGCCATTACAGCACAGTGCATATCTGGACACTGATTTGTCTGTCGTTGGGTGTCCTGGGGCCGAACGAACGCGCCTATTTGGGCGATGACTTGAAGGATGTCAACGTCTTCCATCCGGAATCGGAGCACTGACGCTGAAAGATGGGCGGATGTCGCGGATGCGGTGTCCGCCCATTCTATTTCAGGCGGGCGCGGCGTCGGACAGAGGTATCGAAACGTGATATGGCTGGTGTGACGCCGTGACCTTCCGACGGCGGTTGTCTGCGGGCCGGGAATTTTCCCCTCGTGAACCTTGACTAATAGGGTAGCAATGCAAAAGAAAACGAAACTTCAATCCAACGGTTCTGTGCTGGTGGTGGGCGGGGGATTGGGCGGCATCCGGGCGGCGCTGGACCTCGCGGAAGCCAGAAAGGACGTGATCCTGGTCGATAAGGCGCCCTGTATTGGCGGCCTTATGACCCAGTTGGATCGCACCTTCCCAACCAACAATTGTGATCTCTGCACGGTGGCGCCATTCACCGCCAAAGACAGCCGCGGCGGCCACCTCGATATGCGCGGCCTGACCACGGTTACGGCTGTAAAAGGCAAGGAGGGAAATTTCACTGTTTCCCTGATGACCGCGCCCCGCTTCGTCAATGTCGAAAAATGCACCGCCTGCGGCGAATGCCAACGCAAATATCCTGAATGCGTCAGCTTCGCCCCCGGCCTCGACCCCCGCGCTCCCACCTGTATGCGCTATCCGAAAGCGACGCCCTATGCCTATGTCATTGACATGGCCAAATGCGCCGACAAGGAAGGGCTGAAACAATGCTGCCCGGTCGGCGCGATTGAAACGGACGCTTTGCCGAAAGTCGAAGAAGCGCAATGCGGCTCGATTATTCTCGCGGCGGGCGCGGCCCTCTTCGATCCCAGCCACCTCGATTATTTCGGCTACGCGGCCCAGCCGGATGTGGTGACGAGTCTGGAGTATGAGCGGATTCTCTCGGCTTCTGGCCCGACCGGCGGCAAACTGCTGCGGCCTTCCAACGGTCAACCGCCGAAGAAGGTCGCCTGGATTCAGTGCGTCGGCTCACGCGGCCTGCAAAAAGGCGCGGGCGCCTACTGTTCCAGCGCCTGCTGTATGTTCGCTCTGAAGGAAGCGATGGTCACGCGCGAGCGTTTCGACAGCGAGATCGAGACGACCATTTTCTACATGGACATGCGCGCCTTTGGCAAAGACTATGAAAAATATCTGAACCGCGCCAAAGAGCAGTACGGCGTTCGTCTGGTGCATAGTCGTCCGCACGATGTTTTGCGTCCGGTCGGGATGGATAAATTGCAAATCCTCTACACTGTCGATGAAGCGCCGAAACACATCACCGAAGAGTTCGACATGGTGGTGCTGTCCACCGGCTTCAAGATGAACGAGGATGTGAAGAAGCTGGCCGAGGATTTGGCTGTCGAATTGTACGCCGACGGCTTCCCGAAAACCGACTGTTTCAACGCCGTCGCCACTTCGGTTCCTGGCGTGTATGTCTGCGGCACCCTCCAGGGCGGCAAAGATATTCCGGAGACGATGACCCAGGCCAGCGCCGCATCGTGTCTGGCTGGCGCGAAAGTCGCCGTCACGCCGCGTCCGAAGGCTGAATTGCCGGCGGTGACGCCGGAATGCGCGGGTTCACCCAGAGTTGGGGTTTTGGTGACCTTGTGCGACCATGAAAGCACGGCGCTTGATACCACAGCCTTGGTTGAATACGCCAAAAGCATTCCTCATGTCGTGTGCGCCGCCGCTTTTGAGGCGGCCTGTGACCCGTCTTCGTTTGATGCCGTCAAAGCGGCTATTTTGGCCAATGGTGTGAACAGAGTCGTCGTTGCCGGTTCTTCGCCTCGTTATGAGCTGGAGAAATACCAGGCGATGCTGGCACCGGTCGGCATCAACAAATATCTGATCGAAGTGGCCAATATCCGCGAGCAGGCGGCTTGGGTTCATGCCGGAGAACCGGCGGCGGCGAATGCCAAAGCCAAACAACTTGTCGCCATGGCGGTGGCTGGGGTCATGGCCGCCAAACCGCTGGCTGATCATGTTGTGCCCGCCAACAAAAACGCTTTGGTGGTTGGTGGCGGCGTCACCGGCATGACCGCCGCCTTGGAGCTGGCCGGGCAGGGCGCGAAGGTATGTCTGGTTGAAAAAACCGCCGAGCTGGGCGGCGTGGCGCGAAATCTCGTTAAGACCATAGAAGGTGGCGATGTCCAAGCCCTGATTGCCGATTTGGTGGAAAAAACCACCAGCCACCCGAATATCAAAGTCTTCACCGCAACGGAAATCGTTGACCACAGCGGCCAAGTCGGTTTGTTCCGCACCGGTCTGTCGGTGAACGGCGCCTACAAAGAAATTGAGCACGGCGCGACCATTCTGGCCACCGGCGCGACGCCGAATCAGCCGCAGGCGTTTCTTTTGGGCGAAAACAGCCGCGTGTGCACCCAGCTTGACTTGCAGAAAGTTGTCAACGAGCAGCCAAAAGAAGTCAAGAAGTGGAAAAATGTGGTGATGATTCAATGCGTTGGCTCACGCGACGCCGATAATCCCAACTGCTCGCGCCTGTGTTGTCAGAGTAGCATCAAAAACGCGCTGGCGATTCTCAAAGAAAATCCGAATGCCCGGATTTTTGTCCTTTATCGCGATCTGCGCACCTATGGCCGTTTTGAAGAATATTATCAGAAGGCGCGTGAGCTGGGCGTGATCTTTGTCCGGTATTCCGTTGATAATCCGCCCAAAGTCGAGGCGGCCGGGCATTATGCCAACGTCACTTTCACCGATGTTATTATGGGGCGGCAGGTGGTGGTCAGCGCCGATTGTGTTGGTCTCAGCACCGGATTTGTCGCCAGCCGGAAGTCGAATGAAGCGCTGGCCAAAGTCTTCGGCCTGCCGCTGACCGACGACGGGTATTTCGCTGAGATGCATGTCAAACTGCGTCCGGTTGATATGGACAAGGCTGGTTTCTTTGTCGCCGGTTGCGCCCATTCGCCGAAGGTCATTGCCGAAAATCTGACTCAGGCCAGGGCGGCGGCTTCGCGCGCTATGACCGTTCTGGCCAACGATACGTTGGTGCAAGAGGCCAAATTCGCCCATGTTGACCGTGCTCGTTGCGCCGCCTGCCTGGTTTGCGTTCGCGCCTGTCCGTTTGATGTGCCGCAGATCACCGTGGACGACAAGGGGCTTGGTCGCTCGTATATTGATCCGGTGAAATGCCACGGTTGCGGCACCTGCGCCGCTGAATGTCCGGCCAAGGCCATTCAGCTCAACCAATTCGAGGATGTTCAGATTCTTTCAAGCCTCGATCAACTCTTAGCCAAGGTGAACGCATAATGGAACAGTTTGAACCCGTTATCGTGGCGTTTTGCTGCCACTATTGCGCCTATACCGCCGCCGACACCGCGGGGAGCCAGCGGCTTTCCTATCCGGTCGGGGTGAAAATTGTGCGCGTTCCCTGTACCGGCAAAGTTGACGCCAAACATCTGCTCACCGCCTTTGAAAAGGGAGCCGATGGCGTGCTGGTGGCCGGTTGTCTGGTTGGTGACTGCCATTTCAAAGATGGCAACGTCAAAGCGGCCCGCCGCGTCGAATTCACGAAGAAGTATCTGGAAGAAATCGGTATTGAGGCCGAGCGTCTGGAAATGGTGCGGATGTCCGCGGGCATGGGTAGGGAGTTCGCCGAAACCGCGACAGCTATCACCGAAAAAATCCGCGCCCTTGGTCCCAGTCCTGTCAAGGGAAAGAATTGCTGTTGCGGAAAGGCCGCATGAGCTACGGCTATCAAGGAGAATAAACGAACATGATTACCGCAGAACGAAAACCGTTGGAAGAATTGTTGGGGTACATTGCGCCCTACAGCAGAATTCTGCTGCTTGGCTGCAATGAATGCGTCACCGTTTGCGCCGCCGGTGGTCGTAAGGAAGTCGGCCTTCTGGCTTCGGCCCTGAAAATGGCCGCCCGGAAAAGTGGCAAGGAACTCCAGATTGTCGAACACACGTTAGAGCGTCAGTGCGACCCGGAGTATGTTGAGGAAGTGGCGAGCATGGTTGCCCAGGCTGACGCGGTGGTCTCAATGGCCTGCGGTTGTGGCGTGCAACAGATGGCCATGCGCTATGCCAAACCGGTCTTCCCGGCGCTGAATACCAAATTCATGGGCGGCTCCGAGCGTCAGGGCGTCTGGGATGAGCGCTGCGCTGGTTGTGGCAATTGCCTTTTGGGTGTTACCGGCGGCATCTGCCCGATCGCCCGCTGCGCCAAACGTCTGATGAATGGCCCATGTGGCGGTTCCGCCAATGGCGTCTGCGAGATTACTCCCGATGTTCCCTGCGCCTGGCACCTGATCTGGGAGCGTCTGGAGGAGCTGGGTCAGACTGAAGACTATCTGGAAATCATTCCCGCCAAAGATTGGAAAACGGCTCAGGGTGGTGGACCACGTAAGATCATCAGAGAGGATTTAGCAGAATGAAAACCAACAGCAATCTTGAAAAAGTTCTTGCCGCCGGACATTTGGCCGTCACTGCGGAGTGCGGGCCGCCGCGCGGCGCGATGCCGGATAAGGTGCGCGAGCGCGCCGCTTTTCTGGAAGGCGTTTGCGACGCGGTGAATGTTACTGATAACCAGACGGCGATGGTGCGCATGTCGAGCCTGTCCGCCTCGGTGATCATAAAACAGGCCGGTTTCGGGCTGAATCCGCTTCTGCAGATGGTCAGCCGTGATCGCAACCGTTTGTCGATGCAGGCCGATATTCTGGGCGCCTACTCGCTGGGTATTGACACTATGCTGTGCCTGTCCGGCGACCATACCAAATTCGGCGACCATCCGAACGCCATGAATGTCCATGACCTTGATTCCATCCAGATGCTTCAGATGGTCAAGGGAATGCGTGACGAGGGCAAGTTCCAGGGTGGCCAGGACATCAAGGGCGATCCGCCCAAAATGTTCATCGGCGCCGCCGCCAACCCGTTTGCCGGTCCAAATGTTCAAGTCCGGGCCATGCGTTTGGCCAAGAAAGTGCGGGCTGGGGCCGACTTCATTCAGACCCAGTGCATCTTTAACGTCGATAAGTTTGAACAGTGGATGGAAATCGTCCGCAAAATGGGTCTGCACAAACAGACCGCCATCCTCGCGGGTGTAACGCCGATTAAATCGGTCGGCGCGGCCCGTTACATGCAGAAAAAGGTTCCCGGCATGGATGTGCCGCAGGAAATCGTTGACCGCATGGCCGCCACCCCGAAGGAGAAGCAGCCGGAGGAAGGCATCAAAATCTGCGTTGAGATGATGGAGCGCATTAAGAAAATCGAGGGCGTCTCCGGCTTCCACATCATGGCCATTGAGTGGGAAGAGAAGGTCGCGGAAATCTGTGAGAAGGCTGGCTTGCTGCCGAGGCCGCAACTGTAAAAGCAGGGATTTTTTTCGTTGTATATAAAAACCCAAAAGCCTGCGGAATACTCCGCAGGCTTTTGGGTTTTTTGTTGGGAAATGGCTTGCCGCGCCGCTTAAAAACCCCACAACAGGTTTCTCTTCACCCAGCCCTCCAGCCCATCTTCGTGCTGTACCTTGACCCAGCCAAGTTTTTGTTCCAGCGTCGAAAAGACCGCGCCGTACACCGCCTCGCCGACGACTTCATACTCTTCGCCGGGGCCTTTGCGGATATTGACCTTCGTCTTTTCTCCTGTTCCTTTGTTGGCTCGCACCACCATGTGTGGTTCTTTATTCAGATCGGAGAAACGTAGCCAACCTCCATCGCCCTCGAAGTCGCTGACTTTTCGCCAATCATCCTGGACGCCGACGATTTCTAGTGGCAGGCCCTTATCGTACTTCCACAATACTTTGCCCTTTTTCACATCCGGAGCGTCGCGCAAAATAACGCCGTCACGGGCGACGGCGAGCATTTCCGCAGCGAATGCCGATGATAGCGGCGTAAACAGCGCCATGAGCAGGGCAAACGAGATAATCCGACGGTTGGTGTTCATCATTGTTCCTCATTTCTCACATGTTGCGGGTCGATTTGTCCGATATACGGCAGAGAACGAAAATCTCCGGCATAATCCATGCCGTAGCCAACAACAAAGACATCGGCGATTTCCTGACCGATAAAATCAATGTCTGTCGCCACCTGGCGGCGCTCCGGTTTGCTTAACAGGGCGCAGACGGCCAGTGAACTCGGTTCTTTTTGTGCTAAAAGCCGCCGCACCGCTTCAATGGTGACGCCGGTATCGACAATATCTTCCACCAGAAGCACGTCGCGCCCGTGTATATCGGTGGATACATCCATGCTCAGCCGAACCTGGCCGCTGGAAACGGCGGCGTCGCCATAACTGGAAACAGCAATAAAATCAATTTCTTGCGGTATGGCAATGCGCCGCGTCAGGTCGGCCAGAAAGAGAAACGCGCCTTTCAAAACGCCGATGACCAGGAGTGGACGCGGGCAATCGCGGTATCTGTCGGTGATTTCGCCCGCCAGTGTGCCGACGATTTGCTCAATGTCTCTTTCGGAAAGAAGCTGTTTGGGTAATGGCCATGGGAACATGGGTTTTCCTCATAAATTACGCAAAAGAAACTGGCAGAGGGCGGCGGCGGCAAGGCCCGCTGTCTCCGCTCGCAGGATATGACCGGCCAGACGCGCGGTCTGAAAACCCCGCGCCCGCGCCATTGCCACTTCCGCCGCTGACCAACCACCGGCTGGGCCGATTAAGGCCACAGCTTCATGGGCACCGGCAAAAGAAATGTCGCGCAGGTTGGCGCCTTTTTCATCTTCCCAAAACAGGACGCGACGCGAGCCAGGATTTTCGTTCGCAGCGGGCAATTCGGCCAGAAAATCGGCGAAGGGCAATGGCGCGCCCAGACGCGGCGGCCGAGCGCGGCCACACTGTTTGCAGGCGGCTTCAATGATGCGCTCTTGTCTTGCCTGGCGCATTTTTTCTTTTGATCCATCAAACGATCCCTGACAATGATTAGTCCAGATTGGAATAATTGTATCAACGCCAAATTCGGTATATCGCTGGATAAGTTCATCCATTTTCGAGCCACGTAAAATGGCTTGGCCGATGCGCAGCGGCTTTCCAGTCGCCGCTTCGATTTTGCGGTCGATGATTTGTATTCGCGCCCGTTCGCCTGTCGCTTGGATGATGCCTTCATAGACCATGCCGTCGCCGTCGAACAATTGCACGCGCTCGCCCGCGCCAAGGCGCAGCACTCTGGCCAGATGCCGGGACTCATCGGCGTTCAGCGTCGCCATGTCGCTGAAAATCGTGGTTTTTTCAACAAAAAAACGCCGCATCACTACCCCCATCTTAACTCACTTTTTTATCCAGGCGCAAGGCCGCCCATTCACCTTGATGATGTCGGTCGCGCGGCGTGAAACCATGGGAGCGGAACTGTTTGAAAATGGATTCTTCCTGTTCGCCGACAAGAATGCCAGACACAATCAAAACGCCGCCGGGCGCGGTCAGCCGCGATAAATCGGCGGCCAAGGCCACCAAAACGTCGTGGATGATGTTGGCGATGACCAGTTGAAAGACGCCGGGCAGATCGGCAATGTCGTCGTTGCCGGCCACGAGTTGTTTAGCCAAATTATTAGCCAGGATATTGTGCCGCGCCGCCTCCACCGCCAGGGAGTCGTTATCAATGGCCATAACCCGTTTCGCGCCGAACAGCGCCGCAGTCATGGCCAGAATGCCGGTGCCGCAGCCGACATCCAAAACCGTGGCCGCGCCTTCTTCAACTGCGGTGATTGTCAGCGTCGCGGCCATGGCGGTGGTGGCGTGGTGGCCGGTGCCAAAGGCCATGCCGGGGTCCATGACGATGACTTTTTCGCCGGGCCGCGCGGCGTATTGTTCCCAGGTTGGGGCGATGACCAAACCGGGCGTTAGGGTAAAGGGATGAAAATGCTCCTTCCAGCGGCTGCCCCAATCTTGATCTGGCAGGATTTCCATGTCGATGCGTGGCGGCGCGATGTCCATGAATCCGGCCAATTCGCGGCCATAGTTTTCCAGCCGCGCCACTATGGTCGATTCTTCACCCGCCTGGCATTCGAGAAATACCCGCAAAAGCGGCGCATCGACGCTCTGTTCGACCGCCGCCTCAAACATGCCGAGACAAAAATCGCCGATGGCATCCAAGGCCGCTTCGTTTGCGGCGATAGTCAGGCACAGGCAAATATTTCCTTCTTTTTTCATACCCATTCTTTTTTCTCTTTTTTCCAGGCAAGCGAAAATACAATATCGCCGATATGCGGCCTTACACCGCGATGATCATTTCAATTCCAATGGGTGAGTTCAAGGGCAGAGCCGCTACTTGCACGGTGGAACGCGCCGGCGGATTGGCTGGAAAATATTCGCCGTATGCGGCGTTCATCGCCTGAAAATCGCGCAAATCGGTAAGAAAAATCGTGCTCTTTACCGCCTTTTCCAGGCGGGTTCCGGCCTCGGAGGCAATGGCCTGGATATTTTCCATGATGCGGCGGGTTTGGCCGGAGATGTTGTCCGTAACCAAAGCGCCGCTTTCCGGGTCAATCGGCAACTGCCCGGAAATAAATAACAAATTTCTTCTGACAACAGCTTGCGAATACGGCCCGATGGCCGCTGGAGCTTCGGATGTGGCAATGATTTTTCGCATGTCGCGTTCCTCTGTGGCGGGTTCGTGAGCGGTTTGATCAATCTTTTTTGGCGAAACGCGGCAAACATACCAATGCCGCGTCGGGAAAAAAAGCCATTGACGGCCAAGAGAGGCGTCGCTATCCATCTTTCTTCGTGAAGCGCGGTGGTTCCGTTTTTCGTTTGCAGAACGCGGGCCGCTTCGCATTCGTTTTTCCCCCTTTTTTTTTTACACAGGAGAAATTTCATGGCCACCCCAATCAAAGACAGCCTCGCGGCCAGTGTCGCCCACGCCTTCGGTCTGATGGACGAATTTTTGCAACTCTGCCCGGAAGAAATCTGGGCGCGGCGCTTTGGCGGTTGGCCGGTCTGGCGACAATTTTTTCACTCGTTCAGCGCCACCGATTTCTTTTTGCGGGCCGAAAACGCCGCCGAAGCCACGTCACCCTTTGGCGCCGACGCTGGGAATCTGCGGGTCGCGGAAAGCGCCGCGCCGACGCCCGCCAAGGAAACCATGCGCAAATATATGGAAGCGGCGCGAAAACAGGTGGATGACTATCTCGCGGGTCTTGACGACGTGGCCTTGGGCCAAATCAACCAGGGTTTATCGGCGCGTATGTGTCGCGAATATAGTCACGCCGCCACCGTCGCCCTGTTGGTTGGCCACACCATGTATCACCTGGGCGGTTGCGATGCGGCGCTGCGTGAAAGTGGTCGGCCGGGAGTATTCTGAGCCGGAAAAACAAAAAATCCCATCAGTTGTCCGCCGCGAGCAAACGCCGCAGCACGCCGTAGGTAAAGCCCCAGAGATAATAATCCTCCAGCGGGAAGGTTGAAAAATTGATGCCGGGAACCATCTCGCGTTCATGATGTCGCGTCTCGTCGCGAAAAGCCGCCACATCCAACCAATGGGCGCTGGCGATTTCAAGCGGGTTGACGCTGATTTTTGGTTTTTCCGATAGACGAAAAAGATAGGGTTGCACCAGCATGTGGATGCGCATCAGCCTGCCGACCGGCGCGGCGGGCAGCATCTTGCGGAACGATTTTTCAGGGAGGATGATGCCGGTTTCCTCTGCGGTTTCGCGCAGACAGGTGGCCAGCAGGTCGGTGTCGCCTGGGTCGCGGCGGCCGCCCGGAAAAGAAAAATGTCCGGACCACGGGTCGTCCGGCGAGGCGCGGCGACGCAGCAGCAGGATGCTTTTTTGCGGTTCGGTGGCGACGATGACGGCGACGGCGGCGGCGGTCTCCATGCTCAGCCTCCCGCCGGTTCAAGCTTGAAGGCTTGAATTTGCTCGATATTTTCCAGATGTTCGGCCAGGCGCGAAGCGCTGTCACGGCGGGTTGTGCGTAGCATCATGCTGTAGCGCCTGATGCCGTGTTCCCGGTCAAGGCGATGACTGATACCGGCGACGCTGAAGCCGTAGCCCTCGATGACTGAAAACAGCGCCTGTTCATCCACCGCCGACGGATGAGCCAGCCGCGCTTCAAAACGATAGTGGCTCTGCGTCGGCATCCGCACCTCGATCCAGCGCAGGACTGACAAGATGAAAACAGTCAGGAGCGAGGAAATCACCAGCGGGAAATAAAAACCGATGCCCGCGAGGATGCCCAGGGCCGCCGTCATCCAGATTGAGGCGGCGGTAGTTAGGCCGCGTACCGACAATCCCTCTTTCAAAATCACGCCCGCGCCTAAAAAACCGATGCCGGTCATGATGCCTTGCCCCATGCGGGTCGGGTCAAGACGCACCATGTCGGCGCTGGTCTTGACCCAGTGTGTGTCATAAACCGTGACCAGCATGAGAAGACTTGAGGCGGTGCAGACCAGGGCATGGGTGCGAAACCCGGCCGGTCGCCCATGATACGAACGCTCGCCGCCGACGAACGCGCCAACCACCATCGCCGCGACCAGCCGGATGATCATCTCCCAGCCGTCGTCGCCCAGTTGCAACCACTGCAATCCGTCCATTATTCCTCCATATTGATCAGCGGCAGGCTGGAGCGCGCGAACCGCCGCGCCAACCGTGTCAGAGACGCCGGGTCGTCAGCGCCGGTCATTTCGCGGACGGCGTGCATGGCCAAAGTCGGCGCGCCGACATCGGCGGCGACCAGACCAAACTTGGCCGCCAACGGCGGACCGACGGTGCTGCCGCACGGCAAGTCACTGCGCATGACAAAAAATTGCGTCGCCACGCCAGCCTCACGCGCCAACATTTGGCAGATCGCCGCGCCGCGACTATCGGTGGCATAGCGTTCTTTGGCGTTGGTTTTAATGACCACGCCGCCGTTCATTGCCACTGGATGGGCGCTGTCGCCGCTTTCCGGATAGTTCGGGTGGCTGGCGTGCGCGTTATCCATTGACAAAAGAAAAGAGCGGGCGAGACAGCGCGAACGCGCCTCGTGGTCGGGGATAATCCGCCGCAACACATCTTCGGCGAACCCGCCCTGGGCACCGCCGGCCGACACGGAACCGACTTCCTCATGGCTCGCGCAGATCAGAAAAAAATTGGCGGGCGTCTCCGCTTCCTCCGTAAGCGCCGCGAGCGCGGCATGACAACTTAGTAGATTGTCGAGCCGGGCCGCGGCGATGAATTCCTGGTTTATGCCGAGGAAAGACGGCGGTTGCGGGTCGTAGACAAAGAGGTCGGCGGCGAGAATTTCGGTGGCGGTTGGGCGCTCTCGCCGCGCCTGGGTCAGGAGGCAGTCTTGCCAGGCGGCTTTTCCCTGACTAAAAATAAGCGGTAAATGTTTTTGCGGATTCACCGCCTGGCCGCCGCCCGCCTCGCGATGAAAATGAATGGCCAGGCTGGGGATAATGAGAAACGGCTCGCGAAAATCGACAAGTGTTTCATGCGCCGAACCGTCAGCGTCGAGAAGGTGCAGGCGGCCAGCCAGCGACAGGGCGCGGTCGAACCACGCGCTGATGAGCGCCCCGCCATACACCTCAACGCCCAGTTGCCGGAGCGGTGGATTTGTCAATGAGACGACGATTTCCGGGCGCGGTTTCAGTTTTAAGGCCGGGCTGTCGGCGTGGCAGGCCAGGAAACGCAGGCCGCTTGCCGCCGGGTCCGCGCCGACGCTGAAGGCGATAAGCGCCTGGCCGCGCCGGGTCACGACATAGCGCTCGCCTGGTGTAATGTGCCAGGAATTTTCCTCTCGCAACTCTGTGAATCCGGCCTCGGTCAGGCGACGACGGGCCACGGCCACCGCGTGGAACGGGCTGATCGCGGCTTGCAAAAAGGCGAATAAGTCCTGGTTGTGCTGCTTGTTCTCCATTATGAACTCCTCAGGTCGGCGGTATCCGGGATACCGGATTTTTACGGGATTATACGAGGAATCGGCGAAAAAATGTATAAAGGAATGCTGTGTTTTGTATCAATAAATTTTCTTCATTCTTGCTCCTGGTTTTCCACGATGAAACAAAATGATACGCGGCCATATTGATAATCAGAAAAAAACTTTGATTGCATCAAAATTTCTTAATAATGGACATGTTGACATGGGATGCGTTTTTCTGTTACTCAAAGCGTCCATTTTCAGCAAAAAAATGCGGAAATGAAGCATATACAATTCGCACTATGTCGGTCTTGCCGGTGATTTTTTATAGCCGGTTCCGTCTTTTTTTAATTTCTTTTTTTGGAGGTTTGTCATGTCTGTCTATGTTTTTGGTCACAAGAGTCCGGATACTGATTCCGTTGCCGCCGCCATCTCCTATTCGGCGCTGATGAAAGCCAAAGGGGAAGATTTTGTCCCCGTCATTCAAGGAAAAGCCAATCCAGAAACCGCCATGGTGTTGTCCCGTTTTGGTTTCGCCGTTCCCGAAATGATGACTGACGCCGCCGGTAAAAAAATCGCTCTGGTTGATCACAGTGATCTGGCGCAGGCGCCGGACAATATCGCTTCCGCCGAGGTTGTGGCTGTGGTTGACCATCACAAAATCGGCGATCTGACCACCAACAGCCCGATTTTCTTCTGCAATATGCCGGTTGGCTGTTCGTGCACCGTTCTGAAAACCCTCTATGATATGGAAGGCGTCGCCGTTGATGCCAAGGTCGCCGGTTTGATGATGGCGGCGATTTTGAGCGACACCGTGAATTTCAAATCGCCGACCTGCACCGACGCCGACAAGAAAGCGGTCAAAGCGCTGTCGGCCATTGCCGGTGTCACCAACACCGATGAGCTGTTCATGGAAATGCTCAAAGCCAAGAGCGCCGTCGCCGGTGTGCCGCCGATGGAACTTTTGCATCGCGATTATAAAGACTTCGATATGAAGGGCAAAAAAGTCGGCGTTGGCCAGCTTGAGCTTGCCACTTTGGATCAGGTCGCCAGTATGCGCGACGCCCTCTACGCCGCGATGAAAGAGCAGAAGGGCAGTGAGCGTCATTCGGTGCTTTTGATGCTCACCGATGTCGTCAAAGAAGGGACCGACCTGATGGTTCTGTCCGACGAACCGGCGATCATCGAAGGCGCGTTCGGCAAAAAACTCTCCGGCAATTCGATGTGGATTGACGGCATGATGAGCCGCAAAAAACAGACCATTCCCAACCTGCAAAAAGCCTTCGGTTGCTGATTGCGCGGGGGCGGGCGCGACCCGCTCCCGGTTTTTCCCCGTTGGTGTTGGTCGATATGCTAGCCGTCCCGTCGCAATGCGGGGCGGCTTTTTTATTTTTTTGACCGGCGTCAAGGTTTTCTTGGCGCCGCGTCGATACCATGGCGCGAATTTTTCCGTTTCCCTGTTTTCAGACCAAGGAGAAAACCGCCATGCCCGCTTCCGCGAAAAATTCCACGCCATTCACCGATTGCCTGATCTCCGCCTGCTGGGCCTGGCTGGGCGGCGTCATCGGTATTGGCCTACTCGCATACATCCACTATCGCTGGCTCGGCGGGCAAATTCCTTTTCTCATCGGCTCGTTTGGCGCTTCGGCGGTGTTGGTGTACGGCGCGATTGATAGCCCGCTGGCGCAACCGCGCAATCTCATTGGCGGCCATCTGATTTCCGCTTTGGTCGGTGTCAGCGCCGCGCAATTGGCGGCCTGGCTTCCCGGTGACATCAACTGGTTGGCGGCGGCCTTGGCGGTGGCGACGGCCATCTTCCTCATGCAGATCACCGGCGCGCTGCATCCACCCGGCGGCGCGACTGCGCTCATTGCGGTGGTCGGCGGCGATGCGGTGACACGGCTTGGGTATTGGTATGTTCTGATGCCGGTGATGGCGGGGGCGGCGATTTTGCTCATCGTCGCGTTGATTGTCAACAACATCCCCAAAAACCGCGCATATCCAAAAACTTGGTGGTGACAGCGCCAAGCTTTGGCCGAATATGGACGGCCTCGCCGCGCCGCCGCTTCAAGCAATTTCCTGACGCAGACAGCTAAGGAACCAGACTTCAAAGGCGCTTGTTCGCCTGTCCCGCGCGATGATTTGCTCAACAAAGAGCAAGAAATCCTGACGCCAGGAATCCGGCAAACGGTTCAGCGCGCCCGCTGAACGCCGGAGGAGAAGCTGTCTTTGGCCATGACTCAGTCGCCTCGCCTCCGGCAGCATGGTTTGGATTTTCCTGACGCTTTTATTGCCCATGTTATCCCAGACCAGGCGCAGCATTTTGTCATGGCTTTCGGGGTCTTTTTCCTGGCTGAAGAGGAGCGCCAGCAGCAACAGCGAGGCGTCATCGGCATTTTTGCTCAGGCGGAGCAGGGAATCCGGAACCGGGGTCGCATCAGAGGTGCTTTCTGATTCATGAATATGTTGGCCGTCCGCTCCGCCCGCGCCGGAAAAAAAGACGGCGCCGCTGTCCTGAAAGGCGCTGGCCGCCGCGAATCCCGCTTTTTCCTGGTACTCCGGCAATTCCTCGACAACAAAATGTTCTTCCAGCGCTTGAATCCGCTCGGCAATCGGCGGGTGAGTCGCCATGAAATCGGCGAAATTCTGGCTGTTGACAAACAGCATGTGACTGACTTCATCGCGCTTTTCAGGGCGCAGGTTTGATTTTCCCGTAAAGCCGCCAATTTTTTTCAGAGCGCCGACGATGCCGTCAAGATTTCTGGTCAGGCGCACAGCCGAGACATCGGCGAGAAATTCGCGTTGCCGCGAGACGCCAGCGCGAATCAGCCGGGCGAACACTGAGCCAATCAGGCCAATGGTCAGAAGGGCGCAGCCAAACCAGGTTATGGAGCGCATCAAACCGCCCATCGACACAAATGGCCGGGCGACAACCTGGTAGTGTCGGTAGAGTTGATTGTCAGAACCGAGGGCGTAAAAAAGGAAGGCCGCGCTGAAAAAGAGGAAGCCCGCTGTATAGATCGTCAGTTTATAGGCGGCAAGTTCGCTGTCCCGTTCACGCCACAGTTTCAGCGGATCAAGCATTTTCTTTGTCAATATTTTCCCAACCCGGTTCATGAATAACAGGCCATGCAGCAGGGCGATAATCAGCATGTTCAGGCGCATGTCGCCATTCTGAATATGGGTAAATTCGTGGGCGATGACGCCCTGCAACTGGTCGCGGCTCAGCGTTTTCAACGCGCCTTGGCTGACGATAATCGCGGCGTTTTCAAAATCATGTCCGGCGGCCATGGCGTTGATGCCAGTTTCATAGGTCAGGATATGGAGCGACGGCATGGGAATGCCAGCGGTGATGGCCATTTCTTGGCTGACATTGATCAGCCGCTTGTCATCTGGCTCGGCGCTGTCGGGATTGACCGGTAGCGCGGCCAATTCTTGGGCGATGCGATCGCCGCCATAGCTGGCGAGTTGGGAAAAGCGGCGCCAGGCCGGCAGACCGACCATAAGCAGAGTGATGCAGCAAATAGCCAGGTGAAAGCCGATGCCTTGTTGACCATCCGCCGAAAAGTTCTGCCTGGCCGCCAGCATGTCCGGCTTCGCGCCTGGCGAGAAAATCAGTTCCGCTGCGATATTGACGGTGATAAGGATCAGCGCGAGCGCCACAGCGAACAGCGTAATCATGCGCCGCGAGCGAGCTTCAATCGTGTCCTGGCGAGCAAAAAAATCCATGAGAGTTTCAGAATTGGCGGGTTTTCGCTGGAAAATACGGGCCGATGTAGCGAATGCGCCGATATATCGAACAAAATACGCGACGGCTCATCGTCCATGGATAGGATATTTGTCATATTTTACCGGAAATTGTTGACAACAAATACTATTATGTCGCGGCTGGATCGGGAAATTGCATACTGCGAAAGGAAGCTAAAAGACGAAATCGCTTGTATATCAGCCCCTTCTACGCCGTCATATACAGGGAAAAGCCCTGATGCTTAACGGGTTTTGTCTGATAGTTCCGCGACAAGACGAGCATAGAACGCGCCGGTCATGATTCCGGAATCACATCCGAGGCAGGCTGCAAAAAATTCGTTTTTATCAATTATTACGTCAGGAATAGGCATGGACAGTCAGGGATTCAGTCATGAATTTTTTATGGATCAGGCGCTGCGGCAAGCCCAGGCCGCGCTGGATAGAGGCGAATTCCCGGTCGGTTGCGTCATCGTTTGTGGCAAGCAAATCGTCGCCAAAGGCGAGCGCCGAGACAGCGCCGGTGACGCCCCGGAGCTGGAGCACGCCGAAATTGTCGCCATCAGAAATCTGGCCCGGCAAAACCCTGGCCTCAACCCGGCAAACCTGACTGTTTATTCAACCATGGAGCCGTGCCTGATGTGTCTGGGGACGCTTATCGTCAACGGCTTTCGGCAGATCGTTTACGCCTACGAAGACGTGTTTGGCGGTGCGGCGGACCTGCCGCTGTCCGATTTGCGCCCACTCTATAAAAATATCAGGATCGCGGTCATCGGCGGGGTGCGCAGGTGGCAATCCCTGGCTCTTTTTCAGCGCTTTTTCGCCGCCCGGCCCAGTTATCTGCGCGGTAGTTTGCTGGCCGAATATACGTTGGCGCAAAAATGACCGTTCCACCAGAACCCGGCAATCAATCACCATGAAAATGAAAAATCAGCCGCAAACCGTTGCCTTCAAACCCGGCGAACGAAATATTTTTTTTCATATCCTGACTATTTGTAACCTGCGCTGCCGCCACTGCTATATCAATCCGGAGCAGCACGGCGATCATCTGCTGCTAACCCTTTCGGAGATTGAAAACTGGCTTAGGGCCTTGCGGGGCGACGGCCCGGCCAATGTTGTGTTTCTGGGCGGCGAACCCACCCTGCATCCGGATTTACCGGCGGCGATTCGCGCGGCGAAAAAGTTGAATTATGCCGTAACTATCGACAGTAACGGTTATATGCTCAACCATTTTCTGAAACGAGTTCATCCGCAAGAAGTCGATTTTTTAAGCTTCAGCATCGACGGGCCGACGCCCGCAGTCAACGATGCCATTCGCGGGCGCGATTCATTTCAGGTGGCTACAGAGAATCTGAAGAAGGCCGTCGGCCTGGGTTTTAACGTCAGCGTCATTTATACGGCGAGCCGAGCGAATATCGCCCATCTCCCTGATATGATTCCGCTTCTGACTGACTTGAAAGTCAAACGATTTTTTATTCAGGTGATTGGTCTGCGCGGCAAATCGGCGCAAGCGGCTCATAACGATACGCTTCAGGTCAGCCGTGAAGAGTGGCTGGCGGTGGTGCCCTACGCTGCCGCCAAGGCGGCGCAAGCGGGCATCCATGTCACGTATCCCAAGGTATTTCTTGAGCCGGAAGAGACCTTCGTCTGCGCCGGGCTGGTCGCCGACAACTATTTCGTCTTTCCCAATGGCCGCGTCTATCGTTGCCCGCTTTGCGAAGATCATCCGATCAACAGCTATCACCTGGCCGCCGGTTCTCTGTCGCCCGCCAGTGGCCTGCGCGAAGACGCTTTTTTCCGCCTGAATATTCCGGAGGGTTGCGTGATGAATAAGCTTTTGCAACCCGACACCATTGAATATGATGTCAGCGGCCAAGCCTTGCGCCGTATCTCATGTTGCCTTTTGAAACAAGAAATCAGGCCGGAGTGAAGAGAGCGGCTGCCGGTGATGAACGTCGTTTTCGCGGCGAATACCAGAAACAAGACGGAAATGGAGGAAAGCCCATGGATATGCTCGGCTCGTTGATCATGGTGGCGTTGCTGGTGTTTGTCGCGCTTGCCGCCGCGCGCATTTATAACAAATTGATAACCTTAAAAAACCGCTATAAAAACGCCTTTTCCCAGATTGACGTGCAACTGACGCGCCGCTATGACCTGATTCCCAATCTGGTCGAAACCGCCAAAGCGTATATGACCCATGAACGGGAAACGCTGACGGCCGTCATCGCCGCCCGCAATCAGGCGGTTGCCAACCTGCGGCTGGCGGCGGAAAATCCCGGAAATTTGGCGGCCATGGGCGCTCTTACGGCAAGTGATCGGGGCCTGGAAGCGATGCTCAGCCGTTTCATGGCCTTGACCGAAAATTATCCCGACCTGAAGGCCAGCGACAACATGCGCCAACTTTCTGAAGAGCTGACCAGCGCCGAAAATCGTGTTGCTTTCGCCCGTCAGGCGTACAATGATGCCGTGACCGCATACAACATCGGACGAGAGCATTTCCCGGCCAACATCGTCGCCTCGTTCTTCCACTTTCCCATGGCTGTTCTGCTCGACATCGAAGAGGAAGGAAAACGCCAGGCGCCTAAGGTCTCATTCGCCTGACGCCAGATTTGATGTATCGAATCACCCAGGATTATTTGTTATGGATTTATTCGCATCGGAGGACCGAGCCAGTCGGCATATCGCGCGGCTGGCCTTGTCGTTTTTTCTTGCCGCGCTGTTGATTCTCGCTGTGACCAATCTGCTCGTCTACGTCGCGCGCCATCCGACAATGATGATCGACGCGGCGGAGCTGCGCGGCGAAATCATTGCGCACCTGATCGTGAGTATCACGCTGTTCATGGTGATGGGCCTGGCCAGTTGGCGGCGCATCTTGACCCTTTCTTCTGGTGGCGGTGATTGGCTGGCCGGTGAGCTGGGCGGCGTGTTTGTCCAGCCCGACGCCACGGAACGTCATCAACGATTGCTCAATGAATTAGTGGCGGAAATGGCGGTGGCCGCCGACATTTCCAAGCCGCATCTCTATGTTTTCCCAAATGAAAATGGCATCAACGCCATGGTCGCGGGTTGGAATGAAGACGACACGGTGCTCTGCCTCAGCCAGGGGGCGCTATACGATCTGACGCGCGATGAGTTGCGCGGCGTAATCGCCCACCAAATGTCGCATATTCGCGCGGGCGACATGCGCCGGGGTATCCGGCTGGTCGGCCTTTTGTCCGGCCTGCTTGCGCCCAGCGTCATCGGCAGGACCATAGTCCAGCGCGGCGGCCTGTTCCGTCCGCTGGGTTATGCGATGGTGGCTGTCGGCTTCCTCGGCGTTTTTTGCGGGCGGTTGATTCGTCGTGGCGTGACGCGGCGAAGCGAATTTTTCGCCGACGCCCAAGCGGCGCGACTGACCGGAAATCCGCGTGACATCGCCGGGGCGCTGATAAAAATCGACAACTTCATCAACGGTTCGGAAATGGGCATGGCCCGGCGTGAGGAAGTCAGCCACATGTTTTTCGCCGACGCCATGCCGCATCGAACCCGGCTGCTGGCCATTCATTCGCCAATTTCGGCGCGGATTCTGGCCCTAAGCCGCCATTTCCCCATCGAGAACTTTTTTGCCTCAAGAGACGAGCGGCGCGGCGCGATGGCCGAAGAGGAAGAGATTGACGGCTTGATCATTGTGGAGCAAATTAAAGGTCAGGCAGAAAAATCGGAACCATCCGGGGCGGATAGCAGCCGCAACCAGGCCGCGCCGCAGGAAGAAGCGTCGGCAGCGCGCCCGGAAGCGGAAAAGCGGGCCAACGCGGACGAAAACAAAAACAGGCCAGCGCCGCCCGCGCATACCGAGGGCGGAAGCGTCGGCGCGACCGCGCCAAAGCCTGCTTCCGCCGCCACCGACAAATCGGTTTTGCTGGCCGCCGCCCGCGCCGAAGCCGATGCGATCAATGATGCGGCCAATGATGCAACCAATGGGCCGCCGCCGACCACGGATAAAGACGGACAAAAAGCCGCGCCAACGACCGCGCCAAAACCTGGTTCGGCCGCCACCGCCGTAAAAGCGAATCAGAACACGCCGCCGCCCGCTTCCGCCGGGGTGTCGTTTCGCTATACCGGTAAGAAATTTCAGCATCGACATACGTTAGCCCACGCCTTCAGCGGCGGTGATGCGGGCTATGCCAAGTCGAGGGTTTCTTTGTTGGATGAAGATGTGGGAATACGCTTTCAGGTGCCGAAAAGCGTGATGAAGGAAGCGGCGAACTGTGAAATCGCGCTGCTCTTTTCCCTGCTGCAATCGCGGCGTCTGGCGCGGCAACGGCGGGCCATGCGGGTCACGGATGATCGTCAGGCCATCCATGATCTGGTCGGCGACGCCGTCTATATTCAGATGCAGCGTCTGTTGCCGACGGCCCGGACCTTGCCGCAGGAGCAGGTCTTGCCGACGATGGAGTGGGCTTTGCCGCGCTTCAACCTTTTCGCCAAAGATGAGCGCTTAAAAATCGTCAGAAAATTGGACAGTCTGGCCACCAGGGACGGCGACATCTCCATATCGGAATATTGTCTGACTCGCCTGGCGCGGCTGTATCTGACCGAACAGGTGACCAGGAAGCCGTCATCAAGTCAATTGGTCAAAGCCATCATCGTGGTGTTTCTCATGATTGCCTGGCAGGGCGGCAGCGACGACGAGGCGGCGGCGCGGGCCTTCCACGAGGGCATTCGCCTGTTGCTGCCGAAGACCAATCCCAATTATGTGCCGCCGAAAGACTGGGTGGGCGTGTTGGATGAATCGCTCGATAACCTGGCCGCCATGCCGCCGACCATGAAACAGCAGATGGTGGCGGCGCTTCTCGTCACCGTCACCTACGACAGCGGCGCGACGGTGGATGAACTTGAGTTGCTGCGTCTTGTCACCGCCGCCCTCAATCTGCCAATGCCGACCTTTGCCGAATTGCGGCAAAAAGTCGAGGAGCGGACGGCGCGCTATCTGGCGGCGAGAGAGAGCCTTAAACGGCGGCGTTCCGCGCCGCGAAATCCCGCATAAACCGCGCCAGTTGTTCCACCCCTTCTCGTGGCATGGCGTTGTAAATTGAAGCGCGGCAACCGCCGACCGAGCTGTGACCTTTCAAACCGGCCATGCCCGCATTCGCCGCTTCAAGGGCAAATTTTTTCTCCAGCTCCGCCGTTGGCAGGTTGAAGGTGACGTTCATGCGCGAGCGCGAGCCGACTTCGGCATGGCCGCGATAAAAGGGCGTTTTATCAATGGCTTGGTAGAGAAGTCCAGCCTTTCCCTCATTGATTTCCCGCATCGCTTGAACGCCGCCAAGCGCCTTCAACCATTTCAGAACCTCGCGCACCATGTAGACGGCGAAGCAGGGCGGCGTGTTGAACATCGATCCCTTCTCCGCGTGGGTTTTATAGCGCAGCATGGTCGGAACCGTGGCCGGGGCGCGATCCAGCAGGTCTTCGCGGATGATGACCACGGTGACGCCCGCCGGGCCGAGATTTTTCTGCGCTCCGGCGAAAATCAGACCGAATCGCGCCACATCGACTGGACGCGACAGAAAATCCGACGACATGTCGGCCACCAGCGGCATAGGCGCGGTCGGCATTTCTTGGTACTGCGTGCCATAAATGGTGTTGTTGCTGACGAAATACAGGTATTCCGCTTCGGGATCGACCTGATATTCATCGGGAGTAGGCACGCGCTTGAAGCCCGCCGCCTCACTGGAATAGGGCACGACAACTTCGCCAAACAGCCGCGCTTCGGCGATAGCTTTTTTTGACCAGACGCCGGTGTTGAGATACGCGGCTTTTTTCCCCGGCGAGAGCAGATTCATCGGTACCATGAAGAACTGGCTCGACGCGCCGCCCTGCAAAAACAACACCTTGTAGTTATCGGGAATGGCCAATAGCGTGCGCAGCAAGCTTTCGGCTTCGGCAATGACGGCGGCAAACCAAGGCGAACGGTGGCTGATCTCGACGATGCCCATGCCGCTGTCCTGAAAATTGACGACATCCTTGGCGGTTTGCTGCAAAACCGAGTAGGGCAGGGTGGCTGGGCCGGCGCTGAAATTATAGATGCGATCGGGCATGGAAGTATCCTTGTTTTTTTCAGGCTTTTTGGTTTTGCCGCAGCGCTTCGTACAGCACAATACCGGCGGTCATGGCCAGATTGAGGCTGCGGATATGGGGATTGGACATCGGCAGGGTATAGCAGCGGTCGGCGTACAGACGCAGGATTTCTTCAGGCAAGCCCTTGGTTTCCCTGCCGAAAATAAGAAAATCGCCGGGCTGAAACTGGGCTTGGCTGTAGGATTTTTTCGTTTTTGTCGTGAAAAAATAGAGATGACGCTCGGCCTGGGCCGCGAGAAAGGTATCGAAATCAGGCCAATGTTCGATGCGCACATAGGGCCAGTAATCGAGTCCGGCTCGCTTCAGATGTTTGTCATCCGTGGAAAAGCCCAGGGGATGCACTAGGTGCAGGCGGCTGTCAGTCGCGCCGCACAAACGGGCAATCGAGCCGGTATTCGGTGGAATTTCCGGTTCGACGAGGACAATGTTGAATGACGAGGGCATGAGAATCGACGGAGAATCGCGGGAAATCGGCATGTGGTAATTTGCGACGCCGCTTGTATACTCCAGCGTTTGCGGCGGCGACAAGAAAAAAACAGCGGAAAACCCGGAATGCGACTCTTAAACAAGCATGACGCCGGCGCGGTGACGGCGGCCGTGTTCCTCGGCGCTTTGTTGCTTCTTTCTCAGGCATTACGCGCCCTGTTCGCGGACGCGCCGCCGGACCAAAGGCCCCTGGCTTTGGTCTGCGAACAGGCGCGGCTGACGCTTGTAAACGCCAACGCCAACGCCGCGATTGGGCCGACGAACGCGGCGGCGGACCCTTCTTGCCAGCCCTTTGTCGCTCGGATGATCGCCATCAACCAGGCGGATGAACGCGCCCTGACCACAATTCCGGGTATTGGCGCGGCGACGGCGACGAAGATTGCGCGAGACCGGGAGCGATACGGAAAATTTCGTTCGGCCGACGATTTGACGCGAGTGCCGGGCATCGGCGTGGCCAAGGCGAAACGCTTCGCCGCATACCTGTCTTTTGAATGAGGTCGTAAATGGAGCAAAGCGGCGCGAACATCGAGGTGGCGTCTGGCGGCGCATCGCCGGTTTTGGTGCTGGTCGGCCCGACCGCCGTCGGCAAAACCGCGCTTTCGCTACGCATAGCCCGGCGTTTTCATTGCGAAATTATCAGCCTCGATTCGATGCAGGTCTATCGCCATCTGGATATTGGCACTGCGAAAATTAGCCAGGAAGAGATGGGCGGCATCGCCCACTACTGCCTCGATGTGGTGGAGCCTGACGAGGACTATAACGCCGCCCGCTATGTCTTGGACGCCCGCGCGGCCATCACGATGATTCGCGCCGCCGGTAAAATTCCACTGCTGGTCGGCGGTAGCGGCCTGTATCTGCGCGCTTTGGAGCATGGATTATTCGCCGCGCCTCCGTTTGACACGCATATACGAAAAGAATTGGAAAAACAAATAGAAACAGAAGGTATCGAGAAATTACACCAAGAATTGTCGGTCTGTGACCCGGAAACCGCCGCCCGCATCGCCCGCCGTGACCGCGCCCGCGTTTTGCGCGCCCTGGAGGTGTTTCGCGCCACTGGCCTGCCGCTGTCGGCGCATCTTCAGCGCCAGCACCGAAACGGCGCGGCGGCCAACAATGGCGAATTGTTCATCAAAATCGGCCTCGATTGCCCGCGCGATCTCCTCTATCGACGCATCGAAGAACGATGCCGTACAATGTTAGACGAAGGTCTGATCGACGAGACGCGACGGGCCTTGGCTGCGGGTGTTGCCGCTGATTGCCAGGCATTGAAAGCCATCGGCTACCGCCACGTCCTGTCCTGGCTGCGCGGCGAAAATGATTACGAGAAAATGCTTGAACTTTTCATGCGCGACAGCCGCCGTTACGCCAAGAGACAATTCACCTGGTTTCGCCACGACCCAGAAATCGCCTGGTTTGACCATCGGGATGAAGGGGAAATTATCGCCCATATCGTTTCCAGCTTGCAATTATTAGGTAAAAAGCCATGTCCTGACCTGGGAAATACCAATGACACCCATTGACGCAGGTAAACGCATCGACCGTATGGCGGGTGTTTTTAGCTATGATGCGGTCGTGTTCCTCGACTGCGAAACATCCGGGCTGGATGCTGACAAGCATCAGATTATTGAGCTGGCCGCCATCCGCTGGCGCAAAGGGGCGGAAGACAGTTTTGACGATTATATCAAGTTGCCGGAAAACGTCCGGCTTGACCCGGAAATAACCAAAATTACTGGGATAAGCGAGGATGAATTGCGGAAAAAAGGAGTTGATGAGCCGGTCGCGGCGCAAAAACTCATTGATTTCTTGCTTGGTCAGAGTCCAACTCTGGTGATTGCCTATAACTGCCATTTCGTTGGCCAATTCATCATCCGGATGCTACAGCGGCAGGGACAGGACATAACTAAAGATATTAGCTTTCTTGATATGCTGACGCTCTGGAAAGATCGCAATCGGTTTTCGCATAAGTTACCGGTTCGCCTCAGATTATACCCCGCTCTTAATGCCGTCAAGTACGAGGTTGAGCGGCTGCATGACATGCGGCAAGAGCGTGACGACGTGGCCCACTATATCAATCTATTTGGCTACGATCCCGAATATGGCGTTAAAGGGACAAAAATACCGGGAGTTCGGTATCTGCCCCAGCCCTATCGAAATAGATACCGCAACGGTTCAAAAATGGCGACGCTGGCCGAGGTTCTGTACGCCAGGCAACAGGCCGCGCCAGTCGCGCCGAATCAGACAATCCGGACGACGACAGACTCTTTGCCGAAAGTTCATACAAAAAACGCAACACCCAGCGCGTTTCCCCAAATTCCGCCATTCTTTGAGAAAATCCTCAATGACAAAGGGCTGAATAATCCGGAACAAATCCGTCGTTTTCTTTATCCTCGCCTGGAAAATCTGCCGCATCCCAAAGAAATACTCAATATGGCGGCGGCGGCCGAGGCGGTGCTTGACGCTGTGTCCCGCCACGTGCCTATCATTTTGTGGGGCGATTACGATGTCGATGGCGTGACCGGCGTGGCGCTGTTGCACCTCTTTTTTCAAGCCGTCGGCGTCTCGGTACGCTGGTATATTCCTGACAGATTTATTGATGGGTATGGCGTGAGTCTCGCCGCCTTTGAACGGCAATTCGGCGCCGAGTTTCCGGAGTTGGAGTCTGAGGAACAAAAAGAAAAATTCCTTTTTATTACCATAGATTGCGGCATATCTGACCAGGCGGCGCTGGCCGCGATAAGTCGGCGCGGCGGCCGCGTCATCGTCTCCGACCACCATCATCTGCCGGCAGGGCGGTTGCCGCCCGGCATTATCATCAATCCACAACAAAAAGATTGTGGTTTGTGTGGCCAGGGCCTGGCCGGGGTCGGCGTCGCCTTTTATCTGGCGGCGGCGGCGCGGGCCTTGATGCGCGAGCGGGGCGAGTTCGCGACAGCCACGAAACAAGAGCCTGATCTGCACATGCTGTTGCCTTTAGTGGCCATTGGCACCTTGGCCGATGTTTCGCTCATCAGCAAAACCAATAGGATACTCGTTCGCGCCGGGCTGGAACGCCTGCACAATTCGCCATTGCCGGGCCTGCGCGCCCTGCTGCGCGCAACCGGCATTCAGGCGAATCGCGACCAATCGAACCGACAGCGAAAAGCTGGGCGGGGACACTCACATCGCGATTGCATCACCTCCGAAGATGTCGGCTTTGCGATTGGCCCGCTTTTGAATGCGGCTGGGCGGTTGCGCCATGCCGACTTGGCCGCCCGGCTGCTGATCAGCGCCGACCAGCAACAGGCTGAAAAAACCAGTAGAAAATTATTGGCGATAAACAACGAAAGAAAAAGTATTTGCGAAGAAAACACGGAATTGGCTTTACGTTTGCTGCCGCCCGTCCATATCCTTGACCAGCAAAAAACCCTGGTGCTGGTTGGCGCGTTTCATCCCGGCGTGGCCGGCATTGTCGCCGCCAAGATGGTGGAAAAAACCGGCAAAGCCACCTTCGTCCTGGCGCAGCCCAACCCCGACGACGCGGCGGCGGCGATGTGGAAAGGTTCTGGTCGTTCCGTGCCGGGCGTTCATCTGGCCGATTGCCTGAAACGTTGCGCCGACCTCCTCGAACACCACGGCGGTCACGCCATGGCCGCCGGTTTGTCGCTGAAGGCGGGCAATATCGCGAATTTCGCTGAAGCCTTTGAGGAAGCGGCCCGCACCCTGGGGACGACCCCAGTGACAACGGCGATTCATCCCTACAAGGTGTCAGTGGAAGCCGTGATGCGCCCGGAACATCTGCGATTTCTGTCGTTGCTCGAACCCTATGGCCAGGGCAATCCGCCGCCGGTCTTTCAGTCGGAGGAAGAGCTGGTCTTCGTCCGGGCGCTGGGGAGTCGCGGCGAGCATTTGCAGGCCCTTCTGCGCGGACGCGACGGCAACCACCGCGCCGTCGGTTTCCGGCTTGGCGACCGCTTGCCGGAGCTGCGCGAACGAGGTCGCTGCCTCGTCACCTTCGCCCCGATTCTCAACCGCTACCGCGATACAGTTTCCTGGCAGGTGCGGCTGCTTGATATTCGCGCCGTCGAACACGACACAAAATAAGGGCGGTTTAAAGGTGGTTTGAGCAATTGATTGCTGGGCGCGGCATCTGGCGGCGCGTTCGGAGAAGGCGTTGGCGGCGATAAAGAAGTAAAGAAATAAGGAAACGCTGATGAACACGGAAACCGTTCGGACTGTAGGGGCGCCTGCTATCAGAAGTAGGGACACGGCGCGCCTTTGTCCCTACGGCAGACTCCTGCCGTCATGCCCGCGCGTTTTCAGCGGGCATCCAGAGGCATCGAGAAAACGCGGAGAAACGGGCAGCCTGGATTCCCGCTTTCGCGGGAATGACAGAAGGAGGCGCGGGAATGACACAAAATTCGTCATGCCCGCGCAGGCGGGCATCCAGGGGCAGCAAGAAAACACCTGCCCGCTGGCGCCGAAATGACAGGAAATATATGATGAACGGATTTTTTCAGCCGTCCTTAAAAAAATCGACGGAAAGCGCGATAATACAAAGACGTCTGTTTTTCATTCCCATAGACAAGTGAGCCACATCATGCCCGAAAGCGCCAATGATGCCGCCCGTTATCTGCGCCTGTTGCTGCGCAACACGCCGCGCGCCATGCTCTGCCTTGATGCCGAAGGCCGGATTGTGTTTTGCAGCGCCACCTTGGCGCGTCTGTGTGGCGTCGCCGAGGAATCCAGCCTATGCGGACAGCATTTCACCGATTTTTACCGCGATTTCGTCGATGAATCGCTCGTCGCTGGTGCTGGCCGCGCTTTCCAAGACATCCAGCGTCATCGCGGCGTCGAGGCGCGGGAAATGGCCATCACCTTTCCCGGCAACGGCGAGCCACGCTTGTACGAGGCCAATATCATTCCGCTTTTTGATGAAGACGGCATGTTCGTCTACGCGCATGTCATCTATTCCGAGGCGAACCAGAAAATTGGTTACGCCGCCGACAGACATTTGCGCCTAATCATGGATTTCATGCCGATGGGCTGCGCCTTTCGCGAGAGTGATGGCGCTATTATCGACGCTAATCTGGAAGCGGTGCGCATGTTCGGCCTGGCGGATAAACAAGAGATGCTGCGCCATTTCGCTAATTCCTATCCGGAAAATCAACCGGATGGCGAAAACTCGCGGGCCAAGTCGCGGCGCATGTTCAAAATCGCTTTGGAGAATGGCTCGCACACCTTCCGTTTTATGTTTCGCGACCGCCGCGACCGCCTTTTGCCGACCGAAGTGACGCTGGTGCGCGTGCCCTGGGGCGAAACGCACACCCTGATTTCCTACTTCCGCGATTTGCGGCCGGAGATTGAAGAACAGACCCGTCAGGAGGAAATCAGCCACCGCATCCGGGCGATGCTCGACGCCATGCCCTTGCCTTGCTACTTCTTTGATGAAAATAACGAACCGGTTGATTGCAACCAACGCGGCGTGTCGATTTTAGGCTGCGCCAGCCGTGATGAGGCGCTGCGCAGTTTTTTCGACTTCAATCCGGAATTTCAGCCGGACGGGCAACCGAGCACAGAAAAAGCCAAGGCGCTGCTGATCAAAGCCTACGCCGAAAAGGAGGTGACGTTTTATTGGGAGCATCGACTGCGGGATGGCTCATTTGTGCCGATTGAAGTGACGCTCAAGCGCATTCCGTGGTGGAACGGTTTCAGAATCATCTCCTACATGGTCGATTTGCGCGAACTGCGCGCCAAGGAACAGGCGCTGCGCCAAGCCAACGCCCGAATGCGCCTGATGCTCGACGCCCTGGAGGTCAGTTGCACCCTGTTCAACCAGCAGGGCGAGCCGATTGACTGCAACGCGCGAGCGCTGGCCATGTTCAACTGCGACAACAAACAGCGCTATCTGGAAAATTTTGATCATCTGTCCAAACGCATTCAGGCCGACGGTAGCCGCAGCGAGGTCAAGGCCAAGGAACTGATTCGCCAAGCCTATCAAGGTGAAGTCATGACCTTTTTCTGGGAGCATGTGACCATGGACGGCAAGGCGCTACCGGTTGAGGTGACACTGAAGCGGGTGCTCTGGGAAGACGGCTATCGCGTGGTTTCGACACTGCGTGATTTGCGCGAAGTGCGCCGCGAGCAGAAACGCAGCCAGAGCATGGCCATAAAAAACCGCGAGGCGCGAGCGGCCCTGGCAGCGAAGAACAATTTTCTCGCGTCGATGAGCCACGAAATCCGCACGCCGATGAACGCGGTTATCGGCCTCGCCGATTTGATGCGCGACGATAACCTGGACGATAAACAGCGCGAAACATTGGGCGATATTCGCGGTATGTCGCGGGTTTTACTGCAAATCATTAACGATATTCTCGATTTGTCGAAGATTGAATCGGGCAAGATGGAGCTGCATGAAACCGACTATTCGATCCGCGTTGTCTACGACAACATCTGCTCGCTCACTCAGGTGTCGATAGGGCGGAAGAAGCTGGAATTTCATTGCCACCTGGCCCCGGATGTGCCGGATGTGCTGCTCGGCGACGACGTGCGGATGCGGCAGATCATGTTCAATCTGCTGAACAACGCCATCAAATACACGCCGGCGGGTGACATCTGGTTTGAAATTGAGCGCGAACAAGAAAACGGCGAGGAATTCCTCAGCATTACCGTGCGCGATACCGGCATCGGCATCAAAGCCGACGACATTGACCGCCTATTTGAGCCATTCACCCGTTTGGCGGACCGTCGCGTGCACGGCATCATCGGCACTGGCCTGGGTTTGCCGATTACCAGACAGTTGGCCCGGCTGATGGGCGGCGATATTTCGGCGCGTTCGCGGCACGGCGAAGGCAGTGAATTCCGCGTCCGCCTTCCTTTGGTCCCTGGCGACTGTGAGCGCTTGTCAATTGCCGCCCCCATTCATCTGCGGGTTATGGCCAATATGGATGTGAAGGCGCTGGTGGTCGATGACAGCGCCCTGAACCTGCAAGTGGCGCTCGGTTATCTGGCCCGGCACGGCATCCAGGCCGACAGCGCCGCCAGCGGTCGCGAAGCCTTGAAGATGGTTGAGGCGACTGACTATGATCTGATTTTCATGGATCATATGATGCCGGGTATGGACGGCGTCGAAGCAACCAAGAGAATCCGCGCCTTGCCCGGCCAGCGGTTCGCCAAGGTGCCGATCATCGCGCTTTCGGCCAACGCCATCAGCGGCATGAGGGAAATCTTCATCGCCGCTGGCATGAACGATTTTCTCAGTAAACCAATCGAGCCGCTGGCCCTGAATCAGGCTCTGTTAACCTGGTTGCCGCCGGAAAAGCGGCTGCTCAGCAATCAGCTCGTCAAAACCCGCGACCAGAAAATAATCTCAGGCGACGAACTGATTCTGGATCGCCAGGCGGGCTTGGCCAATTTGCAGCGCGACGCCGCCCTGTACGAAAAAGTGCTGACCAATTTCCGGCGCGAGCACGCCAACGACTGCCGCGTCTTCAGCGATTTTCTGCACGACAACCGTCTGCAAGATGCAAGAAGAGTGGCGCACACCTTAAAAAGCGCCGCCGCGACCATCGGCGCCGGGCGGCTTAGACGAGCGGCCGATGAGGTGGAAAGGCTGTTAAGCGAAGGAAAACCGATACAGGTCGGCGACGATATACCGACCTTGATGGGTATCGAGCTGGCCTTGCTTTTAGAAGAACTCGCCGCCGAGAAAAAGAAAAATGAATCGGACGGGCAGACGGCGGCGGAGCCACAAAAAAGCCAAGCGTCGGCCTTTGACCGCGACAAGGCGCTGGCCCTGCTGGACACACTGGCCCCTTTGCTTGAGGCGGGAAGCGCCGCCTGTTTGGATATGATCGAGGAAATCGAGGCGGTGTTCGCGCCATTGGCAAATCGGGCTGAGGCGCTGTCGCGTCATCTGAACGACCTGGATTTCCCGGCCGCCGCCGCCGACATTCCGCTTCTTCGCCGCGCCACACTGGAGGCTTCGTGATGGCCGAAAAAAAGGAATGCGGTCTGCGCTGGATATTGGTGGTTGAATGCCTGGTGTTTCTGCTGATGGCGGTCGGTTTCATTGTGGTGCTGGAAAAGGCCAGAGACGGAATGCGCGAACAGATTGAGGCGGTTTCCGGCCAAATCCTCCAGGGCCGGGCCAATGCCATTGGTGAAATTATTGCGTCGTATCAGCAGATGCTGGCCAGCCTGGCCAAGCAGAATACGCTGTGGGAAGTCAGCGACGCCGACCTTGAACAGAAAGCGCATGACCAGATTGGCCGGATTGCCTACGATATTGTCAGCGTCTTCGTTGTCTGGCCCGATGGCCGCGCCACGGTGAAACCGGGGCAGTACGTCAATATCGCCGACCGCGCCTATATCCAAGAAGCGCTGTCCGGTCGCCAGGAGAGCGTCATCAGCCCGCCGCTCGTTTCCCGCAACACCCATCAACCGGCGGTGATCATGGCGCACGCGATCAGGCGGCCAAATGGCGAAATCCGTTGCCTTCTGGCCATGGAAATGTCCACGGCCCGCATCAACGGATACATCAGCCAGATCACTTTGGGTGGCGGCCAATTGGGTTACACCTGGATCGCCGACCAAAGCGGCTTGATCTTTTCCTCGGAGAAAAAAGACGTGGCCATGCGGGTGAATATTCGCCGCGCCGACGAGGATTTTCACTACAACGGTTTGTCGGCGCTGGCCGAGGCCATGTTCCGCGGCGATCAGGCACAGGGCCTGTTCCGTGACCCAGACGGCGTGAGTTATGTCGCCTTCACGCGGAAAATACCCGACACATCACAGTGGTGGCTCGGCATTTCCATCGTCAAATCGCTGCTTTTTCAGCCATTGAACCACATCACATTGGTTATGGGCATTGTCATGGCCATCGCCTTTTCGGCCTCGCTGGCGGTGGCCTTTTATATCAACAAGATGCGGGCCTCCCACAAGCGCCTGAAACAGGCGCGTAGTGAGGCCCTGGCCAGCGCCGAGGCCAAAAGCCGGTTCTTATCGTCGATGAGCCACGAAATCAGAACGCCGATGAACGCCATTCTCGGTTTCGCCGACCTGATGCGCACCGACAATCTCGACGACGAGCAGCGGCGCTACTTGCAAGATATTCACGCCATGTCCGAGGTGCTGCTGCAAATCATCAACGACATCCTGGATATTTCCAAGATTGAGGCGGGCAAGATGGAGCTGACCCCGATTCATTATCGGCTGCCCGCCCTGTACGAAAATGTCCGCGCCTTGTCTCAGGGCATCGTCCAGCGCAAAAATCTGACTTTTCATAGCCATATCAGCCCGGAGTTGCCGGAGGTCTTGTACGGCGACGACCTGCGCCTGCAACAAATCATGCTGAACCTGATTAACAACGCCATCAAATACACCTCGCACGGCGGCATCTGGTTTTGGCTGAGCCGTGAGGTCGGGCCGCGTGGCGATTCGCTGACGATCAGCGTCCGCGACACCGGCGTTGGCATCGAAAAAGGCAATCTCGACCGCATATTCGGGAACTTTGAACGCATCGAAAACGAGGAAACCCACCGCATTGGCGGTTCGGGCCTGGGCTTGCCGATAACCCGGCAGCTCGTCGAAATGATGGGCGGCCACATGAGCGTCGCATCGCGCCCCGGCGAGGGTTCGACCTTTACCGCGCATCTGCCGCTGGTCGAAGGCGATCCGGAAAAAATCGTCGCCCGTCGCAAGGATTTTCGCCGCGTGCTGGCGGACAAAGGGGTGAAGGTGCTGGTGGTTGACGACAGCGAAATCAATCTGGCGGTGGCTTCAGGCTATCTGGCCAAACACGGCATTGTTGCCGATACGGCGAAAAGCGGCCAGGAAGCGATAACCATGGTCGAACGCCAACACTATGATTTGGTTTTCATGGATCAGATGATGCCGGGCATGGACGGCGTTGAGACGACCAAGCGCCTCCGCGCACTCAGCGACCGGCGTTTTCGCGATTTGCCAATCATCGCTTTAACCGCCGATGCCGTCGCCGGGCAACGCGAACTGTTCCTGGCCGCCGGCATGAACGATTTTATCGCCAAACCGATTGACCCGGAGCGACTGAACGCGGCCTTGAGCGCCTGGCTGCCCGCCGATAAACAGAGCCTGGGCGGCATCGATTCGGCCTTAGCCGCCACCGACGACCAATCGCTGATCCTCGACCGCGCCGCTGGCATCGCCCGTTTGCAGGGTGATGAGGTTTTGTATCGCCGCATCGCCGCCGGTTTTCTGCGCGATCATGGCCAAGACGCGGCGCAGGTCGTCGCCTTTTTGCGGCAAGAGAAAGGGGAACAGGCCCGCCGCGTCGCCCACACTCTGAAAAGCGCGGCGGCGATTATCGGCGCGGCCCGTTTGAAACAGGCGGCGGCGGTGCTGGAAGAGGCCCTGGCCGCCGGGCAAACAGTGACGACCGATGATGATTTAGTCCTGGCGATGAACGCCGAACTGGCCTTGGCCTTGGCCGAGTTACGGCGCGAACTTGCAACGGACGAGAAAAGCGGCGAAAGGCCACGGACGGCGGCGAGCTTGGACCGCGACAAAGCGCTGGCCGCGCTCGATGCGCTTGAGCCGCTTCTGGCCGCCGGCAACGCCCGCGCCCTGGAGTTGCTGGAAGAAAACGAAGCCGTTCTCGCGCCTTTAGGCGAAGCCGGGCAAACACTGATCACCCGCATCAACGACCTGGACTTTCCCGCCGCTCACGCCGAAATCGCCGCCGTCCGACGCCTTGTGGCTGGAGGCTGATCTTTTGGTGTGGCGACTCAAGAATACGACCCGCTTATGGATGCCTCTTTGATCAAGCCCCCGCCGTCCGACATCCTTCTGGTCGGCATAAATGGTCGTTACAGCCACAGTTGCCTGGCGCTTTTTTACCTGCGCCAGGCCTTGAAGCGGCATTTGCCTGATTGTCCGACGCGGATGCTTCAGTTGACGATAAACGATCCGTATCATGAAACGCTGTTGCGCATCGCCGAAGGCAAGCCCTGGGCTATTTTTTTGTCGGCGGTTATTTGGAACAGCGAAATCGTGACGCATCTGGCCCGCGACCTGCGGGCGTTACTCCCGCGAACCCGTCTGCTTGTCGGCGGGCCGCAGGCGGCGGTCGCGCGTCGGCAACTGCCCGACGCCGTCTGCGCTGTGTTCCACGGCGCGATTGAAGGAGCGCCAACCGCTTTGTACCAGGATGTGCGCAGCGGCAATCTGGCCGCCAGCTACCAGGCGGCGGGTTTGGCCGCGTCGCGGGCTGATTTTCCTTTTCCCTATGTTCAGGCGGATTTCGCGGCCGAGCTGCTCAATCGCCATGTGTATTACGAATCGTCGCGGGGCTGTCCGCACGCCTGCGCCTACTGTTTGTCGGCGCGGGAACGTGGCGTTTTTCATAAGGATTTATCTACGGTTTTTCATGAGCTTAGAATTATTTTAGAGAATAATCCTAAGGAACTGCGCTTCGTTGACCGCACCTTCAACGCCATACCTGATCGCGCCTTGGCCATCTGGCGTTTTTTGGCTGAACATGGCGCGACAACACGGATTCACTGTGAAATCGCTCCGGAAGGTTTCAGCGAGGAAATGTTCGACTTTCTTGCCGCGCAGCCGCCCGCCCGCTTTCAGTTTGAGATTGGCATTCAATCGACCAACGGCCAAACCCTATCGGCCATAAACCGCGGCATGGACAGCCGCGCCGCCCTGGAAACAACCCGGCGGCTGGCTCAGTTGGGCACGGTTTTTTTGCACGCCGATTTGATTCTGGGTCTGCCGCACGAAACGCGGCAAAGCTATCTGGCCGGATTTGCCGCGCTCTTCGCCAGCGGCGCGCACTATATCCAGATGGGATTATTGAAGATTCTGCCGGAAACTCCTTTAGCCGCGCGGGCGGAGGAATATGGCATGGTGTATAGCCAGCGCCCGCCCTATGGCGTTCTGGCCACGCGCTGGCTGGATGCCGACAATCTGGCCGAACTGTACTGGTTTGGCGAATGCGTCGAAAAATTTCATAACAATGCCTTTTTCCCGTCGCTGTGGCGGTATCTGCGACAAAGCAAGGCCGATGCGGCGGCGTTTTTTCTTGACTTGACCGCGCTGTTCCAGCGGCGGCAGGGATTTCAGCGGGCGGCGACCCAGGAATTTCTCACCGCGACTCTGGCGGAATTTCTTGCCAAACGCCCGGACGCCGCGCTGGTTTTCGATTTGTTGCGCTACGACTGGTTGCGCTCAGGGCAAAGGCGGCTACCGGAATGTCTGGCGCTTCCCGCCGAACGCGAGTCGCTGGCCGCAAGCCACGATCAAGCGTATCGGCTGTTGCCGCCGTTTCTTGATGGCCTGTACCAGGCGAAAGAAAGGAACGCCTTCTGTCGTCGCCTGGTGTGTCTGCGTCCGTCGGACGAGTGCCTGGCCTGGCTCGGATATGGCGCGATGGGCCGGATATGTATGCTAGCGGAACGAGAGGCGGGACTGTTCGCCCGGCAAAAAACGCTGTTCCTGCCGGACGATGGGGATTGTAGGTTTTTCATTTTCAGGCCAGTTCGGCGCCGCAGTGTTTGCACTTCTTGGCCTGCATCTTGACCAGTTCTGAGCAGGCCGGGCATTCGCGCAGAAAATTACGCGCGAGAATTTTGGTAATCGCCAGATTTGTTTCCGCTTCCAGGGCCGGGTCGCGGAATTTGTGGTTGCGCAGCGGGTCGATCACTTCCGTCCCGGCGATGTCGGCCAGGATGGCTATGGCCCGCAACCGGTCGTCGCGGTTCGCCGCCTCCTCGATGCTCAGATACAGGGCGGGCGCGAAGTTGCTGGTTCCTTCTCCCTGGTCCTTCAAATCGGCCACGGCGTCGGCGATTTTTTTCTGCCGCTTGCTTTGGCTTTGTAGCTCGTTTTTATCGACCACGCCGCCCTTGTAGGCATCCGGCCCGGCCACCATCATGACGTTGCTTTCTTTGCTGCCCGGCAATTCCATATAGCGGTATGAGGCAGAGTGGCCGTACTCGTTTTCACAATGCTGCCAGCCCTGGACGAACAGCGGGCAGTCATCGTTCAAGCAGATGAACAGATATTCCGAACCCCAGCCGAGGCCGTCGCCAACATGGATGGGCGGCGCTTGGCAGCAGGACATTCTTTGGCCGCAATTCGGGCAGATATGTATTTCGTCGATGTCGCATGAAGAAGTCAGCATGGTGGATTCCCGGTAAAAGAAAAAAAGAAAAAAAGAAAAAAAGAAAAAAATGTCGGCGTCAACGGTGATGCTGGTTTTAACCTTCGCCCTTCATCGCGCCGTCGCTCAACAGGGCGTCAACCGCCTTGGCTTGTTTCATGCGGTGACGCAGAAAGCGTTGGCCGAGATAGCGACTATTGGCGGTGATCATCCGCTCGATTCCTGAAATGTCGCCAGCTTCGGCCAGGGCGATGACCGCTGCCATATTGGTGGCGAAATCGCGGACAATCTTGCGCCCTTCGCCGCCACTGGCGAGTATTTCAGCGTAGGTGCGCGGATTTTGGTTGTGCACCCGCGCCATGGCCAGAACGCCGTACTGCGAGGTCAGAGTGCTGTGGCGGCCTAAGGTCTGGCAATCAATGGAATTATCGAGCAGGGTGGCGGCCATGGCGATGGAAACGGCGGTCGGTAATTTCTGGCCGACGCCCATCATCAGGTCGTGGCGGCGGGCTTCGTCGTGGTTGATTTCCGCGCCGTGCTTAAAGAGAAAGGCTTCAAATTCGCTGCAAAAAACACCGCTGCGCGGAGTTCTCGTCACGGTGGCGTTTTTATCCTTCATCGTCGCCGCCTGCGGCCCCCAGAGGTTGTGCACAAACATCACCTCGACGCCGGGGTCGGTTGAATCAAGCGCCTGTCGCAGCGCGGTTTCGGCTTCACCGGCCAAAATGATCAGCGCCTGCCCGCTTTTCAGGAGCGGCGCGTACAGGGCGATGGTCGCGGCGGTGACGGAAATTGGCACGCAGATCATCAAAACATCAATGTCAGGAATCATCCGCTCTGGCCGTAGCGCGGTGGTCCGCCCGCACAACCGTGTGATGTAGCCTTCACCGTTCAGACGCTCAGCGAACCAGGCGCTCATCTTGCCGGTGCCGATGAAGCCAAAACTTTTAATCAGCTTTTCGCGCATATCGACCCTGGGAAAAGAACCCAGTAGCCGCAGCGGCTCGTTTTCGTGGATGATGACGTTTTCCAGCCGCGCCACCGCCTCGGCCAAAGCTGGCGCGGCGATGTGCCCCTCGACCTCCAGGAAAACGCGCAATTTCTGGCTCTGGGCGTCGCTGTGCGTCTGCAAATCGAGAATATTGACGCCGCGCCGCGTGAATTCGCCAATAATATCTGACAGCAAACCCAGGCGGTCGGCCATGGGTCGCGTCACCAAAGCGGTGGCGTCGTAGCCGCTTTCCGGGGCCAGTTCACGGCCCAATATCGCGTAGCGGGTGCGGTTGTGGGCGGCCAGCTCGCGTTCAAGCAGATGCAGGCCGTGTCGAAGCAACAGATTCTCTTCCTCGATCACCGCATAGTTATGCCGATGCGCCGCTTTGATGTCGGCAATCGCCGCCTCGATATCTGGCGTAGCCTGCAAGGTGGCGTCGGGAAAATGAGTCTCCAGATATTCGGCGCACTGGCGCAGACCGCTCGCCTTACCGATAATAACCTCGATTGACGCCACCGTCTCGCTGAGTCCGGCTAAAGAAAGGTGGGTTGGCAACACCAGGTTATCGACCCAGAAGCCAGTGAATTCGGAGCGCTGTAAGCGGAAATACTCCTTCGCATCACCCTCCCTGGTGTTGTAGACCGGGAGCAGGGCGAGGTCGGCGTGTTCCTCGGCCAGGGCGGCGAACAGCTCGGCGCGGTGGCTGACTAAAAGAACATAGGCGGTCGGCGCATAGCGGCGGGCGGCGAGGTAGCAATCGGAACCGGAAGGCCCGAAGGTGACGATGGTGGTGGTTTCCGGGGCGGATGCTGTTCTGGACATGGCGTGGCGGCGAAAAAAACCTGCCTGGCGGCAGACAGGGAAATCCGCCACTTCCAACCGGGCGGAACGTCGGCCAGAGTAGCCGTTAACCGGGTATCCGGCAAGAAGTTCCACCTGCCTAGCGCTTACCAATATTGATGACTGTCTCAAACAAGATACCTTCCATAACCAATCTCAGATTTTTTCATAATTTCATAACGGAGTGAAAACAATGGACATGAAGACGGAGTGATACTCCCATTGTTCAACCATTCGCCTGTCTAGTTAGGCAGGAAGCGTTATGAGGGCGGTTCCGGTCGCGCCGCCGTTGCCAGCGATTCCACCGTGTCAGGTCGCCAATCTCGCCTCGCGCCGATACACCGCGTTTGGCGTCGCCATTCCATCAATGACTGGTATGGCCGGTCGCTGTTGTAGCGGCTGATACATTCGCCGATCCCTTGCGCCAGTTCCACAGGATTTTCATACGATTTCAAATAGATATCCTCATATTTGATCGTCCGCCAGAACCGTTCAATCACCACATTGTCCATCCAGCGTCCGCGTCCGTTCATGCTTTGGCAGAGACCTTCGCTTCGCACATAATAACCGCATTTCGCCGAAATGAACTGGCAGCCCTGGTCAGTATTGACGATCAGCGGACGGTCATACCTCGCCATCGGCAAGACTTCCATTCGGTCAGCAACCTGCCGCTATTTTATCTTGGCAGGAGCCTGATCGAGATGGCGAAGGCGGACAGGGTTTACTTTATGCCGGGATGGCGAGCGGCCAGGGGCTGTCGGATCGAGCATTTGTGCTGCCTGCAATACGGCATTCAGACCGTGAACTTGGACGAGGAACAGCCGAGCGCGAAGGAACACGAAAAAGCGATGGAGAACAAATAACCGATCCGGAAATAGAAACAACCGGTTCTCTACTATTTCAGCTCGATGACGATGTTGACGCTGGCGCGGCGGTGCGAGTGGTGCGGGCCACGCCGAAATTTTCTGGGAAGAACCCGTTGGTGGCGCGTAAAGAATTTCCCGCCGCGATTCGCGACAGGGTGATACGGGCCTTTGGGCGTGGTGTTGTCAATGCCGATACCGGCGTGAAAATCGGTATGAGCGGTAGGGATTTCAAGAAGCATCTGTTCATCGAGCAAGGCGAAGACGGATTGGCGCATCTGGAGGCCATTGCCGCCCTGCCAGCTCTGGCACGGACAGCCAAGCGCGTTGAAACCCATGCCGATAATGCGGCGACGGCGGATGGAAGGTTGGGAGAAGTACGGCGGTTTATCTCCGCCTTCAGCACCGGTGGCAAGGACTACTCCGTCTTGCTGACAGTGAAACGTTTCAAGGATGGGAACTGGCTGCTGGATACAGAAAACCCGGTGAGGCTCTATCATCACCGGGTCGAGAAAGAAATGCTTCCGCCTTCCTCAACGTCCAGCGCCATAGAGCGGGCCGAACCGTCAACATCGGTAGGAAGCACGTCGTATACCATACGGGATTTGCTGGATGGTGTCAAAGATTCTGAAGGGCAAAGATATTTTCAAACCTCAAACGAAGGAGCAACAAATGGGAACGATGCAGATGTCAGCGGAAGTGGAGATCAAAATCAACGAGTTGTACGCCAAGGAAGAGGGCGCGTTGGCCAAGCTGGAAAATCTGCCGACGTACAAGGCGAAAGCCATCGAGCTGGCCGGAGAGGGCAAGGTGGTGATCTTGTCCGGCCCCGGCCAAATATCCGTCGATGTGCGACAGCGCCGAGATGGCGCTGCAAGAAGCCTTCGACCAGGTGGAAACGACCTTGGAGATTCTCGACCGGCTCAAGGCCAAAGCGTAAAAGGGACAAAGAACGATGACGCAAAAAAAACTCAGAGCAAACACCTACCGCTGGAACGGCAGGCAGATGACGGTTCGCCAGTTGGCGGAAGCGAGCGGCCAGAGTTGGGATTTGATACGGGCGCGGCTGAGGAGATTCAAAATTACGAATGGCGGCGACATCCCGGAACGGCTGATGGATCCGGCCAGACTACCGGCGAAGAAAGGGATTCCGGATCTCCTTCCCCCGTGCCGGGGGAAGGCCGGGATGGAGGCCGGGGGAAGGAAGAATCAACCAGAGGCCAATTGGGGCGGACTCAGCGGCAAAGACCGGTCGATGAGTCTCGTCAAGATGACGCATCTAGGAACCTGGGAACGCCAGCAGTTGCGACCGTAGGAGCGGTCAATGAGGCGCTGGATGCCAAGCTGCGCATTCTTGAGCGGCAGATGGAGGAAGGCGAGGTTGGCCAGCGCTGGCGGGTGGAAGCCGCTTGGAGCGAGCCAGGCGACGGCGTTTGGGATGGCATGAAATCCACCAACCCGGATTGGCTGAAGGAAGATGTGCTGAAAAAGGCCGGGAAGGCTGGTGTTCGCCGCGTGCTTAAGAAGGTGCGGGCCGGGAAAAAGCTGACACCCTTACAAGAACGTTGGTGGAGAAAGATTCAAGAAGCGGCGGAAAACGAGTGGGACAACGATCCGGAAGCGTTAGCCGCACAAACCTATGATAAGGCGATGGCGGCGGGGATTCTGCCGCATGAACCAAGAAAACTGGCCGTTGGTGACTTGCAACCAGGCGATCAGGTTTTAATCAATGAAAATGGTCTGCCCGATCTGATCACCCATCAGGGCTTCGATGAAAAAGGTGATGCCATTCTGAAGGATGGCATCACCTGGCACGCCGACCCCTTTGAGACATTGACCAGCATCGGCGAGAAAACAGCGGCGCTGGTTGATCTGTACCAAGATGAAAATGAAAATGGCCTGCCAAGCAGAACAGAAGAATCAGATGAAACGTCTGGTACCCCATCTTCTGGCGCTCACCCCGGCGGGCCTCTTCATTTGTACCAGGATCAGACCGAAGACGCGGCGGAACTCCAGCGGCAGTTTGACGACACCGCCAGCGCCTACGGTGGCCAGGAAGGCTATGAACGAGCCAAGGAAGCGGGCAGAACCAAGCTGAACTTCCGTCAGTGGGTGCAGGTGCGCACCCCGAATTTCAAGAAGTGGTTTGGCGATTGGCAGGGGCTTCAGGCGCAAAAGAAACTAGACGCCATGAAGCCGGTGGAAATCCGCGTGCCGGAGGCGTGGAAGACACTGGCGTTGGATGAACTGCGGTCTGAAGTACGACAGGTCATGATGGAATTGCGCGGCGAGAAGCCTTTGCGGCATCCGGAAATCGGCGCGGTGGCGGTGCAAACCGGAGGGGTTAAAAAATCTTTCAGCGCCAGTCGTGATCCGGCCAAGCTTCTTGTCATGGGCGATCTAAAACGAGCCTTTGAGAAAAGCATATTCGCTTCCGCCATATCGCCGAAGCAGAAGAGCGCGGAAGCAAATGTCAACGGCTATGAAAAACTGCTTGTGAAGGTCAATGTCGGCGGCCATGAAATGGTCGCGGCTTTTACAGTGAAAAGGCAGACGGATGGCGGCCACTATTACAACACTGTGACCTTGAACGATGGGCATGAAAAAACCTCGTCGGCCTATCCGGCGGTGCCCGATAACTCCAGGCGCTCCACTCCGGCCTACGACGAGGTTGGATCTTTTATACGCCAGACGCTGGCGCGTGTCAATCCCAATACCGTCTCCAAGGTCATCGACCAGGACACCGGCGAACCGCTGGTGGTGTATCATGGGACAAATTCCTTCAATGGTGGCGACGGTTTCGACACCTTTCAGTTGAAGGAAGGCGGCGTCGAGCAATACGGCCCTGGCTTTTACTTCACCGAAGCGCCAGAGAAGGCCGCTCTCTTCGGCGACGCGGTCATGCCTGTTTTTCTGAATGCCCGCGTGGACAGAAAAACAGCCAAACGCATAGGTCAGACCAAAGACCATATCAGAACAGCGGATGGAACAAATTATTGGATTGTTCAATCCCCCAACCAAATCAAATCCGCCACCGGCAACACCGGCGCGTTCAGCCGCGACAACGACAGCATTCTATACCAACGCGATCGGAGCCAGGAGATTCCAGAGGCCGCGTTTCTCTCCGCCGAGGACATTGAATATTCCGACGGTTCGCGGGCGTGGAAGAATGAAAAATCATTTCGTAAATGGTTTTCTGGCCTGGTGGGCGACGGACGGACAACCGACGATAAGGGCCTGGCGGCCTTGCATCGGCGCACCGGCTGGGACATCGACGACGAGCAGCAAGATGCTCTGATTCGCGCCCGCGCCAAAAGTGGCGCTGAAGTTGTTGTTGGAAGGAAATTTTCTGATGGCGGAATCCTGCTCGCCCTCGATGCGCCCATGCGGGCGGAGATTATCGACGAAAGCGGCAATCATTTGGAAGTGGATACGGTGGATGACATAAGGCGTCATGTTCAGCAGTATTGGGACGAGATGCCGACGGCCATAGTCACCGGCCAAGAGATTGGTTATTTGAATTTTACGGCGACGGCCAGGGAAATAAAGGCGCAAATCATTGCTTGGGCGGAAGCGAGAGGCGGTTTTTTTAAGAGCTACACCAATCAGGAAACTGGGTGGCGAATCTCTTTAACTCGCAAGGGAATCAAAGACACGTTGGCGCATGGAGCGCAAAACGAGAAGACCAAGGCGATTCCAGCATTGCCGGAGATGTTGGAGAATGGCGTTTATCTGGAATCAGGAAGCAGAAACGCCGACGGCTTGATCAGCCATGTCTTCGCCGCCAAGGCGAGCATCAACGATAAACCAATGGTTGTTGGATTTGTGATCAGGGAAGACGCGAATGGCCGACGCTTTTATGATCATGAACTGACAGAAACAGAAAGCCTTGGTTCACTCCAACCTGGGGTCACGTCGAAGACACAGACGCCACACATCAGGGGCCAAGTGAACCAAGGCTCTGTTTTGAATGTAGTCCGGAAATATCTTGGCGTCAATGCCGACAATGCCGACGATGTTTTGTACCAACAGATTCGACTCGCGGATGGCAGACTGGTCGATACCGAAACCGGAGAAATTCTTGATGACGCGGACGCCGCAAATAGTGCGCAAAAGATAGAATCTACTTCACCATCTGGAAATAAGTTAGCGAATAATCGTGGAAATATTTCAAGTGGCAATCCGCCCGCCTCTTCGTTGGTCAATCCGACGCCGGGCCAGAAAATCGCCAGCAAGCACTACCGGGCCGAGGTTGGCCAGGTGGCCGAGAAGCTGCGCGAAAAGCGCGATATTGGCGGCCTGACTCGCTACGTTGCCTCTGCTGAATACACCTTGTGCAAGGATGAGGCCGGGCAACGGATGCTTGACGCGGCGGCCAGGCGCATGGACAACCGTTTTCAGGAAGAAAATGAAATCATAGATGGACTGACGCCCGGCGCTTCGGCGGCGGACTATCAGGCCAAACACAACAGCTTTATCAATACCTTTAAAAAGCTGAAGCAAACGTCGGTAACTTCCTATGACAAGGTAAAAGATTACCTGCTGGAATGCGATAAAACCGGCCAGGGTTTTCATCTTGGCCATAGGCCGGGCCACGCCGTTTACGACGAGGCTGGAACCTTCGTCGGCATCGGCAGAACCGCCGAAGAAGCAAACGAGATGGTCCGCGACCATGTAAAAGAGCGCCTGGGTGTGAGCAAAAAAGGCCAGAAGGCGGCGGAACGGGCGCGGCTGACCAGCCAGTATCTTGTCAAAGACTCCGCCGACCTCTTCGAGGTGATCGACCCCAAGGGCAAGCCGGTCGGCCAACCCTTAGCCGAGACCGAGGCGGTGGCCAAGATGATGGAAGAGGAAGGGAAAACCCTGCGCCGCCAAGGATATTCCAGCCAAGAAGTCGAAGCCATCCTCACCTTCCGGGCCATGACCAACCGCGCTTTCGATAAGAATATCGCCGATTGGCGATGCGCCGAAGCGTTTTGGTATTACAAACAGGCAAAGATTGCATACCGAAATGACGCGCCAGGTTTTGTCGGCGGGCCTGTTGATTTTGCGGTTAATAATTGCCAGGAAAAGCGAAAAAATAGAAACCGAATATCGTATTGAAATATCGTGAAAATATGATTGTAAGCAAAAATTATGCCAGACCTGGAATTAGTACCACATTGTAGGATGTCTTGGAAACTGCGCGTTCTGTGCGACAGGCAACGGGACATACTACAAAGTGGCAGTTGCCAAGCCGCGCCGTTGTTGGCTA
>JAITSS010000059.1 GCA_031287565.1 Desulfobulbaceae bacterium
TCGACGCCAAGCGCCTTCTCAAAGATTTTTTCCATTTCTTTCAGTTCAGAGTCAGGAGGGAAAGGTGGGGGCCAATATTCTACAGTACCCCTTTACCCACCCGTTTTGGGAAAGAGCCAAAATACAACTCCGCCGGCGCGGTGGCGTGGATGCTCGGCGCGCTGTCCGCCACATCATATTGAATATGCAGGCTTTCTTTGTATTGGCGCCATAGGTGCCGCAGGTTTTTTTTTGTTTTGCCGAAAATCGCATCGAGCTTCTCCAGAGTATCGGGGGAAGCAGAAGAGAGCGCCTTCAGTTTTTTGTTCAGACTCGATAGCTGGAAGCCGCGCCACAGGGCGGGCAGGAAGAAAATGACAATGAATGCAAGAATCAGCACGCCAAGAAAGCCGCCCACAATCAGCAGGTGCAGGGGCTTTTCCTGAACAAAGCCAACAATCGGCGAGGGCAGCATTCCCTGCATAAATTCTATGGAAATCTTGAAATAATTCATATTTAATGTCAGGTTTTTGGTTTATCCATCAAATAAACGACGGGAACATATGCGATGAACGATTTATCGAGCCAACCGTCATTCAGTGGTGCTCTGACCCCAGAATCTTTTCGCAACGAACGACGAAAGACAAGATTGCGGTTTTGTCGCAATGAGGTGTTTTTTAGTTTGGCTGGGAAAATATGGATTTTAGGTATTGCTCCACCACTTAAATTTGGTAAATTACGAACAAATAATTACGTAAAATCAATATTATAAGTTGCGCCATTTTCGATATTTAATTGGTGGATCAATATCGTGGCTCATGCGTTATTACCCCTTTCATTACCCTGATCAAGAGGTAACTCATTACCCTTATCGCTGACCTCCATTTTCATCCAAGTGGCGCTCACGCCCCGTCCGGAGCAGGCGATAAACCTCTGCTCCTGCTGTTCCCGCAAGACATGCCGCACCATATCCCGACTCACGCCGGGGCAAAGTTGTTCCAGTTCGCTGATTTTGAATTCGCCCCTGGTTCGCGCCAGAAGCTGGCTGATGCCGTTAATGACCAGTTCGCGTTTCTCGCCGCGCGGCGCTTTGATTGCACCGACGCGCTCCACGAAGTCACGATAGGCTGCCTTCTCGATGGACAGCACATAATTGATGTAGAGCCACGGGTTATGTTTGCCCTCGTGCCATCCCTCTGAGCTTTGCTCAAGGGTTTCGTAGTAGCGGGCTTTGTTTTGTTCAACCAAACGCTCAAGGCTGATGTACCTGCCCACCTCGTAGCCAAGCTGATAACTTTGCAGCAACCAGAGCAGGCGGGAAACCCGCCCGTTGCCATCACGGAACGGATGGATGCACAAAAAATCCAGATTGAAGGCAGCGAGCGCAATCAGCGGCGGCACCCAGCGTTCGGCAAGACATTGCTGCCAGTCAGCCATCAGGGTATTCATGGCGGTCTGCGTTTCTGCCGCAGGCGTGGTGCGAAAGCGCACCCGTTCCGAACCGTCTAGATAACGCTCAATGATGTCGCCGTCCCTGGTCTTGTAATTGACCCGCATCCCATATCTGCCCCCGTGTCAGAGCGTGCAAGTGGCAGATGGTTTCGTTACTAATAGGCAGTTCAGCCGCGTTTTTGTGAATCAAGGTCAGAGCATCACGATAGCCGCGCACTTCTTCTTCGTCCCGGTCACGGAAAAGGGGTCTTGGCGCAACAAGAATATCGCGGACGCGCTTCGGGTCTATCGTTACGCCTTCAATCCGATTTGAGGAAACGGCGCTTTCGATGATTGCGGACTCGCGCAACGCCTTCAGACGCTGTGGGGATTGTTGGGTATAGAGTTCCTGCTTGCCGCGAAATTCGCCCAAATCATTGAGATACCACGCCGTACTGGTTTCAAGCGGCAGGCGATTGAGAGAGAACAGGCGAAGCGTTGAAATCATGAATTCATCCCTTTCCGCTCTTTTTATACGGCTCGCGCATTTCGGCAAAACCTTTGACAAATTCTGTTTTGGATCACGTTTCTAACGCAAAATTGCTGTTTTATCGCAATGGGGTGTTTTTTAGTTTGGCTGGAAAAATATGGATTTTTGGATTTCCCCTGGGGAATGAATGCGGGCTTCGGCGCTTACGGATAGTATTTTTCTAGGCATTCCGGGCAGATGCCGTGGCTGAAGTGGGCGTCGGAATGGTCTTCGATGTAGGCTTCGATGCGGTGCCAGGCTTCTTCATCGACGCGGATTTTGTGGCAGTGCATACAAATCGGGATGATGCCTTGCAGGGTTTTGACGTGTTTCAGGGCTTCGGCCAACTCTTCGATTTTGCGGCTCAAACTCAGTTGCGCGTTGACCAGTCGCTCGGCGACGCCGATGCGGGCGCGCAATTCACCGTTGTTGAATGGTTTGGTGATGTAGTCGTCGGCCCCGGAATTCAGCCCCAGAACAATATCGTCTTTGGTCTGGCGGCCGGTCAGCAGAATGAGATGAATCGGTTGCGGGTTAGACCGCGCCTTGACCATGCGGCACAGTTCGACCCCATCAATGCCCGGCATTTCCCAATCGAGAATGGCGATCATCGGCGTTGCCGGGTCTTCGAGAATCTGCCAGGCAGCGTGCCCGTCGGCGACGGTGATGATTTCTTTATCGCCCCATTTGCTGAGGATGCCGCGCAGCATCAGGCGGGAAGTGGAGTCGTCATCGGCAACGAGAATTTTCATGGCTGGCCTTCGGGAAAAAAGTTGTGAGCGGGGAAAAGTTTTTTGGTCGGCAGGAGTCGCGTATCCTACTCGAATTGTTGAGGCGCGCCACGCGGCAATGCGGCCATAGCCGGGGAAATTTTAGGTAAGAATTTTTTTTCCCTGGCAGATATGGCGCCTGCGCTATAATCAATGGCATTGATGAACAACTGGTGCTAACCTGAATAAGACGGTGACGGGACAGCCGCCGAACCTACCTTTTTACGGGAGTCGTATCATGCCACGAACCGGTTTTCTCTACGACCAACGTTTTCTCCGCCACGAAACGGGCGATGAGCATCCGGAATGTCCGGATCGCCTGCGTCTCATTGTTGAAAACCTGACGCAATCAGGCATTTTGGCGCAGCTGACGCCGATTGCCGCTGAAAAGGCCAAGCAGCGCTGGATCGAGGCGGCGCATCATGTTCGTTATATCCTGCGCTTTGAAGAGAGCTGCGCCTTTGGCCTGTCCAGCCTGGACCACGACGAAAACCGCATCTGCTATGAAAGTTACGATGTGGCGCTCCTGGCGGCGGGCGGCGTGTTGAAGGCGGTGGACGCGGTGATGGAGGGCCGAATCGACAACGCCTTCTGCGCCGTGCGGCCGCCCGGCCACCATGCCGAATCTGACCGGGCCATGGGTTTCTGCTATTTCAACAACGTGGCCATCGCCGCCCGCTATCTTCAGGAAAAATGGGGCGTCGAACGGATTGGCATTGTCGATTTTGACGTGCACCACGGCAACGGCACCCAGCATATTTTTGAGCGGGATAACACGGTTTTTTATTATTCAATTCACGAACATCCATCCTTTGCCTATCCGGGAACAGGTCGCGACTTCGATACCGGCCTTAACGAGGGCGAGGGCTTCACAAAAAATTCGCCGGTGCTGCCGGGACGCGGCGACGCCGAATATGAAAAACGCCTGACCGACGATTTGCTGCCGGCGATGGCCGAATTCGCGCCGCAATTTCTGTTGGTCTCCGCCGGTTTTGACGCCCACACTGATGATCTGATGTCGGGCATTGACCTGTCCACCGCCGGATACGATTTCATTTCCACCATGCTCATGGACATTGCGGCGAAATTCTGTGGCGGCAGGCTGGTGTCGGTGCTGGAAGGCGGCTATCATCTTGACATTTTGCCGCTTCTCGTGGCGAATCACATCAAGCATCTGGCCGACCTGAAATAATTGCCGCTTCTTTATTTTTTCCGACAAGGGAGGATTTATGTTCGTTTTCAAGCGGATGACCAAGACGCTGATCCACGGCGACGAGAACATGACCGTCGGCCAAGCCCACGACCTGATGCGCGAGAAGAAAATCCGCCATCTGCCGATAACCGACGAGGCGGGGAAATTGTTGGGCATTGTCTCGGACCGTGATGTGCGCAGCGCCCTGCCCTCGGACATGGTGGGCGCCGATTCGCCGTACTGGCAGGATTCATCCTACCAGGAAAAAGCCGCCGTTATCCTGAACGCGCCGGTCGCTTCGCTGATGACCAAGAATCCGGTCAGGGTCGCGCCGTTTGACACCTTGCAGGATATGCTGTTGCTCATGCAAAGGAACCGGGTCGGCGCTTTGCCGGTGGTCGATGAAAACGGTTTTTTGAAGGGTATTCTGTCGGCGGGCGATATTTTAAACGCCTTCATCGAAGTGCTGGGTATCACCGAGGCGGGAACGCTCCTGTGCGTGCTCGCGCCCAGCCAACAGGGGCAGATGAAAAAGCTCGTCGATGTCATCAGCGCCGAGGGCATTTCCACCGGCAGCATCCTGGTTGCCAGGGGCCTGCGAGACGACCGCAAGGCGTTTTTTCCCTATCTGCTCACCTACAACGTGGCGCGGGTGAAAAAAAGGCTGATGGAAGAAGGCTTTGAACTGCTGAATCCGGCGGAATGGTATCTTGACCAATTGCCGAAAAAAACTTGAAGGGAGAACAGATGAAGAAATTAGTTATGATGATGTTGGTCACGGTGATGATGCTGGGCGCTGTCTTTGGTCAGGCGTTCGCCGATGAAAATCGGCTGGGAGTTGGGGCCAACTACTGGGTGACGATTGACGACCTGGACAGCGATGTCGATGATAACGGCTTTTCTTGGCTGATCAGTTATCAGCGACGCTCCGGGATATTCACCATTGAGCTGGACGGCGAGCTGTTGCCTGACCGCTTCGGCGAGACGGCCTTTGCGCCGGAAATCTATCTGCTGGTTGGCGGCGCGATTTACGCTGGCGCTGGCATCGGCATTGTCTACAGCGACGATTCCTTTGCCGACGAACCGTTCTTCGCGCTACGGGTCGGCTTTGACCTGGAGTTTCTGCCCGGCCTGCATCTTGACCTGTCGGGCAACTACCGCTTCAACGACACCTGCGACCTGAAAGACGACGACGCGGACATTGACACCGACACCGTGTTCTTGGGCGCGGCCCTGCGCGTCGAGTTGTAAGAGAAAAAAGGAAAAAGAAAAAAGAAAAATTCCTCTGATTCCCGGCGGGCGCGAAAACACTCCGTCCGCCGGGTTGTTGGCCGCCTATTTCTCTCGTCCGATATTGATCAGTTCAATCTTGTGGTGGCGTTCCGGGTTGTCGTCCGATGGCCCCTCGGTTTGCAGGATGCTGTGGCCGGTCAGGTTGAAGCGGGCGGCGTAGTTCCGCGCCAGTTGCGTCCAATCTTCCGGATGGATGGCCTCGAAAATCGGGAAAACGCCGTAGGAAAAGAGCAGTTCGCGGCAGTTTTTTTTGTTCGGGCTGACGGCCAGCACCCAGATCGGCAGCCGCAGTTTGGTGATCTGCCGCGCCATTTCACCGTGATTGGTCGGGGCCAGAATGGCTCCGATGCCCGATGTTTGCCCCAGAATGCTGTTGATGCCGGCGGCGATAAAATCCAGCTCTTTGATGAAACTACCGGCGATGCGCCGTCTGGCCCGTTGCAAGCCTTCCTGGCCGATGCGGCTGCTTTCGCTGGCGCGGGCGATTTTCACCAGCATCCGCACGGCGTCCAGCGGATAATCGCCCATCGCCGATTCTTCTGACAACATCACGCAGTCGGTGCCATCCAAGATGGCATTGGCCACGTCGGTGGACTCGGCGCGGGTCGGGCGACGGTTATGGGTCATTGATTCGAGCATCTGGGTGGCGGTGATCACCGGTTTGCCGAAATAATTGGCGCGGGCTGTAATGTTTTTCTGCAACATGGCGATTTCTTCAATCGGCACCTCAACGCCCAAATCGCCGCGCGCCACCATGACGCCGCTCGCGGCCTGCAAAATCTCGTCGATGGAGTCCAGAGCCGATGAGCGCTCAAGTTTGGCGATGATGAACGGTTCATAGCCCATGCCTTCCGCCGCCTGGCGCACGGCGACAATATCTTCGGCGCGGTTGACGAACGACTGGCTGACCGCATCGACGCCGTGTTCCAAGGCGAACTTCATGCAGGCGCGGTCGTGTTCGGTGAAGGCCGAGATGCCCAAATCAATTCCTGGCAGATTCAAGCCTTTTTTTGAACGGAGCGCGCCGCCGACCAGAACGCGGCCATGCACGCGGCATCCTTCAATTTTTTCGGCCTGAACCTGCACCAGCCCATCATTTAAGAACAGGATGTCGCCGGGTTTGACCGCCTGCGGCAGTTCTTTCAAGCTGACCGAGACGATCTCCTGATTGCCAACAATCTCTTCCGTCGTCAGGGTGAAGCGGTCGCCAATGGCCAGTTCAATTGGTTCTTCGGCGAAGGTGCCGATGCGGATTTTGGGGCCGGGCAAATCGGCCATGATCGCCACCGGCAGGCCGGTTTTTTCCGACGCCGCCCGGATGCGTTTGATGACGTCGCCATGGACGGAAAAATCGCCGTGGGAAAAGTTGAGCCGGGCGATGTTCATTCCGGCTTTCAGCATCTCTTCGAGCATCTCCGGCGAATCGGAGGCCGGGCCGATGGTGCAGACGATTTTAGTTTTGCAGGGAAATAAATGGTCAGGCATGGTTCCTCCGGGAAAAGTCAACGATCAGCGCAGGGTTTCGCCGGTGCTGGTCATGGTCAGGTTACCGTCGCGGACGCCGCGCAGGGCGATCAATTTATCGGCTAATTCCTTTACCTCCGCGCCCTTGCCTTTGACGATGACCACCTCAAGACAGTTGTGGTGATCCATGTGGACGTGGGTGGTGCAGACAATTAAATGATGATAATCGTGCTGCAAGAGCGTCACCTTGTCTTGCAGTTTGTGCTGATGATGGTCGTAAACCAGGTTGATCACCCCGGCCACCACCTTATCCGACTGCCATTCTTTTTGGATGAAGGCGCCGCGGATCAGGTCGCGCACCGCCTCCGAGCGGTTGCTGTAGCGGCGCTCTTCGATATGTTTATCAAAAATATCGAGCAGGCTGTCTTCCAGGGAAATGGAAAACCGTTTGAGCATGGAATTTCTCCTGATTGGCTGGGAACATGGTGGAAAGACGGTAAAGAGATGACGCCGACCCGCAGGCGAATCCTTGGTCGATTATAGCACACGGCGCGGGGCCGGAACCATTCATCTTTATTTCCCGATGGCCCGCGTCCAAGAGAGACACAGCGGCACAAGCGCCAGCAAGAGCAGCAGCAGATACCAGGGGAAAAACATGACCGCCGATTGGAAGGCCACCTCGGCGCCGACCGTCTGCCGACCAGCTCGCAGGGCCAGGGCGAAAAGGATGCCGGCCAGGCCGTAGCCGAGATTAAAAATCATGCCTTTGAAGCTCAGCACGGTGGCGCGGATTTCGCCCGCGCTGATCGCGTTTAGGTAGTGGCTGGTGAAAAACGAGGTCAGCATCATGCCCATAAAAGTCAGGAGCACCCCGATGATGCCGGGCCACAACTGGAAGCCGCTCAGGAGAAAAAGGCCGCTCAGGCTGATTAGGGCGAGGATCAGCCAGTTGTCGCCCAGGCGAAAACGGACGACCAGCCATTCGGCCAGTTTCGGCGCGAACAGGCCGATCACGGAAACGGCGGCGTTGATCAGGCCGAAGCGCGATTCCGACAAATGGCAGAGGCGGAAATACTGGCTGGTTAAGGTCGCGGTCAGGCGCAGGATATGGTCGTGCGCCATGCCGATGAGGATAATCGCCATGGCTAATCGAGTCGTGATGATCCAGCGCCCGGCCCGGACGATATTGGCGAAGCCGCGTCGTAGTTGCCGCCGAAAACTGTGGCTGGCGCGTGGCCGCGCCGGTTCGCATAAGGCCAGAGTCACGGGCAGATTGACGAGCGCCAGCGCCAGCGTCGCGTACATGGGAAAACGCATGGTGTCGGTTTGGGCCAGGTTCGGGGCAAGGCCGAAAAACGAGAGCAAGCCGTTCATCGCCGCCGGGTCGTAGAGCCAGGCGCCGCTGATCGAGCTGATGACAAACATGAGCGAAGTCAGGCGCATCTGGACGCTTAACACCTTGGGCCAGGCGGTGGCCAGGCCGACCGCAGTCAGGCTGTCGTAGGCGATGGCCTCATCGGCGCCGCTGGCGGCCGCGTCGGCCAGACCGCTCAGAATTCGGCTGATCAGAAAAAGGCTGAACAGGAAAGAGGTATCGCCCAGGGGCGCAAAGGCGATCAGCGCCAATTCGCAGATAGTCAGAACCGCCGCCGCGACCAGGAGCCGCTTGCGTCCAACCGCGTCGGCCAGAGCGCCGGAGGGCACTTCGGCGGCGACAACGGTCAAGGCCCAGATGGTGTTCAGAAGAGAAAATTCCTCGATGGTCAGGCCGTAATCGACAAAAAGAACCGTGAAGACCGGATAGTAAAAGCGATTGTTAAAGAGAACGCGGAAGGCGACGAATAACCTGACATTTTTAATCTGTAGAATGCCGCTCATGGCCGTTCGTGGGTGATGCCCAAAATGGTGTGCCAGACTTGGCTGGAACACCAGCGTTTGAGAATTTCAACCGGCATTCGTCGCAGGCGGGCGACAATGGTTTCGGCTTCGCTGGGCAGAAGGCCGGACAGGACAAACCATTTCTGGCGCAGGAAGTCATCCTGGGCGATGATCTGCTCCATAACCTGAAAATGGATGTTGGCGACCAGCAGATCGCAGGCCGCGCCCATCATGCTTTCAGCGCGGCCAACCACCGGTAGAATCAGGTGTTCAAGGTGATTCAACCGCGCATTGACCGCTGTTGTCCGCGCCGCCAGTTCGTTCAGATCGACGGCGAGCGTTTTGCCGCAACCGAGTTTGGCGGCGGCGAGCGACAAGATGCCGGTGCCACAGCCAAGGTCAATCATCGACGCCACCTTGCCACCGGCCATGGCAATACTTATCGCGGTCAGGCAATCCTGAGTCGTCGCGTGCATTCCGTTGCCGAAGACCACGCCGGCATCCAGGGTGATGGCGATGTCGTCCGGTTCCGCCGCCGCCTTCAGCCAGGGCGGATTGAACAGGAATTTTCCCAGGCGAAACGGGGTGATCGAACCACCCTGCCAATCCTGATAGCTCATCTCATAGCGGTCTATAAGTGTCAGGTTTGATGGGCCGGACGTGCTTGCGAGCAGCCGGGCCACGCTTTCATCGGCCGGATGCGCGAAGAAGAGAAAGGAGCAATCAGCCTCTTGCCAATTACCGATGAAGCCCTCGGCCTCGATGCGAAAACCGGCGGGAAAACGGCCCTCAAGATAGTAAATATGCAGGATGGAATCGGGGCGTAATGTGGGCGAAGTCGGCGGCATGGGCGTGAAGCCAGCGAAGGTTATGGGAAATGTGATTGTAAGGAAATCGGACTGTTCACAGCGCTAAAAGGCCAGACAATACCACGGAACAGATGCGCCGTCGATGCGCCGGGCCGCCCTTGACCGGCCTGTGAATCAAGAATATTCTGCCGGATTTTCACCTTCAGGCCCTCTGTGGATATTTCCCCTCTGAAAGTGAAATATAATTTTCCATCTATCATTTTCGCGGCTTGAAAATGATAGTTGGCAGACCATTTACCGGTTTTGGCCCAGAACAAGACATCAGGCCGGATGGCTTTCCCCTCCACCAATTTCACCAGGAATCGCACCATGAAAAAAATTATCGTCAAAAACCCGGTTGTCGAACTTGATGGCGACGAGATGACCCGCATCATCTGGAAATTCATCAAAGAAAAACTCATTCTTCCCTATCTGGAACTTGATCTGCGTTCCTACGACCTGTCGATTCAGAACCGCGACGCCACCGGCGATCAGGTGACGCTCGACGCGGCTTTGGCGATCAAAGAGCACCGGGTTGGCGTCAAGTGCGCGACCATTACGCCGGACGAGGCGCGGGTGAAGGAATTTTCTTTGCGCACGATGTGGAAATCGCCGAATGGCACCATCAGAAATATCATCGGCGGCACCGTCTTCCGGCAGCCGATCATCTGCCAGAATATTCCGCGCCTGGTGCCGGGCTGGACCAAGCCCATCGTTATTGGCCGCCATGCCTTCGGCGACCAGTATAAGGCCACCGATTTTCTGGTGCCGGGCCAAGGCCGGTTGACGATGACCTTTACGCCTGCCGACGGCGGCGCGCCGGTTGAATATGAGGTGTTCAATTTCCCCGGCCCCGGCTGCGCCATGGGCATGTACAACCTCGACGCATCAATTCGCGGCTTCGCCCGCTCGTGCATGAATTACGGCCTGACGTTGGGCTGGCCAGTCTATCTTTCGACGAAAAACACCATTTTGAAGCAGTACGATGGCCGCTTCAAAGATATTTTTCAGGAAGTTTTTGCTCAGGAATTCGCCGCCAAATTTGCCGACAAAGGCATCACCTACGAACACCGGCTGATCGACGACATGGTGGCAAGCGCTATGAAATGGTCAGGCGGATTCGTTTGGGCCTGCAAGAATTACGATGGCGATGTCCAGTCTGACACTGTGGCCCAGGGCTTCGGTTCGCTCGGCCTCATGACTTCGGTGTTGTTGACGGAAGACGGCCAGACGGTGGAAGCCGAGGCGGCGCATGGCACCGTCACCCGCCACTATCGCCTGCATCAACAGGGCAAAGCGACTTCGACCAATCCGATCGCCTCAATTTTCGCCTGGACGCGCGGCCTGTGGTATCGCGGCACGTTTGACGACACGCCGGAAGTGATCCGTTTCGCGGAAACGCTGGAGCGGCTGTGCGTCGAGACGGTGGAGGCCGGGGCCATGACCAAAGATTTGGCCATGCTGATTGGCGACGGCCAAAAATGGTTGAGCACCGAGGAATTTCTGCAAGAGATTGATACGAGGTTGCGCCAGGCGCTACCTTGACCGACAACGGCCATTCGCATGGCCACCGGGCTAAGCGCCGAGGAAATCGGGGCCATGCTGCCGCGCGACATCCCGGCGCTGTGGGAGGCCGTGGCCAAGGTGAATGATTTTTTATTGAAGATCGTTCGCGGCCGCATGGCGGCGAGCGAAGGAAAATGAAAACGGGCGACCCGCTCGCCTCGATCCGCCGCGCCGCCTGTATGTTGGCCCAATTGGGCTATGGCGCGGCCATCATCGACTGGCCGTGGTCGTGGTTCGTCGCCGCCTGTGAAACATCGAGCCGCCGCTAAAACCACCATCTTTTTGTCGCGGGCGCGTCCGGGTTTTCAAACCTCCATTTGATCATCGAAGTTGAGTGCTACGCCGGGGCGTAATTTTTACCCGACAATCAGCGCCCAGAGAAACAGGCCAAGCGCCGCCACGAGAAACAGGGCGGTCGCGGCGAAAAACAATCCGCCCAACCATGGCGGCAATAGCGGCGACAGGATGGCCCCGAACAACATCAACGGGAACACCCACCCTTCGCCCTCACCTCCTTTGTGATCATCCATGGACGCATCCTCGGTCAGTATCTGTCAAGTTCCGCCTGTTTATAGACCTGTTTAACAAACAATTCAGGCTGTTGCGCGTACCATGATTTGAGTGCATCGATGGGGGATTGGTAGCCGATGGCCCGTTGCGGGATGAAGTGATTGTAAGCCTGTAGATAATTCATCAAGGTCTGTTCGAGTTC
>JAITSS010000076.1 GCA_031287565.1 Desulfobulbaceae bacterium
CGAAACAGCGGCTCGTTACCCTGAAAAAGTTCGGCCAGAGTGTCAAGGAACAAACTTTTACCAAATCGACGCGGGCGGGAGAGAAAATAGCATTTGCCTTCATTGATTAGCCGCAGGGCAAAGGCAGTTTTATCGATATAATAGTGGTTTTCTTCGCGGATTTCGCGAAAAGTCTGGATGCCGATTGGTAATTTTTTCCGTTTCATTTCACTTCCTCCACCGCAAATGCCACCAGGTTTTTCCTGTCGCGGCTGAATTCTATGCCAGCGAAATGAATCGGCTGACTTAATTTTCGATATTTGTCGGCATAGTCTTCGTTCTCAAATCCGCTGAGGCGTCTGTCGCGAAAATGCCGGGATTACCCGCGCATCATCGTGATAAAACGGTCAAAGAGATACATGGCGTCATGCGGCCCCGGCGCGTGTTCCGGGTGGTACTGCACGGAAAGGGCCGGGTATTTTTTGTGGCGCATTCCCTCGCAGGAATTGTCGTTTAAGTTGATATGGGTCAGTTCGACTTCTTCCGGATTCAGCGAAGCCATATCGACGCAGAAGCCATGATTCTGCGAGGTGATTTCGACTTTACCGGTGGTCAGGTCTTTGACTGGCTGGTTGCCGCCGCGATGGCCGAATTTCAGTTTGTAGGTGCTTCCGCCGTAGGCCAGGCCAAGCATCTGATGACCAAGGCAGATGCCAAAAATCGGCTTTTTGCCAAGCAGCGCTCGCAGGGTTTCAACGACGCCTTGCACGCCCGCCGGGTCGCCGGGGCCGTTCGAGAGAAAAATTCCATCGGGATTCATGGCGAGAATCGCGCGCACGTCCGTGGTCGCGGGCACCACCTGCATCAGGCAACCCTTGTCGGCCAGAATGCGCAACTGGTTGTATTTAATGCCGAAATCAAAAGCGACCACCGTAAGCGGATGAGCGGCGCTGGTTTTGGCGCTGGTGAAATCACCGCCCGCCGTCGGCTGGTTGTCGGCCCAGCCATAGGGCGCGTCGCAGGTAACGCGGGCGACCATATCCTGTCCTATTAAACCCGTCCATGCCCGCGCCTTCGCCACCAATCCTTCCTGGCTTATATCAGCGGTTGACACGACGCCCTTCATCGCGCCCTTGGTGCGGATATGCCTGACCAGAGCGCGGGTATCAAAACCTTCGACGCCCAATATGCCATATTTCTTCAGCAAATCGGCCAGCGTCGCGGTGGCGCGGAAGTTGGAGGGCAGGGCGTTGTATTCTTTTACGAGAAAGGCGGTCGGATGCACCCGCGCCGATTCCATGTCTTCGGTATTCACGCCGTAATTACCGATTAAGGGGTAGGTCATGGTGACGATCTGGCCGACGTAGGATGGATCGGTCAGCACTTCCTGGTAGCCGCTCATTGAGGTGTTGAAGACGATTTCGCCGACGGCCTCGCCGGGGCCGGTGAAAGAGCGGCCGTAAAAAACCGTGCCGTCCTCCAGCGCGATGCAGGCTTTCATAGTGCGTGTTCCTCCGGAAACGTCCGCTCTGTTTAATAGTGAGAGCGACGCGATGGCTGTGGGAGCCGTTATAGATGCAAGCGTGTGATTTGGCAGGGGAAATCGCGCGGACGACCACATCCCGGCGTCAGGGCCAGTCGCGACAGACAGGCGGGGGTATGGCGACGGTGCGAAATTGCGGCAGGATACCCGACAAGGCTGATTTTCGTCAACAGCGGACTAAGACGAACCGCCCCGCGCCGCTTTGGGGTCGCGCCCGCCTTGAAAATTGACCGGATGCGCCGCCGCCCGTATACTGATTGATGGGCTTGTTTCGGCGACAGACATCCTTAGCGCATGGAGGGAACCATTGTGTCCGAACAACATACGGCCATGGCCGTTTCTGAACAACGAAGCGCGAGAATGGCGGATATTGACCAGTTGATTCAGCGCTTTCTCGCGGTGGAAAGCGCGATGAACGCCAATATCCCAACTACATTATGGATTAGCGATCTGCACGGCGAGGGCGACCGCTTCAAGTCGATTCTGCGCGGGCGTTTTGGGATGCTCTACCAGACCTGCCGCGAGGCTCTGCCCAACACATTCAGCGCTGAAAAAATCCAATATTTAGTCAGAATTATCCGACGCAAGGAGTATATCGCTGACGAGCGGATTCAGATGGATATGCAAGATGTTATTTTCTGCCTCTGCGGCGTTCTGAAATACAAGCTGACCGGCTTCGGCCAAGTGGATGAGATTCTCCGTCCGGAATTCCGCGATATTGTCAGTCGGCTTCTGGCCGGATTGCCGGTGCCGGATCCGATTTTTGAAGAGGAAATCATTGCCCGCCGCCTGATCGCCCATCTGGCCGACGCGATCAGAAAGGTGCTTCTTGACCGCATTCAGGTGTTGGGTGATGTTTTTGATCGTGGCCCACAACCGGATAAAATTATTCGTATTTTATCTTCTCCGGCCTATCGCGGCATGGTCGATTATGTCTGGGGTAATCACGACATTTTATGGATGGGCGCGGCCAGTGGCAACCGCTCGCTGGTCGCCGAGGCCCTGCGCATTACCTGCCGCTACGATCATTTCACGATGATGGAGCGGTTGCGCTTTGATACGAGGAAGCTTGCCGCCTTTGCCGCCGCCACCTATCCGGATGATCAAATCACCGGAAAATTCAAGGCGAAAACGCCTTTGGGCCGGGCCATGGAAAAGGCCCTGACCATCATCCAGTTCAAGCTGGAAGAACGTACCATTTTAGAAAATCCTGAATACGAGATGCAGGACAGATTGTGGTTGAACCGGCTGTCGGAAATGCTGAAAACCGGCGAAGTCGCTGGCCTGAACGATACCTCCTTCCCGACCATCAATCTTGACGATCCGATGCTTTTAAGCGAGGAAGAGCAGGAAATTATTGATGATTTAACCAAGCAATTTTTGACCAACCATCATCTGAAGCGGCTACTGGCCTTCTTCTTTACCAAAGGCCGCGCCTATCATGTCCATAATAATACCTTGAATATCCATGCCCTGGTGCCTTCAACCGCAGGCGGCGAATTTGATGAGTTCATGGGGCGGCAAGGCAAGAAACTCCTCGATTTCATTCAGGATTCCATCCGCCGCGTCGGCGTCAATTACCTGGCGGGGCGCGAGCAGCGGCAGCGCGACCAGGATTTGTTTTTTTATCTGTGGTGCGGCCCGAAATCGCCATTTTTCGGCAAACAGGCGATGAAGACCTTCGAGCGCTATTTCCTGACCGATAAAGCGACGCATGAAGAACGCTCGCTGTACTGGCGGGAAAATATCGCCACCACCGCCTTCAAACAAAAAATGCTCAAGGAATTCGGGGTGCGGCGCGTCGTTTACGGTCATACGCCGGTCAATTATAAAAAGGGACTGAAAATGGCCAGCGACGACGGCGTGGCCATCAATATCGATGGCGGATTCGCCGAAGCCTATTACAACCGCGGCCACGCCCTGGTGCATACGCCACGCCAACTCTACGGCATCATCCTGCCAACACCTGACGAAATAAAAGAGGCGATGCGACGGCTGGAGTCGGCACCGCTTGATATCGAATTGATAGAGGAATTTCGCCAGCCGATGAAGGTCAGGGATACCCAGGCGGGCCAGGCGCTGAAAAAAGAACGGGACGCGCTACGTCAGAAAATCCGGGCGATGCGGCGGGATGTGGCCCACGGCGTGAAAAGCGGCAATTGAGGCGAGGCGAATCATGGAAAAGAATTATGGCATGGAAATCGTCCGCGCCACCGAAATCGCGGCCCTGACGGCGGCGCGTTTGCAGGGGTTGGGGCGGCATATGGATATTTTGAACGACAGCCGCAAAGCGCTGGGCAAAACCCTGGGGCGGCTGGCCATTGAAGGCCGTTTGCTGAACGACCGCTTCAACAATCGCGCCGACGCCGTTCAGTTGCCAGAGATGATCGGCGCGGGCGGCTCGAAAAGCGATATTATCGCCATCGCCCTGGAAGCCTATCATTCCGCCGCCGATGGCCGGGCCAACGCCGCTTCTTTTGTCGCCATCGCCAAAGAGGGATCAATCCAGAGCGTGCCGAATCTTAGCATGTATAAACTGGTGGTCGGCCCGGAAATCGGCCCGGTCATCGACATTAACCAGCCGCCGGTGGTTAACGTCAAACGCTGCGCCAGGGCCTTGCGCAAGTACACGGAAAACGTCACTGTCTGCATCCTCAACAAAGCCAGGCATCAACAGCTCATCCGCGAGGTGCGCGACTGCGGCGCTCGCATCCGCTTAATCGACGAGGGGGAAATCTCCGGCTGCCTGGCGGCCATTACCGGCGAAAAAGCCGATATTTACATGGGGTATGGCTACGCCCCGGAAGGGGTGATGGTGGCGGCGGCCATATCGTGCCTCGGCGGTTATTTTGAGGGCAAAATCTTTTACGAAAATGACCGCGATAAAGCCGACGCCATTGAGCACGGCATCAGCGATTTTGACAAAATCTACCGCGTGCAAGACCTGATCCGCTCAAAGGAAGTGGCGATGGCCGCCACCGGCGTCAGCGACGGCGAATTTTTGCAAGGCGTGCGCTTCACGGCCAACGGCGCGGTCACCTCGTCGTTTATCGCCCGCGGCGAAACCCGCACCTACAGAAAGTTGGAAACCCGGCACTTCTTCGATTTCAAACCAGTGTTCTGACAAAATGGCGGCTCGATAGCTCAGTCATCGCATATGTTCCTTTGCATGGCAATGATTTTAACCATTACTTCTATATGGTGGATGAATCCGATCTGTGTTCATATGATTTATTAAATCATTATTATCTCGATTCTGTCTGCTACAGACAGGCGTGGCGTCTTTCAGCCATGAGCTACACATTAAGTGATCGCTTTGTTTTCCAATTGTCAAATAAGGCCGCCCAGACTTCAGCGGCTTTTTCTTTATATGATATCATTTTGCATATTCAATCATTTCAAGCAATAAATATTCGCATCAACTATGAATATTCCGAGTCGCCCTGGGCAGACTGCTGATCATGAATAATAATGATTTCGCCGGGTTGGAAACAGATGTGGCGGCGCTCCTGGCCGGGTTCGCCCCGGATGCGGTTCGTCAGGATTTTTATGACTTGGTGACGCGCCTGACCTTGGCCCTGGCTGATGGCCACAGCTGTCTGCCGCTGACAGCGCGGCAGGCGAAAATCGCTTTGGCCAGCGGTTGCGCTGACGCAAGCGCCGCCTTGCCGTTGACGATGTTCGCGGGCAATCTCTACCTGACTCGTTATTTTCGTTATGAAAAACAACTGGCGGAACAGTGTTTGGGGCGGCTCGCGGGCGACACTTCCTGGCAAGAAAACACGCTGTTTGCCAGGCTGCTGCCGGAATCCGATTCTGGTCAACGTCAGGCAGGCGTCATTTCCCTGACCAAAAAACTATGCCTTATCACCGGTGGCCCCGGTGTTGGCAAGACCGCGACCGTGGTGAAAATCATCGCGCTTCTCCTGGAACGATTCGGGCTGTCGATACAAATCGCCCTCTGCGCTCCAACCGGCAAGGCGGCGATGCGACTGAAAGAATCAATTCTCTCCAGCCTCGATTCCTTGCCTCTGCCGCCGGAAATCGTCGCGGCTATCCCTAGGCAAAGTTTCACGCTGCACCGATTGTTGGGGGCGCGTGGCCGCAGCCCGTATTTTCGCCACAATCACGACAATCCGCTGTCGTATGATGTGGTAGTCGTCGATGAAGCCTCGATGGTTGACCTGGCTCTGATGAGTAAACTCGCCGACGCCCTGAAGCCGTCGGCGCGGCTGATTCTGCTCGGCGACCCACATCAGCTCGCTTCGGTGGAATCGGGCGCGGTTTTTGCCGAAATGCTGGCCGGATTGCCACGAAGCCGCGCTGACCTGACAAAAAATTATCGTTTCAATCCCGGCATCGGCGAGCTGGCCCAGGCGATACGCCAGGGTGACGCCGAGGCGGCTTGGGCGGTTCTCCGTGACGAAAAACGACCACGGGCCGTTTTGACCGCGCGTCGGGATATTGACGCGCTGATTGCGGCGAGGATTGCCACATATCTGGAGGTGATCGGGCAATTTCCCGCCGTTGGCATCGCTGTGGTTTTTGCCGCTTTCCGGCGTTTTCAAACCCTGTGCGCCACCCGCGAAGGCGAAAACGGCGTCGCGGGCGTCAATGAACGGGCCTTGCGGCTGCTGCGGCGAAAAGGTCATGCCGTGGGGCGTAATCCGTGGTACTCTGGCCGACCTGTGCTTTTGCGACGGAACGACTTTTCCCTTGGTCTCTATAACGGCGACATCGGCATTTGCCTGTCCGATGAAAGTGGCGAATTCATGGTGTGGTTTGAGGGTGATGGCGGTTTTCGTCCCTTGCCGCCGTGGCGTTTGCCCGAACACGACACCGCCTGGGCGATGACCATCCACAAGAGCCAGGGTTCTGAATGCGCGGAAGTTTTGCTCATCCTGCCCGAAACAGATACTCCCGTCCTCAGCCGCGAATTGCTCTACACCGGCGTCACCCGCGCCCGCGACCAGATTCGTCTGGTCATAAACCGCGAAACGTTGCGCCTGGCGCTCAGCCGCCCGGTTCTGCGCGCAAGCGGCCTTGCCGCGTTTTTTTCCGCTTCCCCTAGCTGAAGTCGCGCCGATCCGCGCTTGACTCATACTTTTTCCCCTATCATGCCGAAACACGATTACCGCGAAATTCCGTATAATTTCACCTCCGCCGACGACCGGCTGATCATCAACCATCTCTTCGGCCCGGAAGTCTGGGACGCCTTGCAGGTTTTGCGTGACCAGCGCATCACCGGACGTTCGGCGCGGTTGGTCATGCGTTTCATGGGCGATCTGTTCATCCTGCGCCGCAATCCCTTTTTGTACCAGGAATTAGTCGATTCGCCGGTGCGCCGCCGCCAGTTCGCCCACACCGCCGAAGAAGACCTGGCCAAGATCGAGGAAGGGGCGCGGGTCGGGCGCATCGGCCAGGCCAGTTCGCGGCAGGTCTTCCAACTTGTTGATATTTGCCGGAAAAAATTAAATGAAATCCGCGACGAAATCGGCAAAACCCTGTCGCGGCGCTCCCATATCAGCCGCCATATAGCACCAATTATCGGCAAGGAAAATGTCTCGTTTGACCCATTTTCCTTAATCGGCCACGCCACCGACGCCACCGACTGGCGCTTGTGGTTGCCGGTGGCGGTGCTACGTCCGGCCAAAGAAGAACAATTGCCCGCGTTGATGAAGGCGATAGCCCATTGTGGCCTATCAATCATTCCGCGTGGAGGTGGCACCGGGCTGACCGGTGGCGCGGTGCCGGTGCGACCCAACTGCGTCATCGTCAACACCGAAAAGCTCAACCGCATTCATCCGATTGAGCGTCGGCTTCTGCCGCATTTACCTGACCGCGAAGTCGCGGTACTGAAGGTCGAATCTGGTGTCGTGACCAGCGACGCCATGGCCGCCGCCGCCAAGGAAAATCTGGTCTTCGCCACCGACCCAACCAGCAACTGGGCCTGCACCATCGGCGGCAACATCGCGGAAAACGCCGGCGGCAAAACGGCGGTGCTGTGGGGCACGGCGATTGACAACCTGCTCGCATTCACCATCGCCATGCCAGGTATTGGCCTGGTGACGGTGCAAAGGGTCGGTCATCCTTTGGGCAAAATTCTGCCCGGCGACCAGGTGACTTTTGCCGTCTGCGACGAAAAGAGGTGTGAAATCAAGCGGGTGGAGCTGAGTGGCGACGACATCCGTCGGCACGGCTTATGGAAAGACATCACCAACAAAGCGCTCGGCGGCGTGCCTGGCCTGCAAAAGGAAGGGACCGACGGCGTGATCACCTCGGCGGAATTCGTCCTCTATCCGGCCTATCCGAAAAAACTCACATTCTGCCTGGAATTTTATGGTCAGGATATGGATGAGGCCAGCCGCGTCATCGTCCGTATTTCCGAAGAATTCGTCAATCACGGCGAAGAAGCTTTAATGGCGCTGGAGCATTTCGACGAGGAGTATATCCGGGCCATTCAGTACCGTTTCAAAGCGGCGCGCAGCGAACATCCGAAGGCGGTGCTATTAATTGATATGGTCGGTTACACCAATGCGCAGATTCAGCGCGGGCGCGGGCGGTTGGAAGCGCTGATGGCCGACTACGCCAACACTGAACTGTTCGTCGCCCAGGACGCCGACGAAGCCGAACGCTTCTGGCGCGACCGCAAGCGTTTGGGGGCGATCGCCGCCCGCACCAACGCCTTTAAGCTGAACGAAGATATTGTGCTGCCGCTGCCAGCGCTCGCCGAATTCAGCCGCTATGTCGATTCCTATAATCTGGATGAGGATTTATACACATCCAGGCATACCATCGAAGAAATTGAAGCGTTTCTCTACACCGCTGACCACGGCGAGGACCCGGATTGGATGGAGGCGAAAATCCCGAAGGCCAGGGAGATGTGCGCCCGGACCTGGGGCTTGCTCGCTGGTCGTGGCAAAGATGACGCCCGCCAGCAAACCCTGATGCGGCAATTGCGCCACGAATTGAAGGAGCTGTTCAGCGGCTACGGCCAGATTGGCGCGGAAATTGACGCCATTTATGAGCACGCGCGGTCGCGGCGCATCGTCATCGCCACCCATATGCACGCCGGCGACGGCAATATCCACGTCAACATTCCGGTGTTTTCAAATGATCGCCAGATGATGCGCCGCGCCGAAAAAACCGCTGCCGATGTGATGAAGAAAGCGGTCGAGCTGGGCGGCGCGGTTTCCGGCGAGCATGGCATCGGTATCACCAAGATGAAATTCCTGGAAGAAAAACGCCGCCTTGAACTGCTGCGCTATCGCCAGGAAATTGATCCCGACGGCCTGATGAATCCCGGAATGCTGGTCGATCCTGACATTATCGACAAGGTATTCACTCCCTCTTTCAATCTCTTGTCGCTGGAAGCGCGGATTCTTCAGCACGGCTCTTTGGAAACTCTGTCGGCGAAAATCGCCCAGTGCGTCCGCTGCGGCAAATGCATGGCCGGTTGCTGTGTGTATTATCCAGGCAGCAACATCTTTTTCCATCCGCGCAACAAAAATATGGTGATAGGCTCGCTGATCGAGGCGCTTCTGTATGATATGCAGCGCTCGCATCAGCCGCGTTTTCATCAACTGAAATATTTGGAGGAAATCGCCGACCACTGCACCGGCTGCGGCAAATGCCTGACACCGTGTCCGGTGAATATCGACACCGCCGAAATCTCGGTGTTGGAGCGGGAAATTTTAAGCGACCTCGGCTACAAACACACGGCGCCGGCGACGCGCTTGTCGCTGGAATATCTGCGCAGCCGTTCGCGCCTCGCCAACCGACTATTCCGCAACATTGTTCTTGGCTGGGGCGGGCGCGGCCAGCGTCTGGGACACAATCTGATGAAGATTGCCCCGAAGAGCCTGCGCGGCAAAAATTGGCGCTATCTGACCATGTTGAAATCGCCGATGCCGTCGGCTTCTCCTTACACATTGTGGGATTTGTTGCCGGATTGCGCCGCTGACGAAACCATCATCTTCAACAACAAAAAAACCGCGAAGAAGACCGTATTTTATTTTCCCGGTTGCGGCTCCGAGCGGCTCTATGGCCAGGTCGGCGCGGCGGCTTTGTATATTCTTTTGAAGAGCGATTTCCGGGTTGTCGCGCCGCCGCCTTTTCTCTGCTGCGGTTTTCCGGCGCGATTCAACGCCAAGAAGAAGATGCACGCCGAAATCAACCTGCGCGACAGCATTATTTTAAGCCAAATCCGCGATATGCTGGGTTATTTGGTCTTCGACGCCTTTGTGGTCAGTTGTGGCACCTGCCGCGAGTCGCTTCTGGAAATCGGCGTCGAACATATTTTTGATTGCCCGATAAAAGACGTTTCCGGCTATGTCATGGAAGAGGGCTGCGTCCTGCCCGACGGCAAAACGCCTGGCGAGATTTTCTATCACGCGCCTTGTCATGATTCGCTGGAAAACCACGGTCCGGCGCTGTTGTCGCGGCTGCATGAAAAGGTCACGAAAATTCCCAATTGCTGCTCGGAAGGCGGCACCTTGTCGCTGTCGCGACCGGACATCACCGATAAGATGCTGCGCCGCAAGGGCGATTCGCTGCGCCAGGCCGGGGCCAGCCGCGCCGAGACGCGCATCATGGCGACTAATTGCCCATCATGCTTGACAGGTTTGGGCCGAAACGCCCGGCTAGGCATCCGTCCGAAACATTTCGCGGTGCTCCTGGCGGAACGCCTTGGCGGCGCGAACTGGCGGCGCGAACTGCGGGCGGCGCTTGAGCCGTATGAGAAAATCAATTTTTAGGATAACTTTGTATGAATACAGATATTTTGCTGCACGTCCTAGCCGTCGTTCTGATTCTTTGCGGCCTTGGTGGCATCATTTTGCCAGCCTTGCCCGGAATGCCCCTGATGTTCGCCGGGATGCTGCTTTCGGCCTGGGTCGGCCATTTTCAGGCCGTCAGCCTGACAACAATTTTTCTGCTGGCCGCCCTCACCGTCATCGCCTTGATCGCCGATTTCGTCGCCGGCGCCTTGGGCGCGAAACGGGTCGGCGCGAGCACTTTGGCGATTGTCGGCGCGACCTTGGGCACGGTAGTTGGTCTTTTCACCGCGCCTTTGGGCCTGGTCTTCGGGCCGTTCGCCGGGGCGGTCATCGGCGAATACCTGCACCAGCAAAACCAAAATGACGGCGACAGCGCCCACAGGCAACTTTCGCAGGCGACCAGGGTCGGCGTCCACACTTGGATTGGTTTGTTGATAGGCATCGGCGTTAAGGTGGCTCTGGCCTTTGTCATGCTGGGGATTTTCATCTTCGCCTGGATATTCTGAAGCGGTCAGGGGCGGCGCGAAAAAAATCATGCTCAATGATAGGCTTTGTTGATTCAATTCTTGCATCAACAAAGCCTTGTCATTTCAGGTTTCTCGTTTCGCTTCGAGATAAACTCCGCGATAAATCTCAGTCAATATATGTGTCATTGCCGCGCCAGAGGGAATCCAGACTGCCTATTTCTCCGCATTTCCTCGGTGCTCTTGGATGCCCGCTGAAAACGCGCGGGCATGACGAATTTTGTGTCATTCCCACGCGCCGTGTCCCTACTTGTGTAGATATTTCTGGTCTGTGGCGACAGGCAATGACATCAACCTCTGCGATGAACGGATTTATCAAAACGCCGATATGCCAAAGAGAGCGATCCTGCGCCTGATTTATGAGCGATACGCCGATTGGGCCGCGCAATTTTCTGCCGCCTGTCGCCCGGCTTGCCACATTTGCTGCACGCGGAATGTGACAATAAGCGCCGTTGAGGGCGAAGAAATTTTACGATACATTCTTGAGCAAGGATTGGAACGCTGGCTGGTGGAGCGTTTGGCGCGGGTTGGGCCGGTCGCGCCGCCGCCCCTGACCACCAATGAATTCGCCCTGGCCTGTCTGGAAGGGCGGGAAGTCGCGGACGATTGGCCGAAAAATCAGTGGCCCTGCCCATTTCTTGAAGATGCGCTGTGCCGGATTTATCCAGCCCGACCCTTGGCCTGTCGTTTCCTCCTTTCGGCCCAAATCTGCGCCTCTGACACAGCGGCGCTGGCGCCTGCCGGTTATCCCGGCGCGGCCACCGCCTTGTGCCAAATCATTGAGCATCTGGGGCAAAACGACCACTGGGGCAATATGCTTGATGTTTTGCCCGTTCTCGCGGCGCGGCGGCCATTTCAGACGGTCGCGCATCTGCCAGCCGACCGCCTCACCAGCCGCTTGAGCGGACAGGCGGCGACAACGCGCTTACGTCGGGCCAAGCCGTTGCCTGGTTTCCTTATGGATGAACAAGAAGCCGCCCTGGCCGCGCCACTCCTGACCACTATCTTCCACAGTGAGATCGACGGCAAATCGGTTGAAGACATACTGAACGGCCGCTGACCGCCGGTTTATGCCGCAGGCGATTGATGGCCGGATTGGTGTCGGCGATTCAGTACGGCGGCCAGAGAATCGGCAGCAGCCAGACCGAAACCGCGATGATGACCATGGTCAGCGGCACGCCAACTTTAAGATAATCCGTGAAGCGATAACCGCCCGGCCCCATGATCAGCATATGGGCGGGATGGGAAAAGGGGCTGGCGTAGCTGGATGAGGCGGCCATGGCGATGGTCATCAGCAGCAAATCGGCTGAAATATTGAGCGATTGAGCGGCCTTCAAGGCAATTGGCGCCATCAGCACCACCAGAGCCGCTGTCGGGATGACTTGGGTGCCGATCACCGTGACGATGAACAAGGCCGCCACCACATAGCGCGGGCCGAGGTGGCCGACCGAATTGATGATCGCATCGGCGGCCAACTGCGCCGCGCCGGTATTTTGCACGGCCACGCCCAAAGGCAACATGCCGGCGATGAGGAAAATCACCCGCCATTCCACCGAGCGATAGGCTTGCTCCATGTTTAGGCAGCCGGTGACAACCATCAGGGCCGCGCCGGTTAAGGCGGCGATGGAAATCGGCATTACGTTGAGAATGGAGGCGGCGAGCACCGCCACAGTAATGGCGGCGGCGATTGGCGCTTTTTTCACCAGCGGCGCATTGGTTGCCTCGTGGTCGAGAACGAGAAAATCCGGGTCGCGCGCCACCGCCTCCAAACTCTGTCGCCTGCCGTACACAAGGAGCGCGTCGCCGAATTGCAGCGCCATTTCCCGGAGGCCGCCGCGTTGCGGTTGCCCTTTGCGCAAAACCGCCAGCACGCTCAGGCCGTAGTGCTCGCGAAAAAGCAGTTGCGCCAGGGTGCGACCAGCCAAGGTAGTGCGCGGCGACAGCAATACTTCGGTGATGCCGATCTGCTGCGATTCCAGCTCGGTAATAAGTCCCGGCGATGGCCGCTCCATGATCAATTCCTGCAAGGCTTGCAACGATTCCAGCGCCTCGCGGCTGCCCTGGAGCACCATCAAATCATCCTGACGAATGATTTCTTCTGGCAGCGGCATAAATACAAAAGGAGATGCGCCGTCCGCCGCCTGGTCGCGAGAAATGCCGATAACCGTCAGGTCAAGAGCGTTGCCGAGGCGGCTTTCGATGAGGTTCTTGCCGATCAATACCGAGCCTTCCGGCACCCGCATCGGCAGAAGCATAGCGCCTTCGGCCTCGCCGTCCTCAAGGCAGAGTGGCCCGACCAAACCATCGGCGACCAGGCGTTCGAGGTCTTCTTTTTTGCCCTGCACGATGAGGAAATCCTCAGGGGCGAAGGCGCGGCGGGCGTCCTGAATGCGCTCGCCCTGGGTGTTCTTCAAGGACAGCAGATGCACGCGGTAGTTGCGGCGCAGGCCGATTTCCGCGAGACTGCGGCCGACCAGGGGCGAAGTCGCGGGCAGCACCGCCCCGGCGATTTCCATACCCGCGCCGATACGCAGCATCGCCTCGTCATTTTCCTCGGCCAGGAGATGTTGGTCGCCGCGAAAATAGCGGAAATGCTCATCCTGCCCATGGACAATCAGGACGTCGTTTTCGCGCAGCATAGTCTGCGGGCGCGGCGCGAGAATCAGCTCTCGCCCACGTTGCAGACCGACCACCGTAAGCGACAAGGCCGAACCCAGGCGGCTGTCGGCCAGTTTCACCCCGGCTAGCTTCGAGCCGGGACGAATCCTGGTGGTGAACATATGCTCGGCGAATTGATATGATGATTCCAAATCGCTGTGGTCGCAGGTGGCTTTGTCTTTGCTGCCTGGCAGAATGTAGCGTCCAATTAACACGATGAAGAGGATGCCCGCGACCACCAAAGCGCCGGTTATCGGCGTAAAATCGAACAGACCGAAGGGCTTCAGACCGGCTTTGGCCATGGCCTCGGTGACGAGGATGTTCGGCGGCGTCGAAATGCCCGTAAATGGCCCGCCCAACAGGCAACCCAGGGCCATCGGCATCAGAAGGCGCGAGGGATTGCGGCCGCTGCGCCTGGCTAATTCCATGGTCGCTGGCAGCATAATCGCCGCCACCGTCGTGGTATTGATTAAGGCCGACAGCAGACTGGATGTGACCATCAGGGCGACGATCAGGGCCATCTCGCCTTTTTTTGCGAATAATTGCAGTGGTTTGCCGAATTGGTATGAAACGCCGGTATGGGTTAATCCAGCTGACAGGATAAACATGCCCATGACGGTTATCACCGCCGAACTGCTGAATCCGGCCAGTGCATCCTCCGGGCTAACTAAACCGGTCAGGCTTAGGGACGACAACACGAGAATCGCCGTGATATCGACGGGAATCCAGCCGCCGATGAAAAGAACCAGGGCAGTGATGATGAGGAGGCTGAGCATCAAAAGAGGCGACACGGAAACGGCTCCTGAAAATGGTGGTGACGGAGGGGCGTGGGCGCAAAGTCAATCGGCGTGACCGTGCCGCGCCAGGCAAAAGACGACACCAAGTGGCAAAGGCAGACTTTCAACCTGGTGAATTGTAGTGGAAAAGTACAGGGCTGGCAAATCGACGCCATAGCCGGGCGCGGCCTGGCGGTTAGGCCAGCAGGTCGTCAAGAAATTCTGATACCGGCTCTACGCCGCTGATCATCAGGTGATCCCTTGCTCTTGTCTGCCGCTGGGACAGGAGGATGTCAACGGGACAGGCGCGTCAGTCGGAACAGCAACTGCGCGCGGCAAAAAGCGAATGGCGATTGTCTTGAACCAAACGCTTTCATCGCGGTGACGTCGCTCTTCAGCGCCGCGACAACTGACAGCGCCGGGCGCTCGTCATCGAAAACAATGTTGGCGAGAGTGCCGAAAGCGCCGACATGTTCCACTTGCCCGGCCAGGGGCAAGGGATCGGCGCCACGCAAAACCATGAATCCTCGTTGCGCGGCGGCGGCCAAACGCGGTTCTGGCCAGCAAAATGGGCGGGATGCGGTATCGGACAAGGCGAAATCGCCGGGTTTGCCAGCGGCCAGCGCCGCATCAAGCAGCCGCCCGCGCCGCCCCAGCCATTTGCCAACGCCCCAAGGGAAAACCGCAGCGGCGTCGCGATGGCGAATTTCGCTCAATGTGTTGGTCAATTCAAGACCGTTTTCCACATCCGGACGACAAGCGATAGCCAGGATTTCCAAGCGCTCCTTTGTAACGATCTGCTGGCCGGAAATGATCAGCGCCACCTCGCCGTCGTCGTGACGGGCGAAAATGCTCAGACCATCGCCGCCTGCCTCAAAGCGCCAGCCGTGGATCGAATCTCCACCCGGAGACATGGCCAGTTTCATGATCACGGCAAAACTATCGCGACTATTTAATTCGGTCAGGATAAGGGTGGGTAAAACCGGCTGGCCGTCCAACCGCCACGGTGTTTCTTGGGTATGCAGCTGGACATGGCGCGCATTGCGTACCGCCGCCTGCAATAATTTCGGCAAATCGCCCAATTGGTACAAGTGGACATGGCAATCAAGGGCCACAAAAATATTTCGCCCATTCACAGCACAAACCTGACTTCATGATTGCTTTGAATATTGCGAAAAATTGTGTCCCGCTCTTCCTCGGAGGCGACGAGCGCCTCGGCCTTCAGGCTGACGTATTTACCGCCGGAACTGTGGTGTGAAACGCGGATGTCAACTTCAGTGGAAGTGCAGGCCAGCAGCAGGATTTGCCGCAGGGCGCCTTCGTTTTCTCCGACCACAGTGTACTGCCAGCGGCAGGGATAATCAATGAGCGGTTTATCCATACATTCAGGCCGCCTTGCCGTTGACCAGAGAGACCTGGTCATTCAGTGTCCAGAAATCATAAATATAGCCAAAAAGGAACAAAGCGCCGGTGCATAAATAGATCAATCCGGTGATCCATTTGCCCATATACATGCGGTGGATACCCAAAAGTCCGAGAAACGTCAGTAGCAACCAGGCGATATTAAAATCGATCGGGCCGGGAATAAAGCGGATGTCGGCGTCGCGCTGCATAGCCGGAATCAAAAATAAATCAATAATCCAGCCGATACCCAAAAGGCCCAAAGTGAAGAAGTAAATCGTGCCGGAAATCGGTTTGCCGTAATAAAAACGGTGCGCGCCAAGAAAACCGAAAATCCACATGCAATAGCCGATGAAAAGGGAATGGGTTTGCTGTTCGTTCATGCTCGTTTCTCCAGGGAAATTTTCGTTTTCAGAAGGCGGATGCGCCGTTTCGCCTCTTCAATGCGGCCTTCCAATAGGTCTCCGCGTTGCAAGGCGGCGGCGATGGCCTGCTCAAATTGGCCGGGCGCGTCGGAAAGTTCGATAAGGTTATTGCCAACCAGAATAATGTCAACACCGGCGGCCATAGCCCGCCACGCCGCTTCGGCAAAACCGAAATGACTGGTGATCGCCGCCATTTGCATATCATCGGAAACGACCACGCCGTCAAACGCCAGCTCGCGCCGCAGCATCCCACCAATGACGGCGGGCGAGAGAGTGGCCGGCACGGCGTCATCGAAACCACGATGAAAGAGGTGGCCGCACATCACCGCGTCGGCCAGGCCATGTTGAATAAGTATCTGAAATGGCAACAATTCTTTACGATGCCAGGAGTCGGAAATATCGGTAAAACCGAGATGCGAATCATGCTGGGAACTACCGTGGCCAGGAAAATGCTTCAGGCAACAGGCGATGCCCAGCCGCCGATGCTCTTCAATCCAGACCGCCGCCTGTCGGGCCACCCGCTCTGGGTTGTCGCCGAAACTGCGTCCGTAGCGACCGATAATTGGATTGTCTGGATTGATATTCAGATCAACGACCGGCGCGAGATTGAAATTGATACCCAATTGGGCAAGCGTTTCGGCGGTTCGGCGGGCGGCTAGGCGGGTCATTTCGCTATCGGGATGAGCGCCGAGAAGCGCGGCTTTGGCGGTTTCGGGAAAACCGCGGGCGGCCTTGAAACGGCTGACCGCCCCACCTTCCTGATCAACGGCGACCAGCAAATCGCCACCCGCCGCATCTTGCAGGTCGGCAACCAGTTTTTTGGTCTGCTCCGGGCTGACGATGTTGTTTTCCTGACTTTTTGTCGCCAGATGCCGATCAAAAAGGATGACGCCGCCGATACGCCCGGCCTTTATTTTTTGCGCGAAAGCGCCGCCCGCGTCGAGTCGGTCGCCGCGAAAACCCACGATCAGACACTCGCCAGGCGATGCGCTGGTCATTATGTTCCTCCGAAGAGTCTCAGACCGGCGCGATGCGAATCGTCAAGGGAATGCGGTGCAGGGCCGCGCTTTCCTGGATGGTTTCGCCGAGCCGCCACTCCAGGCAACGGAAACGCCCGGCGGCCAGCTTTTCAATATCGCGCGTCAAACCTTCAACATTGATGATCGGATGGCGGCTGAAGACCGGCGGCAGCCCACGGGTCAGGTTGCAAACCAGGCATTGGCCAGGCCGTTGATGGAGGAGAAATTCAAACGACAATTGATCCTGCCTATCGCCGCGATAGGCCAGCTCGATGTCATAGGCGCCGTCCCGCGCATCGCCGAAAAGCGCCTCAAAAAACTCGTTGCTGCGCTCCTGTGGAAAGAGTGCGCGCATAGTTTCAGGGGAAAAGAAGGATGCCAGAGTGTTCATGATGTCGCCATAAAAAGTAGTATGTTAGTCAGGCAAAAGCCCGCCGCAAGGAAGCCGCGACAAAGGGGCCGACTATACCCGGCGGCAGTGAATTGTCAATCGGCTGGGCGGCGTCAGCAAATGCTTTTCAGACTATTGAAGCAGAAGCACCGACAGAAGTTGTTTTTCCCGTTCGCCCTGAGATGTGTATCGAAAGGCGAAACCCTTGGTGGTTCGACAGAGCTTCACACCAACGGGCGCTTTATCACGCTCCATACATGGGTTGTGTAGATATTTCTGCTATTGAAGGGAGAGCGGTTCAATTGGCCCTTCACCCTTTTGCACACCCAGACGAATTGGCCGTGGCGGCCCGTTTGGCGGCACCGTGACTTCCGCCCACAAGGTTTCCCCCGCCGGATGACGAGACGGGTCGGCGACATGTTCCGGCAAAAAGAAGGCCAGCGGGTTTCTGAGCACTGGCGGCCCTTTCTGATCGCGTCCGCCAAACCAGATGGTAAGGCCGGTCTTTCCCTTAGAGGACGCCTCAGCGATGAGATGTCCGTTCTCAACACGCAACTGGACAGATTGCCAGGATTGATCGCGTTTCTTTTTCAGCAAGGCCTGGTCTGGCTCGACGCACACTTGCAGGCGCGCATAACGGCCACGAATCGGCAGATTAGGATCAAAGGAAGCTGTCTTCACCCACAGCCGGGGCAGATGGTGGCGGTCGTACAGCATTTTGGCCCCCAGCGAGGAGACAATGGCGATTTGAATCAAAGCAAGCGCCAATCCCTTATGCAATCTCTCGAATCGCTTCATGCCTCACCTCCAGCGATATTCATCATCAGACGACGACGGGTCTTTTCCAGTATCCAACCACCAATAAGGAACAGCAGTCCTAAACCTATTAAACTGAGTGATCGCTCCAATTTGTCGGAAACAGTGATGGAATAAAAACAGAAGACGTTTACGGCGAAACCGGCGAATCCCAGATTAACCATGGCTGGTCGTTTCTCCCCCAGGCCCTACTGGATCAGGGCCACCGCGCCGACAGCCAGCACCAGGAACATCGCCCAGGAAAACTGGCCACGGGCGGTGGATGATGTCGCCGTCAGAAAGAAAATCCAAATCATGGCAAGGACATTAACCCAAACCCTTTTGCCGCGCAGCCGCCAGGCGATAAGCAGCGGCACAAAATAGGCGGCCATATGCAACACGGTCTGATAGCCGCCAAGATATTTGGCGTATGCGGCGAAAAGATCCACGTTTCGCCGAACAGGAGCGGCGGTGAGCCAAACAGCAGAAATGGCGGGAAACAGAGTAAGAGCGCCAATCCAGAACAGCGCCTTGCGCGTCGCCGAATTTTTTTCCGGCGTTATCGCCGACAGATAGGTCAAGGCCAACATCAAGGTGGTGATGGTGGGAATGGCATACATCCAGGATAAATCATGGTCGAAATTCATTCTTACAATCTCGCGCCATTCGCCGACAAACCAGGCTGGCGTCAGAACGGCGGCGAAAACCGCCTGCGGCCAATCGCGCAAAAGCGCCCAGGCCGCCCAGGCCCCCAAAGCCCACAGCAGCAAGCCGTTCGGCCAATGCGCTTGCAGATGAAAGATTTGCCCGGTCAGGAAAATAGCCGCGCCGAGGCAAACGGTGCCGATGGCATGGAGGGTGATGGCAAGGGCGGAAAATCGTCTGGCGGTCAGCGCCCCGCCGATATGGGTCAGCGCGACCATGGTCAGCGCCAAAGCAAAGCGACAAGCTGGAGAAATCGAGTCCCAATGGGCGGCGACAAACAGCAGAATTCCGGCGGCCAGCAGCGAAGCGCCCAAAGCCAGGGCCACAACCACCTGCCAATGCCAGCCGCTTGCCCGCTCCTGACTGGCTTCGTAGGCGGCAATCGCCGCCGCCGCCTTGGCATCAATACAACCGGCATCCCGCCATCGTTCCAGAAAACCTTGCCAATTCGCGGCCATATTCATCCCTCCGAAAAAAATACTCCAGCCTTCTCAAACCTCGTTTCCACTTTTCACTCTCTACTATGGCGCGATTGAACCCGTCAATTTTTTCCTCACTGATTATTGGGCTGTCTTCGGACTTCGCCTCTTGCCAAATGGCCGGTGTTTCGGTAGATATGGGCGTTTATCGTGGTTTCGGATTGGTTATGATTATCAAATTGGCGCGGGTGGATGTGCGCGTCGCCCGTCTGCCTGGAATTACAATCTCAACTTGGGTGCGCAATGGAAAACGAACAATTCGCTGTGCTTATCAACGGTCAGAGTATCAGTTGCCGGGCCGGGCAAACAATTCTGGAGGTCTGCCGGGCAGCAAACATCCCGGTGCCGACCCTGTGTTATGACCAACGGCTGAAGCCCTACGGCGGCTGCCGTTTGTGCATCGTCGAAGTCGCTGGTTATAGCGAACCGTTGGCCTCCTGCGCCACCTATGTCCAGCCGGGCATGGCGGTGACAACCGAAAGCGAGCGCCTGACACGACTGCGCAAAAACACCATCGAATTGCTGCTGCACAATCATCCCAACGACTGCATGACCTGCGAGGCGAACGGCGCCTGCGAGCTGCAAACCCTGGCCTATCAGTACGGCGCGAAACTCGGCCAGTTTCAAACGAAAAAATGGGGCCTGCCGCTGGTTGAGGACAATCCCTTCATCACCTTCGAGCCGAACAAATGCGTGGTCTGCGCCCGCTGCGTCCGCATCTGTCATGAAGTGGTGATGGCCGACACCCTAAAACTTCAGCAGGATGGCTGGCGTACCTTGCCGGTCACCAGTGATGGCAAACCGCGCACCCTCGATAGCTGCGAATTCTGCGGCCAGTGTGTTTCCGCCTGCCCAACCGGCGCTCTGACCGACCGTAAGAGTCGCGGCAAAGGCCGGGCCATGGAAGTGAAAAAGGTGAAAACCACCTGTAGCTACTGCGGCACTGGCTGCAACTTTTTCTTAAACGTCAAAGACGGCAAAGTGGCGCGCGTCACCTCCGATTTCGACGCGCCGGTCAATAAGGGCAATCTTTGTGTCAAGGGCCGCTACGGCTTCGATTTCATCCACAGCCCGGAACGCATCAAAACGCCTTTAATCAAGGAAAATGGCCAGTTCCGTGAAGCGAGTTGGGATGAGGCCCTCGACTTGGTGGCTTCACGTTTCAACGCCTTGATTACAGAACACGGCCCGGAAAAAGTCGGCGGATTTTCCTCTTCCCGCTGCACCAACGAAGAAAATTATCTGCTCGCCAAATGGGTGCGCTGCGCGGTGGGGTCGAATAACGTCGATAACTGCGCCCGCGTCTGACACGCTCCAACTGTGGCCGGTCTGGCCACTAGTCTGGGCGCCGGCGCGGCGACCAACTCTTTAGCGCAGATTCCCGATGTCAATACCATCTTCCTCTTCGGCTCAAACCCGACCGAAGGGCATCCGATTGTCTCCCTCTATATAAAAGAAGCCTTGGCCAAAGGCGCGACTTTGCTGGTCGCCGACCCGCGCAAAACCTGGATGGCGAAACGCGCCGATGTCTGGCTCGATCTGATGCCCGGCTCGAACATCGCCATGCTGAACGGCATGATCAACGTCATTTTGCAAAACGGCTGGGAAAATAAAGAATTCATCGCCCAACGCACGGAAAATATTGAGGAACTCCGTTGCAAAGTCAGCGAATACGACCTGGAGCGGGTGGCGAAGATCACCGGCGTCGCTGGCGAAAAAATCGTTGAAACAGCCCGGCTTTACGCCCAGGCTAAAGACGCGATGATCATCTACGGTTTAGGCGTCACCGAGCACCAGACCGGCACCGAAAACGCCATGGCCATTGCCAACCTGGCCCTGGTCTGCGGCCATATCGGCAGACCGGCCACCGGCATCATGGCCTTGCGCGGCCAGAACAACGTGCAAGGCGCTTCCGACCTGGGGCCGTTGCCCGCGACCTTGCCTGGCTATCAGAGCGTCACCGACGCCAAGGCGCGTGAGAAGTTCGGCAAAGCCTGGGGCGTGGCCATTTCCGACAAGCCGGGTTTGAAATCGGTGGAAATGCTTGATCAATGCAAGGACGGCAAGTTCAAGGGAATTTACATCCTTGGTGAAGACCCGGCCCATACCGATGCCGACGCCGGTCATGTGCGGGCGGCCTTGGAAGGGGCGGAATTCCTCGTGGTGCAGGATATGTTCCACACCGAAACCACCAAATTCGCCGATGTCATTCTGCCCGGCGCCAGCTACGCCGAAAAAGACGGCACCTTCACCAACGGCGAGCGCCGCGTGCAGCGGGTGCGCAAAGCGATTGAACCGCTGGCTGGCATGGCTGAGTGGCAGGTCTTGGGCGAAGTGGCGGCCCGCATGGGCTACAAAGGGATGCTGTACAATCATCCCTCTGAAATCATGGATGAAATCGCCAGTCTGGTGCCGATTTACGGTGGCATCAGCTACGCTCGCATTGAAGAGAAAGGCATCCAGTGGCCCTGCCCGACCAAAGATCATCCTGGCACCGCGACCCTGTATACCGATCTGTTTTCGCGAGCCAGCGGCAAGGCGGTTTTCCTGGCCCTTGAGCATCAGGGTTCCGGCGAAAAACCCGATGCCGAATTCCCGCTGGTGCTGATCACCGGCCGCGTCCGCGAGCACTATAACAACGGCTCGATGACTAGGCGTTGTCTGGGTATCGCCGAAATCGTCCCGGAGGAGTTGGTGGAAATCAATCCGGAAGACGCCCGTCAGTTGGCTATTAACAACGGCGATTGGGTTACGGTCAGCTCACGCCGCGCCGACCTGAAGGTGAAGGCCAAAGTGACGGAGCGTTCGCATAAGGGCACCGTCTTCATGACCTTCCACCATCAGACCGCCTTAACCAACAACCTCACCTCCGGCCACCGCGACCCGATCACCGGCACGCCGGAGTACAAAGCCTGCGCGGTCAAGGTGGCGGCGTGTAAGTGATATAAGACCGCTACTTCGCTGTATCCGGCGCTCTTGCACGATGCCTGTGCAAGAGCGCCGTTTTTTTGCGATATAAGCGCCAGAAGCATAGAAGGGTGAAAATATAGTGGCCCCCATTTTCCAGACACCCGTTTAAGCTGTGCTCAGTCATGAGGATGAGCCACCATGAGCGAATGGGGGGCCAGTTCAGTTTTTTTTGCTTGTCACGACGGCGTATGGTTGGTGTTCCACGCCGTCAGTCACTCATCTTTTCCGCGCTGATCCAAAGGTATCTACACAAGTCTTTCCGCAAGAGCGGGTATATTTTCTAGGATGTTCTGTTTGAACTGGGATATTTTTGTTAGGTCGTAGTCCATGAAGGCCAAAAAATCGTAAATTTGC
>JAITSS010000012.1 GCA_031287565.1 Desulfobulbaceae bacterium
CTTGTCTGGTATATTTATAGGGATGTCATTCGTCCAAATTTAGTACAATTTCTTAAAAATACAAGCCTTTTTTTCGTAATATCAATTCAGTACCTAAAAGATATGTAGATACCTTTGGCGCTGATCAGGCGCATGTCCAGTTGATAGGCGGCGGCGTCCGTGGTGGCCTGTAGCGATATGCGTCCTGGGCTTATCCGGTCCGCCGTCGCGCAGTCTTCGGCCCGCGCCTCTCTGGTTTGACGCCCGTTGAGATAGGCGCGGATTGTCCAGCAATTATCCTGCCCGACAGAAACATCGGTGATCACATTGTGGTCGCGCCAACGATACACCCTTTCCCCAGCCCGCCAACCACAGCGCGGCGCGCCGTCCGGCTGGTTGAAAAGCAGGCGCAGGTCGGCCAGGAGACCTGCGGCAAAACTCGGTTTATCCAGGGGCGGCAGAGCGCGTTCGACCCTGGCCGCCTGACCGGGCCAGGCCCGCGCCGCAAAGATGGTCAGACCTTCAAGCGTGGTTAAGGCGCAGCGTAATTCCCCGTTTTGCCGCGAAACGACGCCAATGAAACGACCCGCCGCGCCTGACTCGGAACGAAAAACGATTTCGTGGACAAACTGCCAGTTCCCCTGCGGAAAAACAGTTTGACCGATGGCGCAATCGCCGGTGGATAAAAGGATATTTTCATCCACATCCAAGGCGGGCGCGGCGCAGGCGGCCAAGAGAAGCGGCAGAGAGGCCAAAGCCGACAGGAAATGCGCGGCGCGGTGGTTTTTTCGGCTGAAAAGCAGGCTAATCATGGCGCGGTGAACAGCGCGTCGTCGATTGGTTGGTCGGAGACGATATTTTTGAATCGAATTCGAGTCACGGCGTCGGCGTTTTCGCGGATGTCCACTGCTTCGATCAATTCGCCTTGCCCGGCCAGGCGCAATTCGATGCTTGCTATCACGGCGCGCATTCCTTCTTCTTTGGGCACAAGGCGCACGGTTTGTCCATTGCGAACGGCGGTGAAGAGCGCCGCATCGCTTTCGACAAACCGGCCCTCCAGCCAGGCGGTCATCTGGGCAAGAATCATTGGTACGGCGTCCAGTCCCACGCCTTTATCCTCGATCCACTCACCGTTTTGGCGCGTGAATTTTCTGGCCGCGTCGTTTTGCATAAGCATGACGCTTTGGATGGGCGAGCGGTATTCCCAACGCAGATGATCCGGCGCGCGAAAGACCAAGCGGCCTTCGGAAACCAGAGGTCGGGCCAGAATTTTCATCTCTTTTTCCTGGATGAAATTGGCGTCAATGCTTTTCGGCCTGGCTTGGGCCACGAGCGGTGCCAAGCCGATGAGAACAAACAGCGACAGGCCCAAGAGAAAGCATAGGCGAGGCGTCGCGGCGGTAGCGCATGTTGTTGGGAGCATCTTCGTCACCTGGAGTTTCGTCGCCACACCAAGAGCAGCGCAAGCGACGAGCAGAGCAAACAAAGCGGCGCGAATAGATAGCCGCAAAGAACGTATCCGGTGCGTCCACCGCGCAGGACCGCGTCGCCATTTTCCGCCCATGGGGCGAAAAGCGGCGAAATATCCCGCGCCCGCCCGGACGGGTCGATAAAGGCTGAATAGCCGGTGTTGGCCGCCCGAACCAAAGCGCGTCTGGTTTCCACCGCCCGCAAAATCGCCATGGCCAGGCTGTGACGTGGGGCGCTGGAACGGCCATACCAAGCGTCGTTGGTGAGATTGACCAGGACATTGGCCCCGACATTGACCCAGCGGCGAGCAATGTCAGGAAAAACCGATTCATAACAAATGAGAATACCGATATTCGCCGGAAGCCGGGCGTTTTTATTTGCCAGAAACATCGGCGACTTCACCTGGCCCGCGCTGAATTGCCCAACTGTTTCAACGAGCGGTGCGATGAAGGGAAGATATTGGCGCAGCGGCACATATTCGCCAAACGGCACCAGGTGCGATTTGAAATAGGTGGCGGCGAAGCCCGCCTCCGGTGTCAAAAGCAAGGCGCCGTTGTATCGACGCGCGCCGTCTGGCGCCGCCGCGTCCAGCTCGAACCATGGCGCGCCGGTGAGAATGGGCGTATTGCTTTGACCGACGAAGGCGAGCAGGGTGGGTGTCAGGGGCGAGCGTTGCGGATAAAACGGTAGCGCGGTCTCCGGCCACAGCAGCAAATCCGGCGGATGCTCCGCCGCCGACAACGCGGCGCTCTGTCGCAAATAGCCATCCAGCGTCGCTTGGCGGTTTTCTGGCGACCACTTGACATCCTGACTTATATTACCCTGAACGACGCCGATGCGTAGCGACGGGTCGGACGCGGTGTCAAAAAAATAAAAACTAGCGCCGGAATAGAGCAGAACCGCGACCAGAAATGAGGCGAACATCCGTTGCGTTCCTGGAATGGCTCGCGTAAATCGGGCCTCATCGAATTGCCCCTGCCGCCGTGAATCGCCTGCAAATCGCGGGTTGAAGAATCGCAAATACAGAAACACATTGGTCATGACGATGAGAAAGGTGATGCCGTGATGACCGAAAAGATCGGCGCTCTGAATGAGCCATGGCGAAAATGCCAGAAAATAGCCGACATCCATCCAGGGAAAACCGGTGAAGAGCAGGCCGCGCAACCAATCAAGGCCGACCCACAGGGCGGGCGCGACCAAAAGGCATAGGGTCGGACGAGAGCGCGGCAAAAACCAGAAACCGAGCGCAAACAGGCCGGTGTAGAGCGCCATGTAGGCGGTTAGCAGCATCAGGAGCGGCGTGGCGATAAACCAAGGCAGGCCGCCGTAGTGTCCAAGAACGAAAACAATCCAGTAAAGAAGCGCCAGATAGGCGGCGAAACCGCAGAGCCAACCGCTGAAAAAAGCTCGTTTGGCCTTGGTTTGCCGAGCCAGTCCGCAGAGCAAAGGCACCAGCATGGCAAGCGACAGGGAGGATAATTCGCCGCCGCCTGGCGACGACAGCCAGATCATGGTCGCGCTGACCACAGGAAGAGCGAACAAAGCGCCGCGCTTCACGCTTGCTCTTCCTCGTCTGGCACGCGGACGACGCGCACGGTTTTAATGCGGCGTCGGCTGGCGTTTTTCACCTCAAAAAGCAGGTCGCCAGCTCGCGCTTTATCGCCAATCCGCCCAAGTCGGCCCAAAAGATGGATAACCAAACCGCCCACCGATTCATAGGGGCCTTCCGGCAAGACCACGGAAAACGCCTCTTCCACCACCTCATAGCCAAGACGGGCCGGCACCAGTAGCGAGCCGTCCGGCAAATGCTCGACTGGTTCCTCCTCGTCGTCGTATTCATCGCCAATTTCACCGAAGATTTCTTCGATGATGTCTTCCATGGTCAGAAGGCCGCGCACTGCGCCGAATTCATCGGTGACAACTGCCATGTGCGCTTTTTTCTGTTGAAATTCTCTGAGCAAATCGACAATCGGCTTGTTTTCGCCGACCATATGCACCGGCAGTAGATGCTCCTCAAGGTGAAAAGGCTGGTCGCGGCGGCGGGCGCAAATTTTTAACAAATCTTTGGCGTGAATAAGGCCGATAATCTGATCGAAGTCGTCACGATAGACCGGCGTCCGCGTGAAGCCGCTGTCGATGACGCGCTCGATCAGTTCATCCAAGGGAAGGTTGGCCGGGACGCTGAACATATCCACAGCCGGGGTCATGATTTCATCGGCCAGGGTGTTGCGAAAATCGAGAACCGAATTGATCATCTTCTCTTCAATCGCGCCAATCAGCCCTTTATCTTCGCCTTCTTCCAGTAATTCCTGGATTTCCAGTTCCAGTTCTTCCTTGGTTTCTGGTTTGCCGAAGGGTACCAGAGCGGCGAGGCGCGCCAAAAAACCTTTCCGCGGTTCCGGTTCCGGCGCGGGGTCTTCCTTATCGGGATTCATGTTCCTGTGCGAGAAAAAGTTGGATGGTTCCGGAGAAAATCCGGCCTGAAATGCGGGAGCATTTCCGCATGACCTTGGCCAAATCGCCGCAAAGACGGGAAATTGTCAAGCTCTTTCCCGTCTTTTCAGTTGCGAAGCGCGATTGCCGCGACGCTGTTTTGCGGCGAGCCGTCAATGATCTTGTTGCTGTATGTAAGATACACTAATGTGTTACGTTTTTTATCGTAAAAGCGCACCACCTGCACGGTTTTGAAGAAAATCGACGCCGCCTTTCTGAAAACGCGCTCGCCATCGGCCTTGCCGGAACGAATCTCTTCGGAAAGGGTGATCGGCCCGGTTTGCAGACATTCCAGCGAGGCGTCGGACGTGTCCTCGGCGATGCCCACTGAGCCGGAAATGCCGCCGGTGCGGGCGCGGCTTAAATAACAGGTCGCTCCGGCGATATCCGGGTCGTCGAAGGCTTCGACGACAACCCGGTCGTTGGCCCCTAATAGTTTGAAGCGCGTGCGCACCGAACCGATCTCGTCGGCCTGCGCGTTTGCAGCGACAAAAAGAAATAAGAGACATGAAAACACTACCTTAGCGCTTACAGACATTTCCTCCTCCATCATAATTACGGCGCGTTTCGCGAGGCCCTCCGGGCTGGTCGCGTTCCTCGTTACCCTTGTTATCGTTTTCTGTTTGTGCGATACTTTTTCCGCATTAACGGCGGATATTCCGCCAGTCTAACCAACCTGGAGAATTCTATGCGTTACATCCGGATCATTCTGGCGCTCCTCGCCCTCGCATCCCTCATCACTGTTTTCTATTTGTGGCCGCGCGCCGAAGCGCCAAAACGCGACGTAGTGGCGACCATCAACGGTTATCAGCTCGAAAAAAGCGAATTGACCGCTTCGCCTGAAGAGGGGGACGGCGACCAGCGTCTGGAAGACCTCATCAATTCGGCGATTACCCGCGAGTTGCTCATCCAGGAAGCGCAACGCCAGAAGATAGACAAAGAAGAAGCCTTTCGCAAATCGTTGAAGGCTTTTTATGAGCAATCGCTTCTGAAAATACTCATGGATCGCAAATACGCCGCCTTCAACGTCACAACCAGCGATGAGGAAATCGACCGCTACCTCTCCTTGTTTGGAAAAATGATTCGTTTCACCCGATTGCCGGTCAGATCTGAGCCTCCTTATAAACCGGTAAGTGATCAGGGGCAGAGCACCGAGGTGCTGTTCGACGACCTGGCCGATTCGATGAAACCGATGATAGCTGGCCTAAAACCGGGTGAATATGTGATAAAATTCGATACTGGTCATGAGCAGTACGCCTTGCGTCTCGACGCGGTGACGGCGTCATCGACGACCAGCCAGACCCCCGCCATCCTGCCTCGCGAAATGGCCAAATCAATTATCGAGCAGAGCAAAAAAGAGCGTCTCATCTCGGAATGGCTCACGGAACTGCGCCAAAACGCCAACATTACCATTCATAACTGAACACCATGGAAAAGTACAAACGCCGGACATTTTTCATCAAAAAGGATTTACAAGGCAGGCAGGTGTTGGGATTTTTCCTGTTTTTCGCCGGGGGATGCCTGCTCTTCGTCGCTCTGTTTCTGCTGTTTTCCGCCGATTCAATGACCATTTCCTATGACAATCATAACCTTCAATTTGGCCAGACGCCGCTGATGCTTCTGAAAGAGGTGCTGGCCTCCAGTTGGATTGTCGTGGTCATCGGCGGCGGTCTTCTGGTCTATGCGGCGGTGCGCTTCACCCATCGCGTCGCTGGGCCGGTGTTTCGCTTTGAAAAAGCCTTCGACAACATGAACGCCGGACGTCTCGACGACCGTATTTATCTGCGAGCGAAAGATGAAGGCAAAGAACTGGCCGACAAAATCAACGCATTCAACGACACGCTGTCTGAAACAGTTGGTGGCATCCGCCGGGGCGCCACCGCCGTTGACGAGTTGCTCAACCAACTGGAGACATCAGTCTTTCCTGAAGGGCAAAACGAAGAAGCTCGCAGTTTATTGTGGAGCCTGCGTGAGCAAAACCGCAGAATCATCGAATATTGCGCCAAATATACGGTCAAGGATGCGTAGCCTCAGGATATTCGGCCTTGCGGCCCTCTTGGTATTGGGTTGCTCATTATTGGCACCGGGCGCGTCGGCGTTAGCGGCGCAGAGTCGCTATTTCACGGTCCGCTGGAGTAATCCGGAGCTTTTGCGCGACTTCAACGACAATCTGATGATTGGCCGCTTGGGCCGCTTCATCCAGAAAAAAAATATCGTCACCGTCGAAGACGAGGTATACGCCAAGCTGGATGTCATCCTGGAAAAGGCGCAGCTGGTTTTAGATATGTATCCGCCGAAGATGAAGGTGACGGTGGTGCTTTTGCCGGATAAAAACGCCGTGGCCGCAGTGTATCAGCAAAAATATGGCAAAGAAGCCAACAACATCGCCTACTATTCACTGTCGGAAAACACCGTGTACGTTTCGGTTGATGATGTGAATCTGCGGGTTATCGCTCATGAGTTGGGGCACGCCATTGTCAACCACTATTTCAAAGAACGTCCACCATATCAGATTCATGAACTGATGGCGCAGTTCACCGAAAAGCACATCACCGATTAAGGCGTATCGGCGTTGGCGTTCAGCTCTTTCAATTTCGCGAGCGCCGCCGGGTAGCGCGGGTTGATCTCTAACACTGAACGGTAGGTGATGATCGCTCTGGAGCGAAAGCCCTCAGCCAGATAATAATCCGCTAAAGCCATGCGATAGCGTGAGACATAGGGCCAATCCCGCACCGCTTGCCGCAACGACCGCCCCAGCATTTCCTTCGATTTTCCTTCGCGAGTGTAATAGGCGTTTATCTGTGAATACCAGTATTCCGGATAGGTATCGTTTTCGTGTCGCTCCATGATTTCCAGGGCGCGGTCATAATACATGCCGGCGTCATCAACGCGGTCGTTCTGCATCCGGAAGTAGCCGATATTGAACCAGGGACTGGCGTCATCCGGCGGCAACAGGGCGGCAATCGTTTCCGGCGGGAAATTGTAGCCATCCATCAGCGTCAGCCATTTTTTCCAGGCAGTCGGCTCTTCGGCCACAGATTTCTGAATGATTTCCATGGCCTCATCTTGTTCGCCGGTGCGTAGCAAATATTCGGCCAAGCCCGCCGCCAGCTCGGTGCGGTTGAGCGAACGCCTGGCGCCTTCGATGATCAGTCGTTTGCCGATTCGGGCGTCGGGCTGCAAATAGCCCACCCGTTGCAGGTAGACGCCTTCCATTGGATTGCGCGCCGCCGCCAACCAAAAATCGCGCATCGCCTGATCTTTTTCACCGAGATACCACTCGATACCGGCCAGTTGGTATCGATAACGCGATTCCAGCGGGTCAAGGCGGACGCTCCAACGCCAGGCGGAGGCAAGGTTTTGCAACTTTTCTTTCTTCAGTTGCGGCGAGACATACAGTTTAGCGTTTTTCGTTTCTAGGTGCCGCGCCACGCTCTGGCCACAAACAATCAGAGCAACCACCATGGTGGTCAGCACTGCGGCTACGCCATACACGTTGTTGCGCGAGACAGGTTTTGACGCCAAAAGCGTCTCGCATTCGCCCATGTCAAACTGGATATTCACTGTGGCTACAGTCAGACCGCAGAGCAGGTAAAAAAGCAGGAAAACCGCCGGGTTGTGCATGTTAAAATCGGTTGCGCCGTGTATGAGGGTGGCGCTAACGCCGCACAGTCCAGCGATGCCCAGCAAAATCGGGTAGCGGTTGCGGCGGATGCGGATTTTCTTCCAGGCGTGCCGGTAGAAAACAACCAGAAACCAGACAACCAAGGCCGCGCCGACAAGACCGCCATCGGATAATATCTCCAGATATTCGTTATGGGGATGGTCGTAAATCAGAGGATTTTTCAGAGTTTTATAGAGAGGATAGGTATTGACATACGAACCGAAACCACCGCCGAATATGGGAAAATCGCCAATCAGCCGCAGCGTGTCGCTCCAAAGGGTCATTCGGTCGTCACGAATGTTGCCTTTGGCATCCACCGTCTGATCAAACTCGGTGGCCACGCTCTCCCAGCCAACCCAGGCGAACACCAGACCGAACGCCACCAGCAAAATTGCGATGCTGAGATAGCTTCGTGATTTTTTTTTGTACAGATAGAGTATTTGAAAAAGGAGCAATGAGCAGAACATGCTGATGATGCCGCCACGCGACATGCTGAATGTCACAGCCAGCATCATGATGAACAGCGCGGCGGTCAGGAACAGATGCTTGTTGGTGCCTGTTGAACTGAAAAAATGAATGAAGCGCTCGCGGCGGCTGTCGTTACGATGGCGGCGTGGACGATAAAACATGCACAATCCTAAGGCCAAAGGCGCGACTAATTCGATATATCCGGCGAATTGGCTGGGATTGATCCACGGGCCGAACGGCGTCCCGGCCGGAGTTTTTCGCATCATCAGGAGCATGTCCGGCGCCACCGCCCGTTGGATGAGGGCCAAGGCGGCGATGATTGTGGCGACGCCGACGAAAAGAGCGATGAAACGGCGTAACAAAAGATTTTTGGCGAAAAGCAGGATGACGCTGACATACAGAAGAATCCCGGCGACGAGCAACAGGAACTGGCGCAACGTGCCACTGCTGTTGAGCGACAGGGTGATCCAGGCGCCATCGGGATAAACCGCGAGAAGTGGTTTGTAGTAGGCGTAGGCGGCGGGTGACAGAATGCGCGCCACAGACGACGGCAAAGGCAGAATTTGCACGGCCATCAGCGCGGCCAGCAAAACCAACGGCAATAATCCGGGAATATTCGGGAAGGGTTCGCGATAAAACCAGGGTCTGGCGCAGGCCATCAGGGCTATCAGCAAGACAAGTATCTCGGCCGTAGCCAGTGACCAGAACTCGACCAGGCCGAAGGCCAGGGGCGCGAAACAGAGAAAGAAACACAGTGGATAATAGGGTAAAACGTTCATTCAATGTTCCTTCTGCACCGGAGAAACTTCGTTGTCAAAGGGGTGGTGGCTGTCGGGGCGCTTCTTCATCATCTGAAGCGGCGTCGCGCACCGCACCGTCCTTGTTAAGCAGGATAATATCCACCCGGTTGTTCCGCTTCCGTCCTTCTTCGGAGTTATTGTTCGCGATTGGGCGATACTCGCCATATCCGCTGACCGACAGACGCTCAGGCCGAAAATCGGTGTCGTCGGCCAAAGCGCGGGCGACGCTGGCGGCGCGGGCGGCGGACAACTCCCAATTGGAAGCGAAGGCGGCGGACGACACTGGGGTGTTGTCGGTGTGCCCCTCGCAACTTATTGGATTGGCATAGGGAGTCAAAGCATCGGCGATGACCGACAGCGCCCCGGCGGATGCGGCTGTGACCGTTCCGCTGCCTGGCGCAAAAAATGTGGCGGCGGGCAGGCTTATCACCAAGCCTCTGGCACCGACATGAAGATCGACGCCCGATGCTCCGGCGGCGGCCAGTTTTTTGCGCAGGGCGTTGATGATGGTCTGAAAATCTTCCTGGCCTGCGAACAAGCCCTTCGGCTCGCGCGGTCCGGCGGACGGGCTGGTGCGATACTGGGCGTATGGGATAGGCGCAATAGTAACTTTCGGAATTGTTATGACATCGGTTTTCGGAATCAGGGTTTTAGCGTTCTCGCCGCTGACGCTGACGCTGAAGGCGTCGCGATAGGAAGCCGCCACCTCGTCGAGTTTCTTTTTATCGACCTGCGACATGGCGTATAAAGTCACAAACACCGCGAACAACAATGTAATAAAGTCGCCATAGGATACCAACCAACGTTCATGGTTAGGCGGCTTTTCCGGCTTTTTTTTCCGCGCCATCAGCTTCCACCCTCGGATGCGCCTGCGGCTTTCTCGGCGCGAGTCCCCAAAAAGGCGTTCAGGCGTTCACCGATCAGGCGAGGATTCTGGCCGCTCTGCATGGCGCAGATTCCGGCGATGATGATTTCTTTTCGTACTGTTTCTTCCTTGATCAGAAATTTAATTTTGCTGGCGATCGGCAGGCAGACGATATTGGCGACAACCAAACCATAGATGGTGGCGACGAAGGCCACGGCGATACCGGCGCCCAGTTTGCTGGTATCTTCCAGATTGCTCATAACGTGAATCAGGCCGAGGACGGCGCCGATGATGCCGATGGTCGGCGCGTAGCCACCGGCGGCCTCGAAAAATTCGGCGCTCATTTTGGCGTGCTCCTCATCGGCGGTCATATCGGTTTCGAGCAGTCCCTGAATATCCGCCGGATCAACACCATCAACCGACAAGGAAATTGCTTTGCGCATGAAACGATCCTTATGATTTTTCGCCTCTTGCTCCAAGGCGAGCAAGCCGTTTTTCCGCGCCTGGGCCGCGAAGGCGCAAATATCGGCGATCAGTTTGCGGCTTTCATCCAATGAAGCGGGCTTGAAAACCTTGCTGGCGTCACGAAATGCGCCAATGGCCACCGACAGGGGAAAACTTGTGAACGTCGCGCCGAATGTACCGCCCAAAACGATAATCGCCGCCGTTGGCTGAATCAGAGAGGAAATATGAAGCCCTTCCAGCACAGCGCCGCCCAGGACGGCGCCAAATCCTAAGATCAGCCCGATGAGGGGTGCAATATCCATCAGTCTTTGTCCTTAGCGTAGTACGAGCCATACCCGTAATAATAGTTGCCTCTCTGATCACCTCTGACGCCGTTCAGGACAAAGCCAAGGATGTTGGCTTTGACCTCCTTCAGCTTGCGAATGCCGCTATCGAGCGCCTCAAATGTGGTCTTGCCGCCGCGCACAACCAAAATTGCGCCATCGACAATATTTGTGAGCATCAGACCATCGGTGACGCTCTGAACCGGCGGCGTATCCAGCAACACAAAATCGTATTCGGACGCCAGTTCTTCGACCATGATGCGCATCCGTCGTGAGCCGAGCAACTCTGCGGGATTGGGGGGAATCGGCCCGGAGGGCATATAGGCGACCTGTTCGCCTTTCACAGAGACGATTACTTTTTTGTCGTGGGCGCCGGCCAAATAGGTGCTGAGACCGGTCTCGGTTTGCGCTCCCATGACCGTATTCATGCGCGGTCGCCGCAGGTCGCAGTTGATGACCAGAACTTTACTGCCGGATTGCGCCAGGGTGCGGGCGATATTGATCGTTGTCGCCGTCTTGCCTTCTCTGGGATTCATGCTGGTGACGAGAATTTTGCGCGGCGGATGTTCCGCCGATGACAGCAACAGGGCGGTGCGGATGAGTCGGTAGCTTTCGGCCAGTGGCGAAAGTGGCTTGAGGGCCAGATAGTTATCGATGTTCTGACCCTTTTCGCGTAACTCTTCGATAGAGCCAAGCACGGTTAGGCCGTAGCGCTGTTGCAGTTCGGTATGGCTCTTGACTGTATTGTCAAGATATTCCAGCAAAAACGTGAGTCCCAATCCACCAGCGAGGCCGATGAAAAAGGCCATGATCAGCGACCGCATCTTTTTTGGTGAGGACGGCGCGACCGGACGTTGCGCCTGTTGCAACACCCAGATATTCACATCCTGCGCCTGCTCGGTGACGCTTTCTTTTTTGATGCTGGTTTGCAGCGCGTCGAACAGCACGCGGTTACTGTCGGCGTCGCGTTTCATCGCCGTATATTCGATGAAACGTTCTTGCAAATCAAGCATCTCGCTCTTTGCCGCTTTCAATGAATCGCTGAGGCCCTTCACCTGAGCCACGGCCAAATTGTAGCGGTTGGTCAAAGAGGCCACGACCCGGTCAACCTCGGCGCGTCGCTCGCTTTGCAAAACCCGTAACTCGGCGTTGATTTTCACCATCTGCGGGTGTTTGCTGCCAAACTGGTCGGACAACTCATGCTGGGTTTGTTGGGCGGCGTAAATTTTGGTGCGGATGTCCTTCAACACCATATTGTCGGCGAACATTGGCAGGGTTTCCAGTCGATCAACCGAACCGCCCGCCGCCTGCACCATGCGGATCTGCTCATGCAGCGCATCACGTTCCGACTCGAGCTTGGTCATCTGGCTGCCGAAATCGGCGACCCGTTGCGGGAGCACCGCTAACTGATTTTCGACCGTCACCAAGTCGTTATCGCGCATGAACTTCTGTAATTCGCCCTCGGATGATTCCAGGCGTTTCCGCTCTTCATTGGCCTTTTCAGTCATCCATTTCAGGGCGTAACTGCTGAAACTCAGGCGCATTTCCAGCATTTCATCCATATACGCCTTGACAGCGGCGTCGGCGACTAACTGAGCCAGGAGCGGATCGACGCCGGTATAGGAGATGGTCACTATTTTCGTCGCTCTGACCGGCGTAACCTGCAAGCCGCTGCGGATATTCAGGGCGACGATTTCATCCTCGCTTAAAACCCGCCCGATTTGTCCGGATTCGGCGGCGTCTTTCCGCTCGTTGGATGTGAGCAGTGATTTCAGCCAGGTCAAAGGCATCCGCAACCATTGGCTTATGGTCTCGCCGAGGCCCGGCGTTTTATTGTCGTCTGGGAAAAAAACGTGTCGGAATTTGGTCGTCAGTTGCAGATTGCGCACCACTTTAAGGGCGACTTTTTCGCTGCGGATCAGCTCCGACTGGGTTTCGAGAAATTCCGGGTCATAGACGTAATAGCGCGTTTCCAGCCCGCCTCGTCCGCCGGTGTTGCGTTCCAGCAGCACCTGTGAGGAAGCGGTGTACAGCGGTGTCGTGGTGAAAATCTTTACCAGGGCGAGTAGCAAAGCCAGTCCGATTATCGTGGCGATAAGCCGGGTTCGCTTGCGCAGAATATGCAGATAATCCCGGATATCCATGCCCTGAATACGGGCGACGGCGCCGTTTTTTTCAGACTGCGAGGTCGAATCCATATGCTGAAATCCATGCTGAGAAGAGAAACGGACGCATCAGAAAAAACTTTCCCTGACAACCAGCACGTCATCCGCGATCAATTTGGCGTCAAGCCCCGCTTTGAAGGTCTGCTTTTCCTTGGCCTGTGTCTCCTTGTTGATGACGATGCGGGTGATCAAGGCTCCGGATTTGTTGGCTTTGCCGGTAAAACCGCCGGCCAGCGCCACCAGTTTCAGCACTGTCGTGTCGGCGCCGCAGGGATAAGTGCCGGGTTTTTCCACCTGCCCAGTAATGAAACACATGCCGGATTTTGAGACATAGATGGAATCATTTTCCTGAATCGGGATGTTCTGAGACAGATCGCCACCCGTCACCAATGATTTCAAGTCGATTTCGATGACTTTTTCCTTATCGCCGTCCATGCGTTTAATCGACACGGTATCACCGGCGTCGGCGGCTAAACCACCCGCTCCGGAAATAATTTCAAGGAGGGTGGTCTGCCCGGAAAATTCTTGTAATCCCGGTTTATTGACTTGACCCAGCACCGTGACTTTACGGTTACGGAAATTTTCCACGAACACATTGACCTGCGGCTTATTGATATAGCCGTCAGCCAGTTCTTCGGTGATTTTCGCTGTTACTTGGGGAATCGTCATATTGTTGACATGAACTTTACCAATGAGCGGCAAAACAACGGTGCCGTCGTCCGTCACCTGCACCACCGAGGCCAGGTCATCATGCTCGTATACGGTAATCTTCAAGACCGTTCCCGGACTGACGACATCGGTGCGGGCGACGGCTGGCCCACAAAGAAAAAATACCGCCCAAAAAGCAATCGGCATCCACTGAAAAAGGCTCACAGTTTCCTCCTTGCATCGGATTAAAAAACGCACCCCACGAAACGTGGGGACACGGGCGCGGCGGATGAACAAACACCGGGAGACATAGCGGAAAACGCCGCCGAGCCGCTTGTAAGTATAGCGCTTTCAAAAAGCGGAATACAAGCGGCTCGGCGGGAAAACAGGCGGGGGTATCAGAGAGCCACCTTGGCGTCGATGAAGATGGTGTTGGAATAGTAATCGTAAATATCAATGTTGGAATCGCGCTCTTCATAGCGATAACCGATACCGGCTTTCAGCCATTCGGTGAAGAGATAATCAAGCCGTGGGCTGATAATGAAACGGTCATCCTCGCGGTTATATTCCGGGTCGCCATCGGGGTCGGTGTAGTAGCTGTAGCCAGCGCGACGACGATAATCGGCGTTTTCATAGCGACCGCGAATGCCGAAGCTAATTTTATCGGTTATATCAAGATCGTAGCCCAAGGCCGCGCCGAGCATGATTTTGTCCTCCGCCGCCAGCATATCGGTCTCTTCGTTCTGGCGGTAGATATTGCCGGTCAGCTTGCTTTTTTCGGTCAGGCGGTAGGTCGATTGCAATTCAAAAACAAAGCCATCCCAATCCTTGAATTGCGGATCGTCATAGGATTTATCACGCAGACCAAGACGCAACAGAAACGACAGCTTATCGGTGGTATCCCATGTCGCGCCGATATAATAGGAGTCGGATGTGCTGTCGTAAGGATCGTTGCTGTCGTATTGGGTATCAATATACTTATATTCGAGAAAAAATGATGTCTTGTCAGTGGCGTGGAAGAAGAGATGCAGGTCGAGCGCTAAGTCGTCGCGTTCGAGATAATTGAATTCTTCCTCATCGTAGACGATTGAGAACAACGACAAATCGCCCGTCACCTGGAATTTTTCCGTAATCAGCCAGTCGATGGTGCCCATGATCGAGTTGGAATCAAAAATATGAGTCAGATGCGCATTGGGATGGCCAATTTCAAAACGATCCTGGTTATGGGTGTAGGCGTCAAGGATCTGGAGAGTCAGACCGGCGGGGAAATTGTAGCGAGCGAATCCTTGCAAGCGGAACATGGTCTCGTTGAGGTTGGAATCCTCGCTGTACATGCGGTAATCAAGATCGCCCAGCAAAAAGATCTGGAAGCGATCTGTCCGCTCGTAATCTTCCATTTCATATTGGTAGCCGCCAGCGGAAGCGTTGTTCGGGGCCAGTGTCACCGGAATCTGTTTCTTCCCGGGTAAGGATATCCAGATGCCGGGGTTGATGGTGATCAGCAGGTTATCGACGCGATCTTTATCGAGATTGTACAGGTTATCGGTATATTCGGCGCCGACCGCGACATAGGGATGCACCACGCCGCGGCGCATTCCGAACAGCTCTTCATCGTCTTCCAGATTATCTTCCGGCAACAGGGATTCATCGCCACCTTCGGAATTCTGTCCCATGGCGTCACCAGCCGCATCCCCATCTGATGACGGCATCGCCTCTCGCATAGAATCGGCGGTATCGGCGGCGTCAGCGGCATCGTGTGGCAAAACATCACTCATCTGTTCGGCGGCGCTCTCGCTCCCCGCTTCACCGGTTTGCCGCGCCGCTTCCTCGGCAGCCTGCCGCGCCATCGGATCGCTTAAAGCCGACGCCTCACTGGTGGCGCTGGTTTGTGTCGCCGCGCCGATGATTTCTTCGGCGGCCAAGACGCGATGATCGCCGCCAGCCGCGAAAATTTGGTACATGGCCAGAAAAACCGCGACACATACCCCTTGCTTTTTCATATCTCCCCCCTCTTGTTTAACCTTCGGCCGCGCCATCTGCTCCCGTCTCTCTCTCCGGGAAGAACAAATTCCGCAATTTGCTTCTCAAAAACTAAGGCATATGAGCACAGCGCGACGACATTACATAAAAAGAGCGACAAACACTAGCAATTTTACGTGCTATTCCGGCATGTTCCTTACCAGCCTCCCTGGCTTTTCTCGCTGATCAGAAATTTGAAAACAATCCGTTCCTGCTGACCGTCGAACTCCATAAACTGAAATCCGTGATAATGGCCGTCGCCGTCATTCCAGACATGTTTCGACGGCATTTCGATGATATGGGTACAGTGCTCAAAGGTAAAAAAAATCCGCGCCACTACGTGAATTCCCTGCTCATGGAAACCATCCAGCCGCGCTAGGAATCCATCATTGGAGATGTTCACTACCTCGCCGTCCCAGGTTTCCTCGGCGCCGTCTATCCGCACGCACTGCAAACGCAGATTGACATTGTAGCGGATTGAGCGTCGCACTTTGCGTCTTTTGGTGAAAAACGACCAGTCCGACATGGAACGCGCCGCAGGTTCGGCAAGCAGCACCTCGCCGGTAAGGTGTTCTTCCCGCTCCATTTGTCGCAACATATAGTGCGAAGAGAGGAAATACACGAGAAAATAAGCGGTAAAGATGGCGAACATGGTGGAATCAGACAAGCCATATATTGGTTGTAAAAAGCTCGCCGTCGCTAAAAGCGTGGTGATCGCCAAAATGATATTGACGCTTTTTTCCCGCGAAAAACCGTGCCTATACAAAAGATGATGCAGATGATAATTGTCGGCGCTGAACGGGCTGACTCCGCGTTTGATGCGGCGGGCCATGACGCTGACGGTATCGACAATTGGCACAGCCAGAATCAGAAGCGGCGCGACAGGATGGACGCCAACATCTGGTTTTTGGGTGAGGGCTATGGCGACGAACCCCAGTGAATAGCCCAGACACAAGCTGCCGGCATCGCCCATGAACAGGCTGGCCGGCGACCAGTTGTAGCGCAAAAAACCCAACACCGCCCCGGCCAGCGCCAAATTGAGCAACATCATTGCATACTGACTATCAAGAAAAGCGTGGCAAGAGAAGGCGATGAAGGCGATAAAGGCGATGCTGCCAGCCAGACCGTCCATGCCGTCCATCATGTTGACAGCATTGATCACCCCAACCAGACAAAAAATCGTCACCGGCCAGATCAGCCATGGTGTGTCCGGCAGCCGCAACGACCAGCCACCGAGCAGGGAACCAAAATCGCGCAACGTCAACTGACTGAAATAAGTCAAGAGCGCGCAGGCGAGAATCTGGGCGGCGAATTTCTGATAGGGATTTAGCTCGCGGAAATCGTCGAGGAAGCCAAAGAACAGCAGTATCGACAAACCGAGAAAGTAGCCGCGAAAGCCCTGGATGGAAATGAAGGCCATGCTGGTGAAGGTGGCGGCGATGACAAAGGCGATGCCGCCGACCAAAGGGCGTGGCCCGGCGTGCTTTTTGCGTCCGCGGGGAATATCGACCAGGCCGATGCGTTGGGCAATGCGGGCCAGGCGCGGCAAAATGTAGAGCGTTGACAAGAGGGCGACAAGAAACACCAAAACTATGCGTAATTCAAAGGGAAGCATGGTTCATCCTCGCATCGCTTCGGCGGCGAAACGGGCGATAAAAATGTGGGATAAAAAATTCCTGTCGCGGCATCGAGTCGTATTGAGGAAAACGTTGATGAACGCTTAAACCGTTCTGGTTGAGCCTGTCGAAATCCGCGACTTTACAAAGAATGCCTTTCGACATGCTCAGGGCGAAGGGAATAAATCAGCGTTTTCTTAGGTATCATCTCTGAAAGCGGGTGAATTGACAACCAATTTCTGGTAATCTTTTTGGGCGCATCTTGTTTCAATTTCGCGCCAATATCCACTCGTCCGACAATCATGTTCCCGCCGATTTCCTCACATATTTACGCCCGTGAGCGTTTGGCTTTGGCCCCGGTGGTCAGGGCCGATTGGCCTGGTCAAGACTTCATCGTCGATCTGGACAAGGCCGACCGCGATGAGCAGCAAGAGTTTTCAGCATATATAATAAGCCAGGGTATGACTGGGCATTGGCTTTCTCATGCGACTGGGCAAGCGGCGTGGGACGATTCTCATTTTTTCACCCTGCTGCGGCAGCGGCAACAGCTTGAGGTCATGCGTTATCTGGCGCAACGGCGGGCGCTCGACATCATTGAGCGACGTTTTACCGCCCATGACATTCCCTACGCGGTCATGAAGGGGGCGCATACGCGGGAATTGCTCTACGCCAACCCAGCCATTCGCCCGTCGGTTGATATTGATGTGCTGATTGCGCCGGAACATCGCTTCAAAGCGGTGGAGACGCTCGCCGCAGCTGGCTTTACGCTTCGAATCAATCCGGCCACCATCAGCCATGAGGTGAGCCTGAACGATACATTGGCCGGAATCGATCTGCATTGGGATATTCTCCGCCCTGGACGCGCCCTGCGGAATTTGGCCTGCGAAATGCTGGAACGGCGGGCGCGGCTTCGGGATTTTTTCGCCCTGCGCGCCGAGGATGAGCTGTTTCTGCTGCTTTTTCATCCGGTCTTCACGAAATACCTGACCACGCCGCACGCCCGACTCGCGAATATCGCCGACCTGTTTCGCTGGGGGAAAACCATGCCTATCAATTGGACTGAGCTATGCCGTCTCTGCGCGCGCCATCATTTCACTACGGCCGCCTGGCTGGTGACAAGCCACATGAAAGTATTAACCGACAGCCAGGATTTTGATGATTTCATCGCCGTGATGCGGCCAAAAGCCGTCAAGGCGGCCTGGCTTGGCTATTGGCTGCGCGAAAATTACTCCAGCCGTTTCTTAGATCGCCCGTGGTTGATCCAGGCTTTTTTCACTTTGCCCGCGCACGACCGCTGGCGTGACGCTTTGCGTTTCCTGGGCGTTTGGCAGGGTGGCCAACGCGCAATCAATGAGGAGCGCCGACTCTTGTCGCGGGCGGCGGAAGTGGGCGGTCAGTAAACGGCGGGTTTCCGCCACCATTGGCCGATTTTGCGCAGCGGCTTGGCGAGAAGCGTCCAGGGAAACGGTCGCAAATCATTGATTTTCCAGGCCAGTCGGTCGTTGCGATTGGCGCGCAGGCGGTTGGCGAGCGTCCTGTTGCTGAGACCGCCCAAACGCATATTGACGAGGATTTTCGGGATGTAGACGGCTTTTCTCCGCCATTTCAGTAAAAAACGCAGCATCAATTCGTAGTCGGCGGCGGAACCCAAGGCCAGGTTAAAACCGCCATACCGTTCATAAAGTTCCCGGCGGACAAAAAAAGTTGGGTGTGGTGGCATCCAGCCCCAATAAAACGACTGGGGCGAATAGCTCCCGGCCCGCCAATAGCGGACGATTTTTTCCGGATTATCGGCGGCCACGTAACACAAATCGCCGTAGCAGGCGTCAACGCCAGGGTCGGCAAACGTCGCGGCGACGGTCGCCAGAATATCGTCTGAAGCATAGCGATCATCGGCATTGAGAAGGCCGATGATCTGGCCTTTTGCCAGGAAAATACCCTTGTTCATCGCATCATAAACGCCTTTATCTGATTCCGAATGCCAGAGAATGGCGTGCCCGTGATACTGTTCTAAAACAGAGACAGTGCCGTCGGTGGACGCGCCGTCGATGAGTAAATGTTCACACGATTTTGTTTGCCGGGCGACGCTTTTCAGACAGTCGCCGATGGTGTTTTCAGCATTCCGGCTGGCGGTGATGATGGAAATTTGTGTCATGCGTCGCCAGTCTTTTGGCTTTCTGTTGCTCTGGAATCAACCGCCAGATGGTATTCTCGCCACAGATGCACCCGGATTTCCGCTGGATTGTCGCCGCAGGCCCGTTTTATCTCGAAAATTTTTGCATCGACAAGGACGCGATACCAAAATCCTTGCAGAAAATTCCACAGAAATCCTTCTTTCCCCTCCCAAAAGCCCAATCTCAAAAAATAACGGTAGTGAAAATAAAGAAAAGCGCGCAGAAAAAGCGGTAGCCGGAGATAGACGGATTTCATTTTTCTTTTGCGTCCGGCCTGACCAGAAATGGAATTTTCGCCGCCGCCGGTCAGATGCAGTTCCATGTCCAGCAGATCTGCCGCCTCGCGAACGGCATAGCCGACATGTTTCGCTGTCCACCAACTGAGATTATTGAGATTGTGATCAACAAAATCATGGCTAAATTCGATAGCGAAGCCATCCAACAATTGGATATTCTCATCCATCCAGCGTTCCTCACAGATCGCGTGGCCGGTTTGAAATATCCGTAAAAGTTTAATCGGATAGATGCCGTTTTTTACCCATCGACCAAGAAAAATATGCCGTCGTTTGAGAATGACGCCGGTGATTTCCGGCGCTAACGTATCAAGTTTTGCGCCTAATTCCTCAATCAATTCCGGCATGAGGTATTCATCGGCGTCGAGGCGCAGCACCCATTTTGTTTGAATGGGCAGATTACCTAAACCCCAGTTAAACTGCCTAGCGTGGTTGTTTTCCCACTTGTTTTTGAACACTTTCGCGCCCAGACTTGCGGCTATTTCAGCGGTTTTATCTGTCGAAAACGAATCCACGACAAAAACATCTTTCGCCACCGGGCGGACGTTTTCGATACAACGGCGGATATGGATTTCCTCGTTGAAGGTGAGAATGATAACTGATAAATCAGACATGTATTTCTCTGTTGTTTTATTTTCTAATAATATTCTTATCGCTGAAGCCATAATCCAAAAAATCTGTCGTAAACCATATATCCTCTTTCCGATTTATAAATGAGTTCGTTGTCCAGCAATTTGTTTAATGCTCGGCTTACGCTGCTCGAATTTTTTAATCTATACTTTGAAATGAAATCGCCAGAATTGATTTGCGTTACGATTTTTTCCTTTGCGATTGCTCGAAGCAGATTCACTTGCACGTCTGAATAAGCATTCAACAATTCCTGATAGCTGTATGTATTTTCTTCGAGCAACTGGCGAATGACATAAAAAATAATGTCCGTATTGTTTATTTCTCGGCGATACTCAAATAATCGATTTAAAATGGCTTGCACATACCATGTATGCCCTTCAAATTGTGAGTAAATCGCTTCAAAACATTCCAAAGTGATTGAAAAATTATTTTTCTGAAAATGCGAATTGGCAAATTCAAAATACCTATCTCTGTTGACCGCGTCGAGCGACATTGTTTGCGTACTTTGGTAAAATGGCCGTTTGGCGGACAGAAAAATCTCGCTCATCAAATGCTGCCGACTTCCCGAAAAGATAAATTTTACATTCGGCAAAAATTGAATATGTGAACGCAATAATGCTTCGGTGCCTTTCACTTGATATTCAGATACTTGCTGAAACTCGTCTATGGCAATATAGCATCTTTTGTTCGATTGTTTTAGATACGAGAACACTTCCTGTAAACTTTTTTCACTTGTTTCCTGCTCTATTTTCACGCTTATTTCAGGCTGTCCCGACAGCGAATCATATGAAATAACAGGCCGAAATCCCTTGAAAAAAGAAGCGAATTGTTTCATCGTCTTTTCCAAGTTGCCTTCCACTTTTCCAAGCACGCTCTCAGCGAAAATTTTAACAAAATCGTTCTGGTTTTGAGTGGAATATATGTCAAAATAGATACACACCGCATTTTTGTCTTTTTCAGCTATTTTATAAAAAACATGGTGAATCAAACCTGTTTTCCCGAATCGTCGAGGACTCATCAGGGAAATATTCCGGTCGTTTTCGAGCGCGGAAATAATCTTTGCGGTTTCCATTTCTCGGTCGCAAAAATAATCCGGACTATAATATCCGGCTATCAGGAATGGATTATGAGGTTGATTGTCCATCATCGCCTATAAATTTTAATGGAAGAGCGCATTTTTTCGCACAACGCGATACGCAGAATGCGAGATTCTATATATTTTTCATTTCCCTCTTTTTGATAAACTTCGCCGGATTGCCGCCGATCGCTGTCCAAAGCGCAACATATTGGAAGAAAAATTTCGCGCTTTGGAGGGGCCTGGGGCGCTTTCCAGGCAACGCTGAAGAGGACGCTTTTCGTTCAATGAACGCAAAGGTCATTCATCAGCGCGCTTTTTCAACGAGGAAATTGCCCAGGCACAAGGCGTCCATTCCGGTCCGTGTAAAGCAATCCAGGGCCTGATCTGGGTTATCGACCACCGGTTCATTTTCATTAAAACTGGTATTGAGGAGCATGGCTACGCCGGAGACTTCGGAGAATCGCCGGATCAGTTCATAATAACGGGGATTTTCCTCGCGGCTCACACTTTGCAGCCGTCCGGTGCCATCAACATGGGTGACGGCCGGGAGCTTTTCCCGCCAATCGGGTTTGAATTTCACCACGTGCATCATGAATGGACTGGCGATGTCCTGCTCAAAATATTCCCCAACTTTTTCCGCTAAAACCGACGGCGCGAAGGGGCGAAATGATTCCCGCCTTTTGATTTTGGCGTTGATGATACTTTTCATATCCGGGTTGGTCGGGTCGGCAAGAATTGAGCGGTTGCCCAAAGCGCGCGGCCCCCATTCCGATCGACCCTGATACCAGCCGACCACCGCGCCGCGCCGTAGCAATTTGGTGATCTCTGTGAACAGATCATGGTCGGGCAATTGTTTATAGTCGCGCCCGGCCCGCTCCAGGGCTTTTTGGATCTCCGCGTCGGAATATTCCGGCCCCCAGAAGGCGTGCCGCATGTGGAAGCGCTCGGTTCCGCCGGTGACATTGTGGTAACACCAGTAGGCCGCGCCGAGGCTGGTTCCTTCATCAGAGGAGGCCGCCTGCAAATAGGGCCGCTCAAAAGGCGTATCACGCAGAATCGCGGCGTTGGCGACGCCGTTTAGGGCGCAACCGCCGGCCATGGCTAATTGTCGCGTTGGCACAAGTCGGTTGAGGCGACGCAGGCAATGGATGGCGGCCGCTTCAAAACGCATTTGACAGGATTTGGCTATATCCTGGTCACGCTGACTGATTTCTTCCTCTCTTCCCCGTGGGCGGCCAAACATATTGATCAATATATCGCTGTATTGACGCCCCATGCGGATGTGGCCACGCTCATCCAGCATCCCGGATTCCAATCCTTCGTAAGAACCAAAACAGCCTTTGGCCAGATGAAACCAGCCGTCCGCGTCGAGCGGCAGCAATTGCGCCATTTCACGGGCATAGCGATTTTCGCCGTAGGGGGCTAGCCCCATTACTTTGTATTCCTCGCCGAAGCCATCGAAACCGATAAACTGGCAGAGCGCGGTATAAAAAATGCCCAGGCTGTCGGGCATCAAAACTTTATCAATGATTTCAATGGAATTTCCTTCACAGCGGGCCGCCATCAGGCTCGCGAAATCGCCGGAGCCGTCATAGGAAAAACCAGCGGTCAGTGATTCAAAGGGCGAGAGATAATAGGCGCTGGCGATATGGGCCAGGTGGTGTTCGACACCGACAAAAGCCAGCCGCTTCGGATTATAGGGGCGATTGAAATGTCCGCAGATAAGTTCTGGGATGCTGGTCGTTTTCCGGTGCCGCTTTCTGAAAATGTTCACGGCGGGCCATAATACACTGGGGTGGCTTAGGGCATGGCGAATTTTCGCGCCGAGATTGGCCCGCGAATCACGCGCCAAAGCGATATGAGTAACATCGGAAAATTCAATCCCGGCCATTTTCAGAACCGATTCAATGGCCAGAAAAGGAAAGCTCGGATCATGCTTGATACGCTTGCCCAGCCGCTCTTCCGACACCGCCGCTTTCAGTTTTCCATCGATGACCAGGCAGGCCGATGTGTCCGGATGGAAGGCGGTGATTCCCAATATGCAAGACATGCGAGTATCCTCTTGGGTTGATTCCGTTGGCGCGTAAACGCTGTTGTCAGAATATGTATTTTTGCTAGGGTAGTAAAATTCAGCCTGAAAATTAAACTGCTTAATTGAGATAGGACGAATGCCGGGTCAGAGCGCGGTCGTAATCAATGAAAACCCAATCAGGTTTCGCGCCGCTCGATAAAAGCCATGACAATCAACGTATTTTCGCCAATTCCAGGGAAAAATATTTTTCTTGCTGGCCGAACATAAAATTCTGGAAGAGTTCCGGATTTTCCTCTTCTCTGGCCGCTTCCAGGGCGGCGTAATACTCCAGTTTGTCTTCAGCGAAAATCATGGCCAAAGGCTCTTGATGATAGGCCAAAATATAATTCATCAACAGACGGGAAACGCGACCATTACCATCGGCGAAAGGATGAATAGTCACCAGCCGGAAATGCGCGTCAAAGGCCAACGCGTATATGTTTTCGTTTTCAGCCTCGCTCACGTTGTTTAATCGCTCGTTAATGTGGCGACAAAGGACCTTCACTTGGCCAGGAACTTTCTGAAAATTGGCGAAATACCGGCTCCCGACATACACCATCGATTTTCGGAAATCCCCGCGTGAGGAATCGTAGCTTCCGGCCAGAGCGTTGATGATTCCTCCGGTGTTTTTTATGGTTAAGGCGCTTACGTGCTGGATTATTTCCGGCGTAATGAGCTGTTTTTGTTGCGCTGATTGAACAACATAAAGAAGAGCATTATGATGATCCCTAAGCATATCATGGTCGGTGATCGGTTTCCCTTTCGCGGTGAGGCCATCGTTCAAGAGAAGCACACTCTCTTGCGCCGTGAGCGATGAGCCTTCGAGCGCTGTTGAGTGATGAGATATGAGCATTTCATTGATCCGGACAAAATTGATCGCTTCCGGAATGCCTGATGCCTTAAATGTCGTCAGCAGATTGATGAATTGTTTTCGCATTGGTCAGTTTCCACAGACGTTCTCTCTTCAGCCGGATTTTTCAATCGACAAAAATCCAATCCGGCTTCGCGCCGCCCGACAAAAGCCAGTGGTAAGCGGCGGTGGTTTGTCGGGTAATGGTTCGCCAATCATAGTTGGCCGCCAATGGTCGCCCGCGCTCACCCATCTGCCGCAAGCCCTCAGCGGACATGGCGAAAGCCTGTCGCAATGAGTCGGTGAGCGCGCTGACAGTCGGTTCTATCCACCAGCCGCAGCCATATTTGCCGAGCGCCCGCCACGGCGTCCCGGTGGTGGTAATGACCGGCACACCGTAGGATAAAGCCTCGGCCACGGCCACGCCGAAATTTTCGCTGAACGACGGCAGAATGAACAGGTCGGCTTCGGCAAAGAGCCGGGCTTTGTCCGCGCCCCGGACCTCATCGACCAGCCTTATCTGGTTCTCAAGATGATGAACACAGATTTTCGCCGCCACTTCCCGGCCATGGCCGCCCTCATCCGGCCCAGCCAGAATCAGCCGCCAACCGGTCGGACGCGCCGAAGTCCAAGCGTCAAGCAGGTTGAATAATCCTTTTATTTGATGAATACGGCCCAGAAACAGCGCCGTTCGCTGTTCATCGCCAGCCTTTTCGCGCAAATATCCCAATCGCCGAACCTCAGCCGCATCCGGCAAAAAAACACCATTAGGAATACAGGCAATGGGCTGCCTGAAGCCCAGGCGGCGGATACTTGCCACCTCTTGTTCCGCCGTCGCCATAAACAACGCGACCTGATGCAAATCCCGCTTGACGTAAGCATTCCAGGCAATTTTTTTTCGCCAGGCATGCCAGGAAAGCGCCCAAGGCTCCAACATGCCACGGGGATGCAGCGCCAGCGGAATATTGTGTCGCCGACACAGGCGGCTGATGGCATGATGCGGCGGCGTCCATAGACCGTGGTCATGGACAAGCGCTGGTTTTTCCTGGGCGATGATTTGGGCGGCGAGTCGTGACAGCGGCAAGCCGAAACGCCGCCAAATGCCGGTATCAGCCGGAACCAGGCGGCGGATAACCGGCGAATTCGCGGTTTGAGTCACCGGCGTTTCGCCCGCCATGACCTGACTGCACAGGCTGATTTTCAAGCCCGGTTCTTTGGCCAAAGCCTCACAGAGCGCCGTCACTGTCCGCGACGGGCCACCAGAAGACGCCGACAGGCTTTCAAGGCAGTGGAGGATGTTCATAGGCTACCGACCGTCGCAATCGAGAGAATGATTTCTTCATAACGCGGCAAGGCTTCTTCAAGTGTATGGGCTAGTCGGTAGCGGCGAGCGTTGCCAAGCAGCGCCACAGACAAACCCGGTTCACACAAAATCCGTGTCATGTGCCGAGCAAGCGCCGCCGTATCGCCGACAGCAAAGCCTAAAGCCGCGTCTGATTCGCACATTTCTTCGGCATCGGCGCTGCACAAACTGGTAATCACCGGCGTATCGAGGAACATCGCCTCTAAAACCGAGTTGGAAAAACCCTCGTATTCTGAAGCCAAAATGAAAGCGGCGGCGTTTTTCACCAGCGGCAGAGGATTTTCTAGCCAACCGCTGAAATGCGTCCTGTCGCCAAGCGCCAATCGTTCAGCCTGGGCGACAAGCTCATGCCGCGCCGGGCCGTCGCCGATAATCAGCAGATGGCTACCCTCGTTTCGCGGCAGCAAAGCGAAGGCGGCAATCACCGTATCAAGGCGCTTCATTGGGTCCAAGCGGCTGACGCATACGAAATAAGGCGCGGCAGGCGCGGAGAAAAGGCATTGTTCTTCGGCTTTCTCCAGGAAACGTTCATGTTCAACCAGGTTCATCACTCGCCGACCTTGTGTCGGCGCGACGCCGGCGATTTCGCACATTTCCCGCACCCCGTCGATCGAATTGGCGGTGAGCAGGGCGGCGCGGCGATAGCACCAGCGGCGCAGATGCCGATACAGAAAGCGGCGCGCCGCGTTGGCGGCAAGGGCATCCTCCTTTTGCGGACGGGTAATCTCGGAGACAATCACCGACACTGTGCCGCGTCTGAACAAGGTGGCGCAGACGGCCAAGAGGCTGGGGAAAAAACCGAAGGCGAAAATCACCCGATAGCCGCCGCGATACACCAACCACCAAAAGCGAGGAATGATCCGCCAGTAACTCAGGCCGTTGCGCCAAGCGAGAAAATAACGGCGGGCTGCCGCGTCCGGCGCATCTTCTTTTCGTCCGGTTAAAAGCGCCACCGCTGCCAGCCCAGCAAAAAGTCTGGTCGTCATCAGCGCGAATTGTCCTTCCGCGCCGCCGCCACGCAGGCCGGGGCCAACCAGAAGAACGGCGGGAATTTTCTTTGGTGTTGTCACGGCTCTTCTCTCGTTCTGGTCAGAAATACATGCCAAGCGTCTTCCAGGCGGCAAAATCACCATCGCGGCAGGCCAGGACAATTTTATTCAGATACCACCGTCCGGGTTTTTCGATGAGAAGACCATGTCGGTTGAGAATCTCACGAGCCACGACAAAGACATCTTGCAAAATCGCATCACCAAAATGACCTGCGGCATGGATCATCAAGGCCGACAAATGGGCAATCGCCCAATCGGTCAGTTGGCCGTTGAAGGCGAATTCATCATCTTTGGCGATAAAATCAAACAGCTGGTCAAACATCCATAATGCGGCCAGCCTGTGAGGGTGACAAGGCTGAGCATGGGTGAGGCTTGTCGGATTATCGCAATAGTTAAGCGCGACGACAGAAACGGATGCGTATTTTTGGCATTGGGCATGAATAAGGTAGGGGAGAATGCTGTCCTCATACAATTGCACGCCCTCAGGAAAACGCGCCCTTTTCCATAAGGAACGCCGCATCAGTTTGCCGCAGGGATAACCATTATGCCAAAATGGATACTGGCCAAAAAGTTCTAATACACGATCAGGCAAGATTTCCGGGCGCGTCAGATTGCCGGAGATATAGTTCCAGCTACCATCAACGATATCAGCGTCAGCCTGAAGCGCCTTGTCGAGGAGCGCGGCGAGCGAATCCGGCGCCAGAAAATCATCGGCGTCAAGAAAGAAAATATATTTCCCGACTGCCACATCAAGACCGGTATTTCTGGCTACGGAAGCCCCTCGGTTTTCCTGATGGATCACTTTTATCGGCGCGAGACCCGCATACTTTGCTAAAATTTCCGCCGTGCCATCAGTGGAACCGTCGTTGACAACAATGATTTCATAGAAAGAAGCGAGGGCGCGCTGCTCGATGGCGCTGTCCAGGCATCTTGCCAGGTACTGTTCAACATTATAGGCCGGGATGATGACGGAAATATCCAGGCTGGAGGCCGCGAACGATTTGTTCGTGGCGAAAGACATAAGCGTTTTTTTCTGGATTTTTTCCAGATTGCTCCGCGCTGTCTCCGGGCTGTTCAACGGCATTTTTTGGGGGTTCCGGCCGCTCTTCCACAAGGCCGCGCCAAGCGCCAGATATGAGAGAGAAAGCAGACATTTTACAACCAGCGGACGCGGCCATGGCCAAGGAATACAGCGCCAGGCCAGAGAAGACATCCGTTCATCAAGATAGCGGCGAATCATGGCTGTATCAGCTCCGGGGCGAAACGGGCCAACAAGGTCCCGGCCATTCGCCGCGACCAGTGGCAGGCGGGGTGGCGCAGGGCTGGAAATTGTCGCCAGCTGTCCAAATCCGCGACTTCCGCCATCCAGCGGGCCATCGGTAGCGCAAAACCGCTTTTTGGGCGACGCAGAACCGACTCCGGCAAAGGTGGAGAAGGCGCTGCCGCCAGCCCCAGTTTGCGCCGCCAACCCGGCGGGCAATGCGACAAAATAGGAGACAGGCTGCGCAGAAGCGTCGCATCGACCAGCGGCGTTCGCAGTTCAAGCGAATGATCCATGCTCGCCCAATCGCTGTCGCGCAAAAGCTGATTACGCAGGTAATTGGTCGATTCCAGCGCCGCTATCCGCGTGAAGTCATCGACATTACTGGATAAATTACCGGCGAGGAAAGCGGGAACCGGCAAATGGGCAAGACCTTCCCTTGCCATGTCACAGCCGATCAGGTCAGCGATTTCCCATGGCATAAAAAGACCACGCTGGGCGAAATACAAAGCGGCCATGTCGTCGCCGAAGGCCGCGAGGGCCGGGGCTTTCGGCGGCACAATTCCCCATCCGGACAAAATGCGGGCAAAACCGGTGGCGGCGCGGGCCAAAAAGGGGACGGCGTGGACGGCGGCCAGCCGCTTGCCGAGGACAGGTAAGCTTTGGAAATGCCCATATCCGCCCAAAAGCTCATCGCCGCCGACGCCGGAAAGAACAACCTTCAGCCCGGCCTCGTGGGCCGCTTTGCTGACCAGCCAGCTATTCAGACCATCAAGAGATGGCTGATCCATGGCGGCAAAAATATCGGGGATACTCCGCTGGATATCCGCATCGCTTACCCAGTGGGTCTGATGGCGCGTCCGATAGCGTTTGGCGATTTCTTCAGCCAAGGCGGTTTCATCGGTAGCGGCGCCGCGAAAATCGCTGAAACCGAGGGTGATGGTGGTCATCGGTGTGGCGACCAGGCCGCTGACCAGACCGACCAGCGCCCCGGAATCAATCCCCGCCGACAAAAAAGCGCCCACCGGCACATCGGCGACCAGATGGCTGGCGACGGCGTCACGCACGGCCACCGCGATATGTTCCATCGCTTCATCAGTGGAAACGGTGGTGCCGCCCGCCGCGCCAAGCCGCCAGATTTCAGCGATGGAGGCGTATTGGCGCTGCTCGCCGCCGATACCGTTTTCCACCGCCAGAAATTGCCCAGCCCCCAGCGAACGCGCGGCCTTGTGGATGGTGTACGGCTCCGGCACGCTCCCCATCAGTAAAAAACCCGTCAACCCGACGGGATCGAGGTCATTGGTCGGCAGATTGCCTAAATGGAGCGCTTTGACCGACGAGGCGAAACGGAGAACATGGCCGTCGTCGCTATAATATAACGGTTTGATACCGTATGGATCGCGGGCCAGCAGCAGTTTTTTATCCAAACAATCAAAAAGAGCAAAGGCGAACATGCCCCGCAGTCTGCCCAGCGCCGCCGCACCCCAGTGCCGCCACGCTTCAAGAATAACCTCGGTATCGCCATGGGTGATGAAAGAAGAACCGGCAGCTTCAAGTTCCTGGCGCAAGGCGCGGTAATTATAAATTTCTCCATTAAAAACAATAACATATCTGCCGTCATGGCTTGTCAGCGGTTGATTGGCGGCCTCGCTTAAATCAATAATCGACAGCCGACGATGACCAAAACCGATCCGGCGATCACCAGAAAACCAGAACCCTTCCGCATCCGGGCCGCGTCGGGCTTGGGCGCTGGTGATACGCGACAATTCCGCCGCGTCCACTTGCCCGCCCGTCGGGCGATAAGAAAAAATTCCGGCGATTCCACACATCGACGCGCTCCCGCTCAAATTCTCTTCAATCGGCCAGCGAATTTCGCCGCCGTCATAGCAAATTTTTTTACCGATTCGTCCACGATTAGGCCGAATACTCAAGGCCGCCATGGTATCCAAGCGATGCCGTAGATAATGGGGAGCAAGACTGGCCACAGAAGACGAAACTCGGTGATATTCCCGCCCAATACCCGATAAAAAATCAGCCACAAAGGAACGGCCAGGCAATTCAGCAGGAAAAATTTATCCAAAGAGACACCTGTCTGGTCGGGGTTTCGGACACAAAGGTAGACCAGCGGCGGCAGGGCGACAAGCGGCAATGTCACAAGAGATGTGGGCGAAAGCAGAGCGCCGCCAGTAAAAATTTCCCTGCTTAAAAGTAATTGTCCTGTCCCGGTTAGTGGACCGGGAAACCAAAAACGAATCAGTTTGTATTCAATGACAAAGAACGAAGCCAGGATGAAAATCCAGGCCAGGCGGCGCGCCGGATTTTCCACGCGGCAAGTCGCCGACCACATCGCCGCCAAAACCACCAGATGAAAGGCCGATTCGCGGAATAACATCATCAAAGCCATAGCCGTGAAAACTTCTGGCATCCGATTGCGCAGCAACGAAAAAACGCCGATGCTGAACAAAGCCAGAGATGGCGCGTCGCAGGGATAAAAAATATACATCCCGGAAACGAATAAGGCTGCGTAGCCGACGAGGAAAACCCGCCAATTGAGCATGGTTCCGGCGGCTGAAAAAATCGGCGAAACACCGATGACAAAATAAAGAGGCGTCAGCATACCGGCCGCGATGCGCAAAGGATGAAAACGAATATCCGGAGAATGAAAACAGGCATCCAACAGTCTGGCCAGGCCGTACAGAATATAATTGCCGAGAAATCGCGCGGAATGCACGGAATCATTCGCCAGATACGAGGCTCTGAAGACATCAAAATCTGTGAGATCGGATCTACTTTTTTGGTACAAGGCCGTGCCAATATCAGGCAAATATTTGAACAAGAACAATTCGATCCATAAACAACAAGCGAAAACGAGTAATATCTTGAGAAAGAATTCTCTCTTGTCGAAATCAACCTTCATATCGCGCCCACATGTGATTTCAGCGGCAGTCCCAGACTGACCCGTCCAGCAAAGCTGGCGAAGGGGTCGTGATGGGGAATTTCAATCCGATGCAAGGCCAACGGCGGTGTCGCGGCGCCATTCGCGCCATTTTCCTGGCTGACAGCAAGCGCGTATCCACATGCAGCCACGGTTTCACAGGTCATTTTGTCATAGTCGCCATTTGGGTAGGCGAGCAGGCGACATTCGGCCTTCAGTTCTTCCTCAAGGCGTTTTTTTGAGACGAGCGCTTCCTGTTTGCGTGTCGCGGCGTCAATGTTGGGCAGAATGCTGTGAAATTCGGTATGCGAGCCGAAATGAATGCCTGCGTCGCGCATTTCTCTGATTTGTCGCCACGAAAGCGGCGCGAAGGCCGCTTCCCGTTTGACATGTAATCTCGCCGCCAGCTCGTCAAGATGGATGAACCGCTCCAGCGGCGGCAAGACAGCCAGAGAATTTTTTAGGCGTATAAAAGCGGCAATTTTTTCCTGGCGAGTGGCAATCGGCGCGGCAAATGGGAACTCCATTCGCGGGAGGAGGGCGGCGTCCATGATCATTCCCAATCGCGTTGGCCAGGGCATTCGTCCGGTATCAATAAAATCAGTGGCCAGAAAAATCGTCGCCGGGATGGCGAATTCTTGCAAAACCGGGAAAGCGAATTGGTAATTATCGGCAAATCCGTCATCAATGGTTACGGCGGCGAAAGGCGGCCAGGCCGGATCGCCCGCTTTCAGGCGCTGCCAGCCTTCTTCCAGAGAAACAATCTGATAATTCCGGCGCAAAAAATCCATCTGTTGGCGAAAAAGCCGAATCGGCTGCGCGCCATTCAAAGCGTCGGTGGATTTATCGGCAAAAGAATGATAGGTCAAAAGAACCAAGCGCCCGGCCAGGCGTTTGTGGGCGCGGCGGTAAAGGCCCGTAATACCTAACGCGCCGTGGCACAGAATTTTTGCCAGATACCGTGAAGTATACATAATTTTTATGACAGGATAGAGAATTTTGCGGCCCGGTCAGAACAAATTCACCGGGCCGGTTCCCTTTATCGCCGTTTTCCCCGCGCCAAGGCATAGCGCGCCGCCGCTTTCGCGTCATCCATGTGGGCTTCATAGGAAAAATATTTTGCCCGTTCCCTGGCCGCCTCGCCCATTTTTTGGCGTTCATCCGGGGTTTTTGCGAAATGTTTTCGCAAAATCGCGACATAGGCGGCGGCGTCCGGCTCAACATCCGGCGACGGAACCACATAGCCGTTTCTATCGTCTTCCACCAGGCCACCCGCCGCGGCAACTCTGCTATTTATCAGACAGGGGCGGCGGCAGAGCATGGCCTCGTTGATCATGCGCGCCCAGGTTTCGTAGCGCGATGCGCAAACCACCAGATCGGCGGCCAGATAATAGGGCGCGGTTTCGGCGCTGGGGACAAAGCCAGCGAAATGATACTGTTTCGGGGCCAGGCGAGCCGCCGCCAGTCTTTTCAGATCTTCCGTCATCGGCCCGGAACCAGCCATCAGCAACCTGGCCTGAGGGTTTTCCCGCCCCCAGCGCTCAAAGATATCAAGCATAATATCCGGGCCTTTCACCCAGGTGTGGTGAGCGATAAAAAGGAGTACCTGATCATTGTCAGTCCATCCCAAGGCGCGGCGCATAGCGGTCGCGCCTTCCCGTTGCGTCGCTCCATCGGCCTGGGCGGCGAAATACGAACTATCCACTGAATAGGGCATGAAAAACAAAGATTCCGGCTTAACTCCGGCATCAAGCAACACTTTGCGGCTGTAGTCGCCGCCGTAATGATGGGCGGTAAAAAGGCGGAATAAAAAATCGCGCAACGGCCGCATCAGCCTGCCCTTCCAGCCACGACGCGGGTCAAGGAAATAATTGAGGGTGCCGCGATGGATTTGCGGCAGACCGCGCAAACGGTTGCGAAGAATCAGGCTTAGCGCCCCTGGCCAGCCGTAGCCATAGACCAGAACGACATCGGGACGCCAGTCCTGGAGAATATCGCATAACTTTTTTCTCTCTTCCACATAGAGTGATGAATAGTCGCCAAGCAAATCGACGCCCCAGGAAACATTGGTCTGATATTCATTGCTATACGGTTTGTTTTCGACCGGGCCACAGTAAAATACTTTGAATTCCCATTCTTCCACCTGGGCGCAGAGACGAAAAAACGGCGCTTCAAAACTGGAAATTCCCGGCGCGGCCACGGCGAAACGAATTTTTTTTGGTGATGTCGGCATGGATGCTCAGTGGTTGGGGAGTCAATCTATCAGATATGTCGTTAACGATTCGATGCTTCTGTTATTCGAGTCATACATATAACATTTATATTTGGTTGTTGGAGGCATGGATGCCAATTTTTCAACCAATTTTGATGTAAATGTCGGGAAAACAAAACAGGCCAATCAATGAGAATGGCAATACCTTCGTCATCAATATATTTTTCCAGACTATGCGCGTGCAATGCTTGCAAAGCGTGATGATTCCTTTGCCATCAAGATTAATAACGTTATCATTAAAATAAGCGAGCGCGCCAGTTTGAAAAGAGCCAACAGGAGTGCCCTTATCAATATATTTTTGAACAAAACCAGCGACAACACTATGAGAGCCACCCAATAAGCCCATATGGAATTGCCGGTAAGAAAAAACGCAAAATGATGCCGCCAAGGCCAAGAAAAATACGTGGATCACCCGCTTTTCACACTCTATTTTAGCAAATATCGCCGAAAAAATAATCGCCATGAACGGGAGCATGACACAAATGAGCGGAGACGTGTAGCGTTCATAAAAATACGTGGCCCAAAAGAATATGGTGTACAGTGGTATCAATATGATTACAGCGGCGCACCAGGCAAAATAGGTTTTGGGTAAGTCGTGGACGATTTTTCCAACATCAATTCGTCCAAAATAGATGAGCGTGGCCAAAAGAACCAGGGCTGCCATCTCAACCGCTCGCACCGGTGTAATAATCTCACTGTATACACTATACAACCAGGGGTTGGCGTGCGCGATCACCGCTTGGGCCATCACTAACAGCCGAACAGGAGCGGTATCAGTTGTGAGGAATTCGGCCTGGGCCGCCCCGGAAGTTGGCATGAACGAGCCGCTTTGGGCATAGACCCAAACGAGCCATGGCGTAATCACTAAGAGCGCCAATAGACCGGAAAAAAGCGCCTGTTTCAGGCTCATCAAGCGCAAACGCATAGCCATCAGCAAAAAAACAAAAAACACCATGCCAAAGTCAATCCGTGCCCAGCCGCATAAACCAGCCAACAGACCAAAAATAACGATATCAAGGGGTTGGCGCGACGGAATACGCCGCAATGTGAACAATATCAATCCAGCAAAAAAGCTTAAATAGATGCCGGTTTCAAGTCCGTATGTAAATAAACGAAATAAGCCAAAATTAAAAAGCGCCATGACGCTTGCAAGCAGAAAAACGTTGGGCGCGGAATTGCTGTCTTGCTGTATTGCCACGGCTATTTTCCCGACAAGGAAAGAAAAAATGACCAAATTCAAGCCGCCGAAAGCGATGATCGCTCGCACAAATGTCCATTTATCACCGTGGGTTATCTGGATGATTTTGGCTATGCCCGCAAAAATAAGCGTTGAGAGCGGTTGGATGCCGGTTACAGTTTCGCCATTGGACCCGGTCACGCCTTTACCGGCGGCGGCATTCCAAGCAACCTCAAGCATGTAAAAACCATCCTCGCCCACTGGCTTATCGCTAAGAAAAGGCATATGACCAGCGACCTGAGCGGAGTCCGGGAACTCGGCAAGGGAAAACGCGGCTAGAAAAATTGTATAAACAAGAATGAACGCGCCACAAGTGATGTATGTTATATGCATTTCTTTCACAATGATTTCACAGGCGCGTTGATTTGTACATATGATGTGGTGTCATCATTGATATTCGCACATATGCTTAACCGCCTTGTTGCCTACGCCGTATACGATATAGCTATTCAATAGCATATTTAGGCACATGATAAAAATATGGTTTTTTGGTTGCCGACCAGTTACTTTGTGTTCCGTTCCGTGCGATCATATTCCGATTCGTAGCTGGCCTTTATTTCATGCGCAAGCTATACTGCGGGAAATGATTGAATCACATCGGAGGCAAAAAGATGAGTCATAACATTCACAGTTTGGCACGGACGACGCCGAAGACACGGGCGGAGATCAGGGCGTTGCGTGAAGCCGG
>JAITSS010000034.1 GCA_031287565.1 Desulfobulbaceae bacterium
CATCACTCCCGCAATGCGGACATAATACTTTGATATAAACCATATTTCACCTCGTTATTAATTTTCGTCAATCATATCACAAATTAAAATTACTATCCAACCATTTCATGACATCACCCAATTTCGGCAACATTGTCTTAAAGGAAGACGAAAACGGCGAATTCACCGCCTGCATCGTCGATGTGAAAGGGCCGTATGACAACAAAGAACATGTCCCGATTTCCAGTTGGTTTCTGTTTTTCGCCCACAGGAAAATGCGCCGCCGCGCCGCAAGGCTGCTTCAACGCATACAAACCTTCATTCCGAAGCCCGAATCTCCAAACTTCTGAATGCCGCTCAAAAAATCTCAATTTTCAGGATAAAACAACATGGCGAAAATTGTCATCATCGGCGCCGGTGGCGTCGGCAATGTCGTGGCGAAAAAATGCGCTCAGAATGCTCATATTTTTACGGAAATCTGGCTTGTCAGCCGCGATGAGGCGAAATGCCGGGTGATCGCTGACGAAATAGCGAAACAGTATCGAGTGAGCCTGCAAACCGCCGCCGTCAATGCCGATGATGTTCAGGCGCTGACCAATCTGCTACAAAAAATCAGACCGGAATTAGTCATAAATGTGGCGCTACCCTATCAGGATTTACATATCATGGACGCCTGCCTGGCCGCCGGGGTCAATTATCTCGATACCGCCAACTACGAGCCGCCGGACGAGGCGCATTTTGAGTACAGCCACCAATGGGCCTATCAGGAACGTTTCCGCGACAAGGGCCTGATGGCGGTTTTAGGCTGCGGCTTTGATCCCGGCGTTACCAATGTTTTCTGCGCTCATGCCCAAAAACACCTGTTTGACAGCATCGAAAGCATCGACATTTTAGACGCCAACGCCGGCGACCATGGCCACCCATTCGCCACCAATTTCAACCCGGAAATCAATATCCGCGAGGTGACGCAAGTCGTCCGCCACTGGCGGGACGGCAAGTGGCTGGAAACCCCGGCAATCTTAGACGAAGGCGCGGCGCATTTCTCGTTTGATTATCCGGTGGTCGGACCAAAAGAAAGCTATCTTTTATATCACGAGGAAATGGAGTCGTTGGCGAAACATATCCGAGGCTTGAAACGAATTCGTTTCTGGATGACATTTTCGGAAAATTACCTGACTCATCTGAAAGTGCTGAACAATGTGGGTATGACCCGCATCGACCCGGTTCATTTCAACGGACAAAAGATTATCCCGCTGCAATTTCTGAAAGCGCTTTTGCCCGACCCCGGCGGCTTGGGGGCGAATTACAGCGGCAAGACCGTGATCGGCTGCGTGTTCGACGGTGTGAAAGATGGCAAGCGCCTGAAAAAATACATCTATAATGTCTGCGATCACGCCGAAGCCTGGCGCGAAGTACAAGCGCAGGCGGTGTCGTACACCACCGGCGTGCCAACGATGATTGGCGCGATGATGATGCTGACCGGCGTCTGGCGCGGCGTCGGCGTCTTTAATGTCGAACAACTTGATCCCGACCGTTTTATGAATGAATTAAGCCGCTGCGGCCTTCCCTGGCAAACGTTAGATTTCACTGGATATTTGCCGGAATAACCTCATAATTCCCAACAAAAAACATGGGGAGGAACATTGAATATGACGGTTTTTGCGCCATTGAGCGTCGGCGAGTTGCTGGACAAGATCACAATTCTGCGCATCAAAAAGGACAAGTTGCCGTCGGGAGAAAGGCGCGACAATGTCGCGCTGGAGCTTGAGCTTTTGCAACAGATCTGGGAACGGGAAAATATCCGGGACGCCGAAATCGCCGCGCTCTTCGACGAATTATGGGAAATCAATCGCCGATTATGGGCGATTGAGGACAGTATTCGTCTTCATGAAAAAGCAGGCGATTTCGGCGACGAGTTTATTCAACTGGCGCGTTCGGTCTATGTCACCAATGATCACCGCTCTGAGATAAAATCGGCGATCAACCGACTGGCCAGGTCGCGAATTGTCGAAGAAAAAGAGTACGCCCGCTACGATGACAGGTCAGTCTGAGCATATCCTGGTCATCAAACTGGGCGCTTTGGGTGACATCATCATGGCCGACGGGGCCTTGCGCGACATTCGCCGTCATCATCCCGGCGCTCGCATCACCGTCATGACCACGCCAAGCTACTCCGCCTTGTTTCAGCGTTGCCCCTGGGTAGACGACGTCTTTCTCCATGCGCGGGATTCTCGTTTCCGGTTGGATAAAATGCTGAATCTGCGCCGCCGTTTACGGAGTCTGCCGCACATTGACCGCGTGTACGACCTGCAACAGGTTGGACGCACCCGTTTCTATTGCCGCTGGCTTTTTCCCCGCGTTGACTGGTGCGGCGACGCCCACGGTTGCCGCTGGCAAATTGATCATTTTGATGGTTCTTGTTTTCTTGAGCATATACAGCGTTCTCTGTTTTTGGCTGGTCTCGAAACCCCTTGCGCTATGACAGGTGATGTCTCATGGATCACCGCCGCGCCACCTGTTATCGAACGGATTATGAACGCGCGCGGCTTGCGTCCAGGTTTCGCCTTGCTTTTCCCTGGATGTTCGCCGGAGCATCCGGAAAAACGCTGGCCGCATTTCCCTCGTCTGGCGCGGGAGCTGACGCGGCGAGGCTGGCAAGTGGCGACTGCGCCGGGGCCTGACGAAATGCAATCGCGTCAGGAAACAATCGGCATCCCGCTGACCAAAGATGGCAAGGCTCTGGATATTTTTGAGCTGGCCGGAGCGCTCACACAGGCGGCTCTGGTCATCGGCAATGATACCGGGCCAACTTATCTGGCGGCTCGCCTGGGACGCCCAGGACTTGCCTTGTTTGGCGGGCACGCGCCAGCAAGCCGTTCCGGCATCCAGTATACGGCCGCCTTTCAATGGCTAGAACGCCGCGACCTGGCCGATATTTCCCTCGATGAAGTCATAAAGGCGCTGGAACAGCGATTGACCTCGCCGCCGAGCGTCTCGCAAAACCTGAGAGGCGGCACCCATTCTGATGCAATATTTTAGGGAGGAACATCATGGCGAAAACGATAGCCGATTGGCGACGGATGAAAGAAGCGGGGGAAAAAATTGTGGTTCTAACCGCTTACGACGCGCCAATGGCGCGGCTGCTCCATGAAAGCGGCGTCGATATTCTTTTGGTCGGCGATTCTCTGGGCAACGTGGTGCTCGGTTATGATTCGACCGTGCCAGTGACGATGGCGCAGATGCTACACCATTCGGCGGCGGTGCGGCGTGGCGCGCCAGAGGCTTTTGTTGTCACCGATATGCCTTTTGGTTCGTATCAATGCGGCCACCGCCAGGCGGTGGCCAATGCCATTTTATTAATGAAAGAAAGCGGTTGCGATGCCGTGAAACTGGAAGGCGGCGCTGAGGTCGCGCCACTGGTCGAGCGCATGACCACGGCGGGCGTGCCAGTGATGGGGCATATTGGCCTGACACCACAAACCGCGTCGCTTCTCGGCGGTTATCGGGTGCAGGGACGTGACCTGCCCGCAGCGGAAAAGTTGCTGGCCAGCGCCCGCGCCCTCCAGGATGCCGGGGTGTTCGCCATTACGCTTGAATGTGTGCCGAAAGAGCTGGCCGCGATTCTGTCTAACCAGATAAAGCCGCCAATTATCGGCATTGGCGCGGGGAATGGCTGCGACGGCCAGGTTCTCGTGTGCAGCGATATGTTTGGCCTCTACGAAAAATTCGCGCCAAAATTTGTCAAACGCTACGCCAATCTCGCGCCGCTGATGCGTGATGCCGCGAGTCAATATGTGCGAGAAGTGCGTAGCGGCCATTACCCCGACGATGAGCACAGCTTTACCGCCGCAACTGATTACCAATCCTTGTCCGGAACCTGATTTTCCAAAAAGATCGGCGCGGGCGACTCCGCAAAAGCGCCCGCGCCACCCTTTTGACCGAATGCTTGTCCATTCGCGTCCCCTTAAAGCGTTTTTCCCGCCCCTGTTCATCCGCTGGCCGCTTCAGGTTGTATTTTCCATCGTTCACAGACACAACATATAGTTGCCTGTTGATAAACCATTTATTTCCAAGTCACTGAAGTTCCGTGTATCGCCCCTTGACGAGGCGCTATGTATCGGAGTAAAAGACAACTCAGTGGGGAAAAGTGGGGTGTTGTGGGGCCAAGTGGGGCGAAATGGATAAGGCGGCGACCGTGGCTAAAGCGCGTTTTCGAGAAAGGTCAGAGCATTGCCTGGACGACAAAGGACGCCTCAATCTGCCCAGCCGATTCAGAGAGCAGCTTCGCTTCTATGATTCCGAAACTCTTATGATTTCCATCTGGGGACGTGACCATTTGCGCGTCTATCCTCTGGCCGATTGGGAAGAGATGGAGACTGAGCTGGAAGACAAATGGGCGACGCTGTCAGAGCGCCTCGACTCCATCTCCGACGAGGATGGCGACGATACGGAATTCATCAAGCTGTCACGGCAGTTAGAAAAAATCAAAGCGCGCATCTATGAAGTCATAGAATGCCAGATCGACAAGCAAGGCCGGATTCTTCTGCCGCAGCAGAGACGCGAGCAAGTCAGCATCAGAAAAGACATTGTGCTGGTCGGGCTGGGGAAATTTTTTGAACTCTGGGGCAAAGAGAATTGGGATGCCGGGCGCGAGCGCTTGGCGGCCATCACCGGGAAAAACGATGATATCCGCGCCGCCCTCGGAGTGTTGTAAATGGCCACTCAAACCGAGGCTGCGCACGTCTCGGTTTTGCTGAACGAGGCCATGGCCGCGCTGGCGCCGCGAGCGGGCGGTTTGTATGTCGATGGCACTCTGGGCCTGGGCGGCCACAGCGAGGAAATTCTGCGGCGGTCGTCACCCGACGGTCGTTTGATCGCCTTTGATTGGGATGCGGAAGCCTTGCGGCGGGCGCGGGAGCGTCTTGCATATTTTGGCGAACGGCTCACGATCATGCGCCGCAATTTTGCCGAAATAGCCGTGGCCCTCGCCGAACTTGGCGTCAGCGGCGTCGATGGCATTCTGGTTGATATTGGCATGTCATCGTTACAGCTTGAGCACGGTGGTCGCGGCTTCAGTTTCCAGCGAGATGAGCCGCTCGACATGCGCATGGACACCCGTCGCGGGCAAACTGCGGCGGCCCTGCTGGCGAGCGCCACGGAAAACGAGCTGGCCGATATTTTTTTTTATTACGGCGAAGAACGGCAGGCGCGGCGGATTGCCGAAATCCTTGTCGAAACCAGAAAGAAGACGCCGGTTCAGAGCAGTCGTCAATTGGCCGAACTGGTGGCGCGGGCGATCCCCAGACGTTTTCATCCGCCGAAGATTCATGTGGCGACGAAGGTGTTTCAGGCGCTGCGCATCGCCGTCAACGGCGAGTTGGAAAATCTGGCCAGCTTTCTCGCCGACGCCCCGGCTTTGCTAAATCCGGGCGGCAGGCTGGCGGTGATCGCCTTTCACTCGCTGGAAGACGGTCTGGTCAAACGCGCCTTGAAGACCAACCAAAGCCTGGCAGAAAAAATAAAGCGTCCCATGTGCGCCGGGGATGAGGAAATCGCCCGTAATCCACGGGCGCGAAGCGCCAGACTGCGTGTCGCGGAAAAAATTTGAACAGCAAGGTCAATGCCATGAACAGCTCACGCCACAGAAGGTACTCGTTCTCCTCCCGCCGCGCTTCCCTCTTCGCCCGTATGCGACAACAGCTGGAACAGGCCCTGTATACGCGCCGTCGGACATATGTCGGCTCGCGCCGCCGTCGCTCTTTCGCGGCGCGGCTGGCCGACAACGGCCGCTGTCTCCTGGAGCGCCTGAACACCAGTTTTAGCCGCGTCGCCTGCAAAATGCTGATGGGCTTCGCGATGGTCGCGGTGGGTTGCCTGATTCTTTGCAATGCGCTGCAACGATCCTACGCTGAAGAGGGTCGGCAAACGCTGGCGACACAACAGAAACTGCAAGACGAGTACACCAAGGCGCGCGGCGAGCTAAACATGATCATCCGCCAAAACAAGGATAGTCTCGGTCTGGACGAGGGAAAACCGGATCAGTTGATTAAAATGAACTAAGCGCCGGGTGGGTCGGCGCGCTGGGATGTCCCGGCGATGTGGCGGGAACTTATGGCTGGGATCAAGCGCGGAAGAAGAAAAAGGCCACCCGCTCGCGGCGGTGGCGAAAGACAAGATTTATGGCGACGGCTGCGGCGTATGCTCGCGGCGTCGCTGTTTCTGTTTCTGGGCATATTCGCGGTTTATGTTCTCCACAAGCCGATCATTGCCTGGATTGGCGCGGTCCAGCGCGTCATCGGGCATTCGGACAAGCCGGAGGAGCAGCGGCGCGGCACGATATATGATCGCAATTTCGCCGAGCTGGCGGTCAGCCGCCAGTTGGTTTCTGTGCAATCCAGAGCCAGGGAAATCGTCTCCTTTGAGGAAACCGCCGCCCGGCTGGCCCCCGTTGTGGAGCAATCGCGGGAAGAATTGCTGAAAAAAATGAAGGAAGCCTCCCGCTCTATCCTCGCATCCGGTATTAGCCGCGACCAGGAAGAGCGAATCACCACCATGAATATGCGAGGTATTTCCATCATCCGCAAGCCGGTGCGCTCGTACCCCCAGGAAGCGGTGGCCGGGCATCTGATTGGCTACGCCGAAAACGGCGTCGGGCTTTCCGGGGCGGAATACGCCTATGACCGCGTGCCGCTCCAATTCGCTGGTCGCCTGCAAAAGGCCGGGATTCCATCCGGGCCTTTGCCTGACGTGATGCTGACCCTGGATTTGAAAATTCAGGACCTGATCGAAACCCTGGTTAAAACAATCAGCGGCAACGACCGGCGGACACGGGTCGGCGCTTATATCATGGACCTGGATCAGGGCCAGATGCTAGCGGCGGCGCAGTGGCCAGCGATGAACCCAAACATATACAGACAGTACGAACCGGACGATCTGGACGGCATCATCACCCAGGCCGCGCCGCTTCCGGCCAAGTTCCGTCTCTTTCTGCGCGATGCGGCAATCCTGCAAAGCGGCTTCGAGAACGGCAAGGCCATCCTGCCCTGGGCGATCAACGCCGAACGCGCCGACCTCGGCAACGAGCTGCTGTTGTGGAACAAACTGAAATTCAGCGATCAGACACGGCCCGACTTCGCCAATCAGGAAATGCCCGGTCGCGGCGAGGAAAAATATTTCGACTGCCCATCGTTCGCCGGGCGTGACTTCGGCAGCACGCCACAAGCGCTGTCGCCGCTACGCCTCCTGACCGGAATCGGCATTCTCGCCGCCGACGGCGAATCGTTGCAACCCTTTGCCGTGGCCGCCGCCCTTAATCCAAACGACCGCGACAAAGAAAAGCGCGTCATCGTCGATTTGACCGATGACCAGGAAAATGCGCCAGAAGCGGCGCCGGAGTTCGTGGCCAAAGAGGCGATGCGGATGTTCACGGCGATGGCCGCGCCTGGGCGGACAGAGGCGGGCGGCGCGCCGATTTTTTATGATCAGATTGATTGCCGGGTCAGCGACGGTGAAAACGTCGGCCCGATGCGGCATCAACTGTACATGGCGGCGGTGCCGGAAAAAGATCCGCAATATGTCCTTTTGATTACGGCGCGTAAATCCGGTTTCGGCGTTCCAACCCAGGATGAGCGAACAAAGGCGGATGACATGGCGGAAATCGACGCCATCCTGGAACGGGTGTTGATGTTTGTCGAGGTCGGACGCGGTTTGCGCGGCTATGCCGCCGCCCGCGCCGACAGTTCCGGCGCTTATTCGACCAGCCGCGACCGCTGGCGGCGGGGCATTTTAAACAGTGGCAATCCGAAGGAAGACCATGCGCCGACCAAAGAATGGTTGATGCCCGATATGGTTGGGATGAGCCTGCGCCGTGGCCTGCGCCTTCTGAACGGCGCGCCCTGTCGCATTGAAATCAGCGGCAGCGGCGAAGTGCTGCGACAAGACCCCGCCGTCGGCAAGCCCATCAAAACTGACTCGGTTTGTCGGCTGTTTTTGCGCGACGCCGTCGGCATAACGATAGAGAAAATCAAAGCGCGCAACCGGACCGAAGCCGAAAACGCGCCGCCGCCCCTCGCGCCGCCAAAGACCGGAAAACAGCCCAGCGCCAAGCAGCGGAACAATCCTTTGCTTGACAAGATACGAGAGCAAATCAAGTCCGAGGGCCAGAAGACGCCATGACCGATGCCGTCCGCCACGCCATGAATCTTGTTGAACTTTTGTCCGGCGTCGCCGCGCCGACGCCCGTCGATGTCGCCGTGCGTGGCCTGACCGCTGATTCGCGACAGGTTCGTCCCGGTGATGTCTTTGTCGCCATGCGGGGTGAAAAGGCTGACGGCCACCGTTTTCTGGGCCAGGCAATCGAGACCGGGGCCAATGCCTTGGTGGTTCAGAGCGGATTATGGTCGCCGGAAGCCTTGTCCGACTGGCGCGGGCCGCTCATCGAAGTGGCCGATTCGCGCCTCGCCTACGCCCTGATGGCCGCGAATTACCACGGTCGTCCGGCGGAAGCGCTCAGACTATTCGCCGTCACCGGCACCAACGGCAAAACCACGGTCAGCTATCTGCTTGAGCAATGCCTCCGCGCGGTCGGCCAAACGGTCGGCGTCATCGGCACCATCAATTATCGCTATGTCGGGAAAAACCACGAAACCGTCATCGCGCCCGCGCCGAACACCACGCCGGACGCCCTGGTTTTACAAAGCTTGTTGCGGCGCATGGCCGACGCCGGGGTAAAAACGGTGATCATGGAGGTGTCCTCGCACGCCCTGAACCAGCGGCGGCTCGGCGATTTGCGCTTCGATTTCGCGGCCTTCACCAACCTCAGCCAGGATCATCTCGACTATCACGCCGATATGGCCGCATATTTCGCCGCCAAACGCCTGCTCTTTCGCCAGCATCTGAAAAAAAACGGCGTCGCGATCATCAATTTCCCCGCCGAAGCTCAAAGTGACTGGTCTTATAACCTGGCCGATTATTGCCACAAAGAAGGTATCAAGCATATCCGTTGCGGCCTGGGGCGACAAAGCGCGGAAAACGGCCTTTACCTGACTTCAATAAATAGCGACATCAGCGGCAGTCGTCTTCAGTTGGCTGGCCGTTTCGGTCGATTCAACCTGACCAGTCCATTGGTTGGCGGCTTCAACGGCGAAAATTTGCTGACGGCGGCGGCTTTGCTGCTCGCCTCCGGCCTGGATATTGCCGCGCTTCAGGATGGCCTGGCCCAAGCCTCCGGCGCTCCGGGCCGTTTGCAGCGGCTGGAAATCACCAAGCTGGCGGCATCGCGGCCCACGGTTTTTGTCGATTACGCCCACACACCCGACGCGGTGCGGAAAGTCCTGACCACGATGCGAGCCTTGCCGCATAAGCGTCTATTTTGCGTTCTCGGATGCGGCGGCGACCGCGACAAAACCAAGCGCCCGTTGATGGGCCGGGCAGCGGCGGCGCTGGCCGATATTTTGCTTGTGACCGATGACAACCCGCGCAGTGAAAATCCGGAAACAATCCGCCAGGAAATCGAATCTGGCCTCGAGGCCAGCCGCCTGCCTGAACGCGACACGGATTGGCTGCTCAATTCCAGCGACAAAGGCTTTGTCAATATCGGCGACCGCTCGCGGGCGATTTCGCTGGCGATTCAGGCGGCGCGCGCGGGCGACATCGTGGCCATTCTCGGCAAAGGCCATGAGCAATACCAGCAAGGACAACATGGAAAAATCTTTTTTGATGATTGCCTGGAGGCGCTAACGGCGCTGGCCGCCTGGCGTTTCGCCGATCTGGTGGCGGCCACCGACGGCAGACTCGAAGCGGGCCGAAGCGAAAACCGCTTGGCCGCTGCGGCAACGATTTGCACCGATAGCCGCTCGCTGGCGGCGGACAATGTCTTTCTGGCCCTGAAAGGCGACAGGTTCGATGGCCACGATTTTCAGGAAAAGGCGCGAAAGGCGGGAGCAGGCTGCCTGATTATCGAACGCGGCAGAAAAATACCTGACATTGATATACCCTGTATTGAAGTGGCCGATACCCGCATCGCCCTGCACGACCTGGCCGCCTTTCGCCGTCGTATAATGGCCGAAATCGGCCAGCCGACAGTCTTCGCCATAACCGGAAGTTGCGGCAAAACGACCACCAAGGAAATGCTCGCGGCCATTCTCCGCGCCCATTATCCGGAGGGGCCAGACCATCCCGCCGACCGCGTTTTGGCAACCATTGGCAACCTGAATAATCTGATTGGTCTGCCGCTGACCCTGTTGCGCATCAGCCCGCGCCACCGCGCCGCCGCGCTGGAAATGGGGATGAATGTCCCCGACGAAATCGCCCGCATGGCGCGAACCGCCAATCCCGATATTTGCTGCATCACCAATGTGCGTGGCGTGCACCTTGAGGGCCTTGGCGACATCGAAGGGGTCGCCCGCGCCAAAGAAGAACTGTTCGCCGAAGCAGGCGACAAAGCGACGCTCATCATAAATGGCGACGACCCGCGCATCATGGCCATGGCCGAACGATACCGGCAACGGCAAATCATCTTTTCGGCGCAGGGGAAAACCGCTTGCCCGCAGGCGCATCTTTGGGCGGAAGATATTTGTGAGAAAGAAGACCATATCACCTTCAGGCTGCGCCAGAGCGCGATGGCCGCGCCCATCACCCTGCCGCTGATTGGCCGCCACCAGGTCGAATGCGCCCTGGCCGCCTGCGCCTGCGCCGTGGCCGCCGCAATCCGGCTGGAAACCATCGCCCAGGGTCTCGCCGCCTTACAAGCGGTGGACAAACGGATGAATGTCGGCTGGACGCGGCATGGCGTAAAACTCATCAACGACAGCTACAACGCCAATCCGGCCTCGATGGCGGCGGCGCTGGCCACTTTGCGCAACCAGGCGGCGGGTAAAAAAAGCCTGGCGATTCTCGGCGACATGCTCGAATTGGGCGAAAAAAGCGCGGCCTTGCATGAACAATTAGGAAAAGAGGCGGCGGAATTGGGCATTTCGTTCCTCGCGGCGGTCGGCGCGGCGGCGGCGCATCTTGCAACAGCGGCGGCGCAGGCCGGGATGCCGCCCGCCTCGACCCGCGCCTTCGCCGACAAAAACGAGTTGGTCGCCTGGGTCGAGCGTCTGATTGAAGCTGGAGATTTAACCCAGAGCGATGTGATTCTCGTGAAAGGTTCGCGCGGAATGCGCATGGAAACAGTGGTTGAAGCCTTAGTAAACACCACAAACAAGTAAACGGTAGAGAATAATCATGCTGTATTGGCTCACTTTATTGCAGAACGAATTTTCCGGGTTCAACGTTTTTCGCTACATCACCTTCCGCAGCGTCGGCGCGGCGGTGACAGCCTTTATTATTATGTTTTTGTGCGGACCGCGTTTTATCGCCCTGATGCGCCGCCTGAAATTCGGCCAGCAGGTGCGCGACGACGGCCCGGCCAGCCATCTGAAAAAACAGGGCGTGCCAACCATGGGCGGGCTTCTGATGCTGGCGGCGCTCAGCGCTTCGACGCTTTTATGGGCGCGACTCGACAATCTTCTGGTCTGGCTGGTTTTGGCTGTCACCCTCTTCTACGGGTTCATCGGCGGCATCGACGATTACCGCAAAATCGCGAAGAAAAACTGCAAGGGATTAAGCCCGCGCGGCAAGCTCGTTTTGCAGGTGATCGGCGCGGCGGTGGTGGCGCTCTATCTGTTCTGCGATCCGCAATATTCCAGCCAATTGAGTCTGCCGTTTCTTAAGAATTGGCATCCGGATCTCGGTTGGTTTTATCTTCCCTTCGCGGTTCTGGTCATTGTCGGCGCCTCGAACGCCGTCAACCTCACCGATGGTCTTGACGGCCTGGCCGTCGGTCCGTCGATGATCACCGCCGCCGTGTATGTCGTCTTCGCCTATCTGGCCGGACATGTGGTGTTGGCCGACTACCTCGACATTCCCTATATCGTCGGCGCCGGCGAGTTGGCGATTTTCTGCGCCGCCCTGTTTGGCGGTTGCCTGGGCTTTCTCTGGTTCAATGCCTATCCAGCGCAGATATTCATGGGCGATGTCGGCTCGTTGGCCCTGGGCGGCGCGGTCGGCTCCATCGCCATCATCATCAAACAGGAATTTCTCTTGGCGATTGTCGGCGGCGTCTTTGTCATGGAGGCGATTTCCGTCATCATACAGGTCGGCTATTTCAAAGCGACGCACGGCAAGCGGATTTTTCTCATGGCCCCTTTTCATCATCACTTTGAAAAACAGGGCTGGCATGAACAAAAAGTGGTGGTGCGTTTTTGGATTGTTTCGGTGGTTTTGGGCATCATCGCCATCGCCACCCTAAAACTCAGGTGAAATGATGCAAGGCGGCCTGATTCAACCAAATATGCGGGTGGCGGTGTTGGGCTTTGGCCTGTCTGGCCAGGCGGCCATGGAGTTCGCCCTGGCTGCGGGAGCGTCGGTCCGGGTTTCCGACAGTGGCGATCAGGCGAAATTCGCGGCGCGGCATGGAGCGAGGCTTGACGCCTTGGGCCTGCCCTGGGAGGCTGGCAGGCACACCGACCAATTTCTCGCGAACATCGACGCGGCCATCATCAGCCCCGGCGTATCGTTGCATCAATCAGCTATGAAAACGCTGCGCAACAGGGGTGTTCCCTGTTATGGCGAATTGGCCCTGGCCGCGCCGCTTCTGGCCGCGCCGGTTGTCGCCGTCACCGGCACCAACGGCAAAACAACCGTAACAACCTTGATAGGTGAAATCCTGACAGCGGCGGGCAAAAAGGTCTTTGTCGGCGGCAATATCGGCACGCCGCTTTTACGCCATATCCTGGCGGGCCAGCGGGTCGATGTCATTGTCCTGGAATTATCCAGTTTTCAGCTGCAACTGGCCGGAGACTTCGCGCCTCAGATAGGCGTCTTACTGAATATCACGCCGGATCATTTCGACCTGCACGCCGATATGGCCGAATACGCCGCCGCCAAGATGCGCCTGTTCGCCCGGCAGAAAAAAGACGATACGGCGGTGATTTGTCTCGATGATCCGGTGGCCGCCAGCCTGACCGCCGCGATACCAAGCCGCCTGGTCGGCTACGGCTCGCAGACAGACAATCAAAATTGTCAGGTAATTTTGCAACCGCATATGGTGCGATACAGCCAGCGCGGTCGCGAAGAAGTCTACGACCTAAGCGGCTCAGCCCTCGATTTCCCCATCGGCCTCAGTAACGGCGCGGCGGCTATCGGCGCGACCAGAGCTTTTGGCATCGAAGCGGAGACAATCCTTACGACGCTTCGCGCCTTTACGCCGCTACCGCATCGCCTGCAACTGGTGCGGCGGCTGAACGGCGTGCGCTATGTCGATGATTCCAAAGGCACCAATACCGGCGCGGTGATCGCCGCTCTCAGGCAAACGCCGGGGCGCGTGGCGCTGATCGCTGGTGGCCGCCATAAGGGTGAGGATTACCGCCTGCTGCGTGAGGCGGTCGCCGCCCATTGCCGCCATCTTATTTTGATAGGCGAGGCCGCGCCGCTCCTCGCCGAAGCGCTCACCGGCTTTGCGCCGATAACAATAGCGGGCGATATGGGTGAAGCGACGCGCATCGCCGCCGCGCTGGCCGAACCGGGCGACACCGTGCTGTTGTCGCCGGCCTGCTCCAGCTTCGACATGTTCAAAGATTACGCCGAACGCGGCCAGCGATTCGCGGCGGCGGTTCAGGCCCTACCCGGAGGAACACGATGACCGCCTTCAAACTTCTGATCAGTGGCGGCGGCACCGGCGGCCACCTCTTTCCGGCGATTGCCGCCGCCCAGGAACTGCGCCGTCGGGCGCCAGACAGTGAAATTTTTTTCCTCGGCGCCGGGCGCAAAATCGACACATTGGGCCTGGCCTCGCATGGTTTCGCGGGCGCGGCAATTGAGAGTTTTGGTTTCAAGGGCGGCAATTTTACCGACAAATGCAAAGCGATGTACGCCGTGCCCAAGGCGGTGCGCCAGGCCCTGGCTCATATCCGCCGTTTCCGTCCCGACGTGGCCCTGGGCGTGGGCGGCTATGTCACCGGCCCGACGCTGGTGGCGGCCAAACTGCTCGGCGTGCCTACCATCATCCATGAGCAAAATTCCGTGCCCGGCATGGCCAACCGCCTGCTGGGGCGGATCGTGACACGGATTTGCCTGTCGCTGCCGGAAAGCGCCGATTATTTTCCAGAGAAAAAATGTCTTTTTACCGGCAATCCTTTGCGCGAATCCATTACCCTTTTGGCTGAAGAGAAATCCAAATCCGAAACCGCCGCCGCGCCGTCCCGGCCAACGCTTCTGGTGCTCGGCGGCAGTCAGGGCGCGCACGTTCTGAACCAACTGGTCGTCGAGGCGTTTTGCGGCAATCGCGATGGTCTCTCGGCCATTCGCCTGATTCATCAGACCGGCGGCCCCGATGAGGCGACGGTCAGAAAACGCTATGCCGAAGCGGGCATCGACGCGGAAGTATCCGCCTTTTTCACCGATATGGCGGCTGTTTATCGCCAGGCAGATTTTTGCCTGTCGCGGGCCGGAGCCACCACCTTGGCCGAATTATCGGCCCTGGGACTGCCAGCGATCCTCGTCCCCTTCCCCTTTGCTGCTGACAATCATCAGGAGCGTAACGCCAACCATTACGCCCAGGGCGGCGGTGCCTGGGTGTTCAAGCAGGATGAGCTAACCGGCCCGATTCTGGCCCGCCACATCCTGACCTTGTCCGGCGACGCGGCCCGGCTCTGGGCCATGGCCCGCTCGATGCGCGGCCTGGCCCGCCCGGACGCCGCCCAGGCGATGGTCGATGTCTGCCTGAAGACGGCGGGGAGATGAAAGACGAGTCGGCCCGCATAGGCATTCGGCTGTCCGTTGATCTTTATTAAGAACCGGCCAACTAAACAACCACAAAATTATGTATCGCAAATCGAAAAAAATTCATTTTGTTGGCGTCGGCGGCATCGGCATGAGCGGCATCGCCGAGTTGCTTTTGAATCTTGGCTACAGCGTCTCCGGCTCCGATCTGCACATGAGCGCCATCACCGAACACCTGCGGGCTGTGGGTGGCGTCATCCAGCAGGGGCATGGGGCGGAAAATATCGGTGAAGCCGATGTGGTGGTCACGTCTTCGGCGATAGACCAAGACAATCCGGAGGTGCTGGCGGCGCGGGCGCGGCGCATTCCCGTGGTGCAACGCGCTGAAATGCTTGCGGAATTGATGCGGCTGAAGAAATTCGGCATCGCCATCGCCGGCTCGCACGGCAAGACCACGACCACTTCGATGGTCGCCTGGCTTCTGTCGCAGGCCGGGCTTGACCCAACCATCGTTATCGGTGGCCGCGTTGACAGCTTAGGCGGCAACGCCAGGCTGGGCGCGGGCGAATTTCTCGTCGCCGAGGCCGACGAAAGCGACGGCTCGTTTCTTAAACTTTCGCCGGTTTTAGAAGTCGTCACCAATATCGACCTGGAGCATCTCGATTATTATCGCGACATTGAGCATATTAAGGAGACATTTAAGCAATTCGTCGGCAAAATTCCGTTTTACGGCGCGGCGATTCTCTGTCTCGATGACAAAAACATCGCCGATATTCTGCCGGAAATCGACCGGCGGGTCATCACCTACGGCCTGACTGCCCAAGCCGATTACCATGGCGAAAATATCCGCTTCAAAGATGGCCGCGTTTTCGCCGATGTCTACCGCGGCGAGCGTTTTTTGGGATCAATTGATGTCGCGCCGCCGGGTCGGCACAATATTTATAACGCCCTGGCGACGGTAGCGCTCGGCGAGGAATTGGATATTTCCTTCGCCGTCACCAGCCAGGCGCTGCGCGGTTTTCCCGGCGTGCAGCGGCGGATGCAGAAAAAAGGTGAACTGGGCGGCATCACGGTCGTCGATGATTATGGCCACCACCCGACGGAAATCCGCGCGACCTTGGCCGCGATCAAAACCGCCTGGCCCAACAAACGTTTGGTGACGTTGTTCCAACCGCATCGCTACAGCCGCACACGGGCGCTGGCCCAGGAATTCCGCACCTGCTTTCACCAGGCCGATGTCTTGCTCATGACCGAGATTTACGCGGCGGGTGAAAAACCGTTGCCGGGCGTTTCCGGCGCCGAGCTGCTGGCGGAAATTTTACGCCACGGCCACAAACACGCCCATTTCATTGAGCGGGTCGAAGATATGGCGGCGGCGGCGCTGCCAATGCTGAAGGAAAACGATCTGGCCTTGACCCTGGGCGCGGGCAATATCGTCAAAGTCGGCGAAGAACTGCTGCAACTATTGGCCGCTGAAACGGAGCGAACAGCATGAAGCCTGTCCTCTCCGAAGAGGCGCGACGCAAACTGCGAGCCGCGCTGACGCTACCCGTGGCCTGGGATGCGCCTTTGGCCAGCCACACCAGCCTGGGCATCGGCGGCCCGGCGGAAGCGCTGGTCACGGTGGTCGATTGTTCTGAGCTTGCCGCGCTCTTAACCCTCGCCGCTGAACACGCCTGGCCATGGCGAGTTCTTGGCAAGGGCAGCAACCTGTTAATCGACGATGACGGTCTGGCCGGTATAACTATCATTTTAGGCCAGGATTTCCGCCGTCTGGAACAAATCGACGAGCGGCTCATCCGGGCCGGAGCCGCCTGCGCCCTGCCCGCCCTCAGCCATTTCTGTCGGGAAAAGGGCTTAGCCGGTCTGGAATTCGCCGCCAGCATCCCCGGAGGCGTCGGCGGCGCGGTCCGGATGAACGCCGGGGCCAACGGCTGCCAAATCGCCGATTGCCTGACAGAAATAGAATTGCGCGGCACCGACGGCCCGATCATTGTATCGGCGCAAGCATCGCGCTTTGCCTACCGCGCCTGGCTGGACGCGGACCAATGGCGTGGCCGCGCGGTGATTGTCGCCGCCCGCTTCACATTGCGTCCGGACGAACCGCAAGCCATCGCCGCCCGCATGGATTGGTACCGTGGACAGCGAGGCGAGCGGCAACCCAAGGCGGCGGCCAGCGCCGGTTCTTTTTTCAAAAATCCGCCGGGCGACAGCGCCGGGCGTCTGATCGACGCCTGCGGTCTGAAGGGATTGCGGGTCGGCGACGCCATGGTTTCGCCCGCGCACGCCAATTTCTTCGTCAATATCGGCGCGGCCACCGCCGCCGATATGCGCGAACTGGCGCGACTGGTGCGGCGGGAAGTCTTCAACCGACACGGCGTCCAGCTTGAACAAGAGGTGGAAACATGGTGACCGGTTTGGGCGACAAAAACCACGCGAAGCGGCCACGGACAGCGACGTTGGGACGAAGGCAGCGCGGCGGCGCGGCCTCTTCCTCATTGTGGCGGCCGTTCGGGCGATTGCGTCAGCGCCTGGGCGAAGGCCTGTCGCCGCGCCGGAACAAAGCGCGGCGACATCTGGGGCGGTCAGGATTTGCCTCGTCGCCAATCGAAACCGAACGACGACGCGCCAAGACCATGAGAATGCTGACGATTTTTTTTGCCTCCGCCTGCGTTATCGTCTTGATAGGGCTGAGCGGCCCGCGTTTTTTCTGGGATTCTCTGACTTCTCTTTCCTGCGTCCGCGTGTCAGCCCTGCGCATCCACGGCGTCAGCGTCGTCGAACCGAAGCGCATCAGAGACCTATCCGGCATCATAGAAAACCGCGCCTCGATGCTGACCATTGACAAGGATGGGGCCATTCGCCGCATCCTCGCCGATCCATGGATTAGTGACGTGACCATCAGCCGCGATTGGCTCGACATGGCGGTGGACATCACGGTCACGGAAAACCACCCAATGGCCCTGGTCAATCGCCAAAGCGACGGCGGGCCGGTGCTGTGGTACGCCGATGGCAAGGGCGACGGTTTTCTGCCGATGAAGGTCGGCCAGGACGCCGATTATCCTGTGATTTCCGGTCTCGATTTTTTACCCAATACCGCAGAGCGGCAGGAGGCCCTCGCGACCATCATGGGACTGCTGAAGAAGGCGGCGCGGGTCACAAAAGACGCCAAACAAACCAATTTGTACCTGACAACGCCCGCCATCTCGGAAATTCTCGTGACACCGGAGAAAAAACTGGTTCTCTTTCTCGTTGATTATCCGTTCCCAATTTTTCTCGGCAAGGATACCGAAAAACAGTTCCGCTATCTCGCCGACACCTTGGAAAAATTGTACGGTAGCATGAAAAATGTGAATATCACGGACATAGTGGCGATAGAATTGAGCTATTACGGCGAAGAGCGCATACGGCTCATCAGGAAAATCAGCAAAGACACGCAGCGGGGAGACAGCCATGCAGGGTAAGGATTGGGAATTCCAGCCGACGGAAGAGCGGGATGAACGCGACGCGGCCGTGCCGATTGTCCACGAAACGGCGGTGGACGATGCGGAAAAAGAGGGCGAAATCGTCGTCGGCATTGATGTCGGCACCACCAAAGTCTGCTGCGTCATCGCCGAAATCAGACCCGACCGCATCGAAATTATCGGCACCGGTTTCGTCGCTTCCAGGGGCATCCGCAAAGGCGTGGTCGTCAGCATCGAAGAGACGGCGAACTTCATCAGACAAGCCGTCGCCAAAGCGGAAGACCCGGCCGGGAAAGATATTCGCAAAGCGAACTGTCCGATCTTCGTCTCAATTTCCGGCAGTCACATCAAAGGATTTGTCAGTCCGGGAATCATTTTGCTGCGCGACAAAACCATTACCGAACAGGATGTCGTCAAAGTCGAGGATTTCGCCAGGGAAACCAAACTGCCGAACGACCATGTTCTGATCTTTTCCGAGCCGCAGGAATTTTCAGTCGATGACAATACCGGCATCAAAGACCCACGCGGCATGTCGGGAGTGCGCCTGTCAACCACCATGTACATCGTGACCGCCGCCCGCGGCGATCTGAACAATCTCGTCACCTGCTGCAAAAACGCCGAATTGAGTGTGCCCTACGACAACGTGGTGATGGAATCGATCGCGGCGGCGGAGGCGGTTCTGAAAGATGAGGAGCGAGAAATGGGCGTCGTCCTCATCGACATCGGCGGCGGCACCACCGGCGTCGCCGTCTATCATAATCATACCCTTCAACATATCCGTGAGATCGCCTACGGCGGCCACGACCTGACCGAAATGCTGGCCAGCGAATGGCACACGCCGATGAGCGTCGCCGAAGATCTGAAGAATAACTTCGGCGCCGCCGACCCGGCGATCTTCAAAGATAACGAGTACATCGCCATTCCGGCTCAGGGCGACGACGATGGCGGCAAAGTGCCGCGCTCGGTGATGGCCGTGATGCTGGAGGCGCGGATGCGGGAGTTGTTTGAGGTCATCAACGAAGACCTGATGAAAATCGGCGTCAAGAGCAAAATCAAATCCGGAATCGTGCTCACCGGCGGCGGCGCCGAGCTGGAGGCCCTGACGCCACTAGCGGAAACCATTTTCGGTTTGCGGGTGCGACGCGGCTATCCGACCGGTTTCGCCGGGCGCGAGGCCGAAAAGATCAATGGCGCGCGCTTTGCCGCCGCCGCCGGGCTTATCCGCCACGCCCAGAAAAATCTCGGCGATTTTGGCTCCGATTGGGAAGGGGAAGGCTGGTGGTCGGGCATCACCGCTTGGTTCGGGAAAAAGCTGTTTGGCAAGTGATAAATATTTCAGACGCTTGGAGCATATGCTACAGTCAGGCGCGGACAAAAAATGATTCTGTCGGATGGGGATAAGGGGGGAAATATGAATGCGTTTCGCGAAGCGGGGCCGGAAGATGACAGTGTGGGAGCAGTAATTAAAGTGATAGGCGTCGGCGGACGCGGCTGTTTTTCCGTCAACTCGATGGCCGAAAATGAATTGCTGGGCGTTGAGCTGATCGCCGCCAACACCGATAGAAAAGATTTGACCGGCGCTAAGGTAAAGACAACGTTGCAGCTGGGGCCGACCCTGGCCAAGGGCAAGGGCGTCGGCATGAAACCGGATCTGGGGGCCAAGGCCGCCGAAGAGTCGCTCGAAGAAATCAAAGAACTGCTCAGGGGCAGCGACATGCTGTTCATCGCCGCCGGCCTAGGTGGCGGCACCGGCACCGGCGCCGCGCCGGTCATCGCCAGAGTCAGTCAGGAAATGGGCATTCTGACTGTGGCGGTGGTGGGAATGCCCTTCTCCTTTGAAGGGAAATTAAAGAGCCGCCTGGCCGAAGAAGGCTGGAAAGAACTCCGCCAGTACACCGACGCCATTATCACCCTGCCCAACGATCGCTGTCTGTCGCAGAAGGGCAAGGAAAGCATCCGGGCGGCCACCGGCGCGATGGGCAAAGATGTCCTGATGCAGGCGGTGAAGGCCATTACCGATATGGTCAATCTGCCGGGTGAACACAGCGGCCTCGACTTTAACGATGTCAGTTCGACCATGAAGGGAATGGGCAAAGCGGTCATCGGCGTTGGGCGGGCCTCCGGGGAAAACCGCGTGATGGAGGCGGCGCAGAAGGCCATCGACAATCCCTTGATGGATGACTCGCGCATCGACGGGGCCAAGGGTCTGTTGCTGCATCTCCGTTGCAGCAGCGAGATCATCACCTACGACGACTTCGTGGCAGCGGCGGGGATGATCACCAAACAATGCTCCGAAGAGGCGATCACCAAATTCGGTATCAGTAACGACGAATCGCTGGGCGAGGATGTCATCGTTTCGGTGGTCGCCACCGGCGTCGGCGAACAGACCAATGTCGCCGTCGGCAGTGGCCATGGGAAGACGATCAGGGGGCCGGGGCCGGTCATTGAGCCGATCATCTTCATCGCCAAACCGCGCCAGCCGCCGCCGGGCAGCGGGAATTTGCCGGGATCCGACTTCGGCGACGAGCGGAGTCCCCTCTCCGGCTCGCTGAAAGACCGCTCCGGCGGCATCAGCATCGACCACGGCGACGACGTGCAGATGCCGAATTTCATCCGAAAAATAGCCAACTGATTCGTGGCCGTAAGAAACCACCCACACCCGCCTCTCCGCCGCGAACTCCTGGCGGCGGAAAGGGGCGGCATTCACAAAAAATGGACGGGCAAACTGCCCGTCGCCCTCATCTACCCCAGCGACTACGCGGTCGGCATGGCCAATCTGGGGATGCAGCTCATCTATCACCTGCTGAATCAGGACGCGGCCCTCGTCGCTGAACGCTTCTTTGTTGACGCGCGGAGCGCCGCGCCGCCGCGTTCGCTCGAATCCGGGCGACCGCTGACCGATTTTCCGCTCATCATGGCCTGCCTGAGTTTTGAGCAAGACCTGCCCGCCCTGGTCGCCCTGCTGGTCGCCGCTGGGGTCGAACCGCTGGCCGCAAAGCGTCCGGAGGAAATCTCGGCGGAAGCGCCGCTCCTCATAGTCGGCGGCGTCGCCCTGTCCGTCAACCCGGAGATCGTCGCCCCCTTCGCCGACCTACTGGTGATTGGCGAGGCCGAGGCGATTTCCGCCGAACTGCTCGCCGCTTTACGAAACATGTGGGAACATCCGCCCCGCCGCCGTCTGGAGTTTCTGACCGCCGTCGCCCGCGCCCTTCCCGGCTGTTATCCGCCGACGCTCTATGAAGTAGTCTATGAACATGGCCGCTACCTGCGCCATCAAGCGCTGGCCGAGGGCCTGCCCGCCCGCATACGCCGCGCTTTTCCGGAAGCGCTCACGAGCGCCGGATTTTCGCGTTTGCTCACGCCCAACTGCGAGTTTTCAGATTTATTCCTGACCGAAATGGGGCGCGGATGTTCGCGGGCCTGCCGCTTTTGCGCCGCCGGGTTCGTCTATCGTCCACCCCGGCGCTGGACGACGGCGGCGGTTCTTGCAGCCCTCAGCGAGCGACCACAGGGCATAGGCCGCGTCGGCCTTCTGGGCATGGAAATGACCGCGCCGGAAACCCTGGAGGCGGTGACGACGGCCTTGTCCGACCAACACTGCGCCCTGTCTTTTTCCTCATTACGCGCCGACGCCTTAAACGATTCGCTGTTGACGCTTCTGGCGCGAAGCGACTTAAAAAGCGTCGCCATCGCCCCAGACGGCTGCTCAGAACGGCTGCGCCGCGTCATCAACAAAGGACTTGCAGAACACGATTTGCTCTCCGCCGCCGAACGCCTGGTCGCCGCCGGCATTGTCAGGCTGAAACTCTATTGGATGGTCGGTTTACCCACGGAAACCGACGCCGATATTCTCGAAGCGGCCTGTTTAATCGGAAAAATCAAGGCGAGAATCGACCCACTCGGCCGGGCGCGAGGCCGCGTTTGCCAGCTGGTTTTGTCAGTGAATTGTTTCGTCCCGAAACCCTGGACCCCGTTTCAATATCACATCTTCGGCGATTCGCCCGACCCAAAAGAGGCAGTGGCCGAGTTGCGCCGCCGCCTGCGTCTGTTCCGGCAGGCGGTTCGGGAATGCGCTAACACCAGTTTTCATCATGATAAACCGGAAAACACCCTGTGGCAGGCGGTTCTGGCCAAGGGCGACAGGCGTTTAGCCCCGGCCATTCTCGATATGGCGATGCGCGGTCGTCCGTGGACGCAGGCGCTGAAAAATCACGACCTCACGACGGCGGATTTCACCAGCCAGGGAAGTCGCGCTGACACGCCGTTGCCGTGGATGATACTCGACCATGGCCTGAACGACGAATACCTCCGACGCGACTATGAGCGCGCCCTGGCCGAAAAGACCACCGCGCCCTGCCAACCCGCAACCTGCCGCCGCTGCGGCGTCTGCCATGACTGAAGCGAAAAACGGCGAAAAACTCGACCCCGGTCTGCGTCCGTTTAAGCTGGTGACGTATTTTTCCTTTTCCAGCCTGGTGGTGATCCTGGCCTTCACGCTGACTCTGTCGTGGCTGATTTCCGCCAACGCCCGCCGCGTCATGCTGAAGCAGAGCGAGGAATACACGCTGCTCATGGCCGAAAACCTCAATCAGCAGGTCTTCCGCCGCTTCGTTTTGCCAACAGCCCTGCGCTACGGCAACATCGCGCTCAGTAATCCAGAACAATTCGAGTCGCTCGACCGCATCATCCGCGGCATCATTTCCGGCATGAAGATCGACGCCGTGACCCTGTACGATTCCAGCGTCAACATCATCTCCTATTCCACCCAGGAAGAAAAAATCGGCGTGAAGAACGCCGGCGACAATGAATACCGACGGGCGCTGGCCGGTGAGGGCAATTCGCTTTTAACCTATCGCGGCACCATGCTGAATCTGTTGTGGGGCGAGCGTCCCGGCTGCTCGCTGCGCACCTTTCTGCCCTTCAGACAAGTGCGGGAAAGCGGCGAAGAAGACGGCCCGATCATGGGGGTCATGGAAATCAACAAAGATTTGTCGTCGGAATACCGCAACATCCTGCGCTTGCAGGGCGGCATCGTCATCGCCTCGGCCTTGGTCGGATTGATTTTGTTTCTCATTCTTCTGGCCATTGTCTCCCGCGCCGGACGCATCATGGAAGAGCGGGCGCGCGAGCGCTTGCGGCTGGAAGAAAAACTCAATCAAGCCGAGCGTTTAGCTCATCTCGGCACCATGGTGGCCACCGTCTCGCACGAAATCAAAAGCCCGTTGGGCATCGTGCGCAGTACTGCGGAAATCCTCGAAAAACGCATTGAAAAAATCGCGCCCGGCAACGAGCGGCTGGCGCGCATCATCGTCGATGAAACGGTGCGCCTCAACGATATTGTGGTCAGTTTTCTTGACTTCGCCCGTCCGCAGCAACCAAAACTGGCGCTGGAGGATGTGGGCGCGGTGCTGGCAACAGTGCTGATGTTTCTCGAAACGCAACTGGCCAAGCAGCATACGGAGCTTGAATGCCGACTGACCGCTGGCCTGCCAGCCATTCCTCTTGATAAGGGACTGATGCATCGCGCGTTTTTAAATATCTTCGTCAACGCCGCGCAGGCCGTCGGCGAACAGGGCAAAATCACCGTCACGACCAAACAAGCGAGTCAGGATTTTATCGAAATCACCATTTCCGACAGCGGGCCAGGCATGGATGCGGAAAAGCTGGCGCGGATATTCAAGCCGTTCTACACTGACAAACGAAAAGGTACTGGCCTGGGCCTGGCGATAACAAAAAATATTATCGACAGCCACCATGGCCGCATCGAGGTGGAAAGCGCCGAAGGACGAGGAACCACCTTTCATCTGTTCCTACCGGCGCGCGCCTGAGGCGTTGCCGCCCGGTTGGCAAGGAGGAAACAATGGGCAAGAAAATTGTGGTGGTCGGCGGCGTCGCCGCCGGGCCGAAAGCGGCGGCCAGGGTCAAACGGCTTTTGCCCGACGCCGACGTGACGCTGGTTGACCAGGACAGCCTGATTTCCTACGGCGGTTGCGGCATTCCATATTACGTGTCAGGCGATGTCGCCGACGAAAACGCGCTGCGTTCAACTAGCTACCATATGCTGCGCGACGCCGATTTTTTCGCCCGCGCCAAAGGGGTCACGGTGTTCACCGGCACGCGAGCCACGGCCATTGACCGCCAGGCGAAAACCGCGCGCGTCTTTGACCTGGCCACGAAGGCGGAGCGGGATTTGCCCTACGACGCGCTGGTTCTGGCCACCGGCAGCGAACCAATTCCCCTGCCGATAGCCGGACTCGATCTGGACGGCGTGTATGCGATAAGCGATTTGCACCAAGCCATCGCCATCAAAGACCGCATCGCCAAAGGATTGGTCAGTCGCGCCGTGGTGATTGGCGGCGGCGCGATCGGCATTGAAATGGCCGAAGCCTTCACCGATTTGTGGGGCATTGAAACAGCTTTGGTCGAATTCCGCGAACAATTATTGCCAGGCATTATCAGCGCCTCGCTCGCTTCGATGCTGCATAAGCATCTCGCCGATAACAAAGTGGCGGTCTACTGCGGTGAAGGGGCGCAGGCGATCATCGGCGAACAGGGCAAAGTGGTCGCCGTGCGCACCGCCAAACGCGAATTGCCCGCCGATCTGGTGATTTGCGCCGCCGGCGTGCGGCCGCGTTCGCAACTGGCGCGTCAATGCGGCCTGGAAATCGGCGCGCGGGGCGGCATCGTCGTCAACGAGCGAATGCAGACCAGTGACCCGAATATTTACGCGGCCGGCGATTGCGTCGAAATCAGGCATCTGGTCAGCGGCAAGAAATTCGTCGCGCCCTTCGGGAGCCTGGCTAACAAAGAAGGCCGCGTAGTCGCCGACAATATCGCCGGAATCCCATCCAGCTTCCCAGGCAGCGTCGGCGCATTCATCATGAAAGCCTTCTCCTGTTGCGTCGGCGGCCTTGGTTTATCGCTTGAAACCGCCCGCGCCGAAGGCTTCGACGCCGATTGTTCCTACACCGCGCCGTCCGACCGCGCCCATTTTTATCCGGAACAAAAAGTCTTCTGCCTGGAACTGACTTTTGACCGCCGCAGTCGCCGGGTTTTGGGCGTTCATGGTTTTGGCGCGGCCAATGACGCGCTCATGGCCCGAATCGACGCCGCCTCGATGGCGATCAGCCAGGGCGCGTCGATTGACGATTTCGCCAATCTTGAACTGCCCTACGCGCCGCCGTTCGCCACCGCTATCGACGCTCTGAACGCCGCCGCCCACGCCGCCGACAATCTTTGCGACGGTCGAATGACCCAGATTACACCACGGGAATTCCTTGATTGGGTGGCAAACGGCGCCTTGCATCCCGATTGGCTGGTGGCCGATATTCGCCACCCGAAAGACGCGGCTAAGGCGGTTGAACGCTTCGGCCCTGGCCGCTGGCAGGCCATTCCCTACGACCAGGCGCGGGCGCGTTACAACGAATTTCCACGGGATAAAACGCTGATTTTATTGTGCAATTCAGGGACACGCACCTACGAAAGCCAACTGGTGTTGCGGGCGCAGGGCTTTGAAAAAACACTGGTTGTCGGCGGCGGTTCAAACTTCCTTAGCCGTATGGGCGCGGATTGGCTGTAGCGGGCGGTGATCCTGGCGAAAAATCTTGACAAAGGTGGGTTGGACGACAATGATAATCATTGTCGTCTGCATCGGCTGAAAACCAATGAAACTGAAGCGGCGGCACCGGCTTTCTTTGAAGATATACCGATTTAGCTATGGTTTTCTTCGCTGAAAGATTGACAAACCCTGTCGTATTGGAGGATTTCAGATGGCGGAAAAACTGGCGATATACAAATGTGGCGTCTGCGGCAACATGGTCGAAGCGGTCAACCAGAGCGCGGGCGACATGACCTGTTGCGGTCAGGCGATGACGCGGCTTACGGAAAACACCACCGACGCGGCGGTGGAAAAACATGTCCCAACACTAACGAAAAAAGATGGTGGTTGGTTGGTCAATGTCGGCGCGGTTGATCATCCGATGCTGGCCGAGCATCATATTGAATGGATTGAGCTTTTGACCGCGACCAGCGTCTATCGCACCTATCTTAAACCAGGCGACAAGCCCTGCGCCTTCTTCGCGGTGGCCGACGAACAGGTCAGCGCCCGCGAATACTGCAATCTGCACGGTCTGTGGAAGAAATAAAACTGCGTATTTTTTTTATGATTTCCCAGCCCGGCCCGGCCATCGCGGCGGCAAAGCCGCTTCAGCCTGGCCGGGCGTATTTTTTTTAAGGTATTGAAATGTATGATATTTTTGTAACCACGCACTTTGCCGGCGCCCATCATCTGCGGAATTATCCCGGCAATTGCGAACATCCGCACGGCCATAACTGGAAGGTGGTCGTGACGGTGCGCGCCAGCAAGCTCGACCAGTTGGGCATGGGCATCGACTTCAAAGTGCTGAAAAAACATGTAAACGAAGTGGTTGACACCATTGACCACCGCGACCTCAACGAGCATCCGGCTTTTCAGACGATCAACCCGTCTTCTGAACATATCGCCCGCTATATTTACGACAATCTGGCGGAAAAACTCACCTCGGACCGTTACCATCTGTATTCCGTCGGCGTCTCCGAAACCGAAACGTCGAGCCTGATTTATTATGGCGAAGACTGAACTCCTTGTTTCGGAACTCTTTTATTCCATCCAGGGTGAATCGAGTTTTGCCGGTTTGCCCTGTCTGTTTTTCCGCCTGCATGGCTGCAATCTGCGCTGCCGTTACTGCGACAGCCGCTACAGTTTCACGGGTGAAGGCCAGGTCATGGACATCGCCGACCTGCTCGCGCGCGCCAAGCAATATCCCCGCGCCATTGTCGAAATCACCGGCGGCGAACCGCTGACGCAGGCGGGTGCCATCCCGCTGCTGACCGCCTTGCTGGCGGCCGGGCGCACGGTTTTGCTAGAAACCAACGGCTCGCTGCCTATCGCGCCGGTGCCGGAGATGGTTCACATCATTCTGGATGTGAAATGTCCTGGCAGCGGCAACCCGATTTTTTGCCAAGATAATCTGGCCGAACTGGCCCGCCGCAACCATGAGCGCGGCTTGATCGAGCTGAAGTTTGTTTTGTCTTCCAGGGAAGACTACCTGTTCGCACGGGATTTTACGCGACGACATCCATTGCCGGCAACAACGCCGATCTGGCTGTCGCCGGTGTCGCCGGTTCTGCCGCTGCCCGAATTAGCCGCATGGATGCTGGAAGATGAATTCGCCGCTAGGCTTCATCCACAACTGCATACCATCATCTGGCCGCAGGCGGCGCGTGGCCGATGATGAACCGGCAGGCAATTGAAAACATATTCGCCCGCTCGCAGATATGTTCCGCGCTGGCTTTGGGCGTTTCCCGACAAGACAACGGGCGGCGCGAAACGCTGTTTCTAGGGCAAGCATCGCCCTTTGGCAAAGAATTCCTGGACGCGGAAACCGTCTTTGACCTGGCATCCCTGACCAAGCCGCTGGTCACGGCACTGGCCACACACAGTCTTATTTGTCAGGAAAAGCTGGCTTTTTCCGACCGACTCAGCGACATATTCCCAGAAGTCGCGGCGCGACCGGCGCACCCGGCTTGGCGGCATGTGACCATCGCGCAGCTCTTGAGCCATGCTTCCGGCTTACCGGCGCATCGCCCGTTTTTCATCCGCCTGCTTGCCCTGCCGCAAGCGACGCGACAAGAAGCGCTTATATCAATGATTGTCGGCGAAAAACCGCTGTACCAGGCCGGTTGTGGCCACATCTACAGCGACCTCGGCTTTATGCTGTTGGGGTGCGCCATCGAACGCATAACAGGTGAAACCCTGGCCAATTTTTGGCGGCGGACAGTGGCTGCGGAAATCGGCCTGCCGGACCGGCTGTTTTTTTCCGGGGATGAGGAACGGGCGCGGCGCTTGTTCGCCGAAACCGGCGTCTGTCCGTGGAGCGGCCAAATCCTCGCTGGCCTTGTCCACGACGATAACTGCCGAGCACTGGGCGGCGTCGCCGGTCACGCCGGTTTGTTCGGCACGCTGAACGGCGTATTGGCGGCCTGCGACTGGCTCACCCTACGCTGGCATGGCGCGAGCGGCGAACGCGAACAAGTCCTGCTGCGGGAAATGTGCGAGCCGACGCCCAATTCAAGTTGGTGCCTGGGCTTTGACAGCCCGTCAGGCGCGGATTCGGCGAGCGGCGATTATTTTCGCGCCGCCAGCATCGGCCATCTCGGCTTTACCGGTACGTCATTCTGGATTGATATGCGGCGGCGCATCAGCGTGGTGTTACTGACCAACCGGACTGTGGGGCTATCGGTACAGCGGGCGGCTTCGGAAGAGGAACGAGCCAGGATGAAGCGTTTTCGGCGGGAAATCCATGACTGCGTGATGCGGGAATTTGAGGGACGGCCCGCTGTGGGCCGTCCCTGAGTTTGGCGAACGGTTTATCACCACCAGCAGATGGTTTGGTCGGCGGCGAAGATTTTATCCACCAGTTTGTCGTAATCCGGCGCTCCATCATAGAGATTGAAGGAATCGGCCTCGCGGTCACGGGTGACAATCTCAACCAGTTTGTTCACCGTTGCATCCGGCTCGGTGCGGTACACATTGAGAATTTTCATGCTGTTCCCCTTTATTTGATCCCGTAGGGGACGATATGGGTCATCTCGCGCAATTTTTCACCCAGCTCTTCGAGGGTGATTGGCGTCAGCCCGTTGGTGTCGCAGTTGGCCGACACGGTGGAAAGGATGTCGCCTTCCATGTCGCGCAGCATTTCGATACTTTCGACGGTGTTGTCGTCAAAAGCCGGGAGCGTGGTATCCATGACGACGCCATAGGCGTACATATTTTCCACCGCCAGCCCCAGGGCGGAACGAATGCCGTCAATGGCATAGTCCGGATGTCTGTACATGAGGCAGACCTTTTTATACTCTCCCATATGCTCTCCTAAAGGCTGAGATAACAATCAAAATCTTCAATGATGATGCCATGTTGCGCCTGTGTCGCCATTTTCTTTTCGGTCAAGCCGTCAGGAATCACCTGCGGATCGAAGCCTTGTTTTCGGTAGCTGTCCACACAGATGGAAACATCGTCGGCAATCTCACACACCTTCTTGAAATCGGGATGCTGAGTGAGATGGGTGGCGATCCAGGTGAAAAACACCTTCACCTTCGCCCCCTTGCTCTTCGCGGCTTGGGTAACGCCGAGAACATGGGGCATACAATCTTTGGTGGTGACAAAAATACCAAGACTTTTAGCCATTTTCTGTACCTGGGAAGGAGGAATGTTTTCCGTTTTCAGCCTTTTTTCACGAAGAAGCTGAAATAGCCCGGCATTTCCTTCTCACCGAGGTAGGTATGACCGCTGCGCTCGCACCAGCCTGGGATGTCGTTGCGCGAACCGGGATCGGTACCGTCAATCTGGAGGATTTCGCCGCTCTTCAGCTTGCCGATTTCTTTTTTGGTGCGCAAAAGCGGCATGGGACAGCTCAGACCTTTGGCGTCGAGAACGGAATTGGCGGCCACATCGCCGCCGACTGCTTTGACATCACTCATGGGAAACCTCGCTTTTTATGGGAAATTAGAACAACAGCCATCCGAAACCAATGATCAGAAAAGCTTCGGCGGAACTTACCGGAACACCGGCGGCAAGTCAAGGCCGCAAGGCAGATTGAATGTGTTAAAGGCGACGCGATTCAGCCGAATGGCGATACCGATTTTATGCGCAAAATCGGGCAAAATTCGGCTTTTTTTTGGAATCAACGCAGACACAATTCGCTATGGTCCGGCTCATTGCCGCCGCTCCGCGTCATGGCTGTATTCGTCCCAGGATCAGCGCTTGCCAGAGAGCCGCGCCAGCGCCTCTTCATACCGGAACTGAGTTTTCCTGATAACCTCCTGCGGTAATTTCGGCGGCGGCGGCGTCTTGTCCCAGGTCAGCGATGACAGGTAATCGCGCAGGAATTGTTTGTCAAAACTCGGCTGGCCGCCACCCGGCTGATAGCTGTCCATCGGCCAGAAGCGCGAGGAATCCGGAGTGAGGACTTCATCAATCAGAATCAGACGCCCGTCCAATTCGCCCAGCTCAAATTTTGTATCGGCGATGATGATGCCGCGCTGCCGGGCGTAGTTGGCGGCCCGCTGATACAAACGCAGGCAGATGTCGGCGACTTCGGCGGCTTTTGTCTCGCCGACAATCGAGGCCATTTGCGCCATGCTGATGTTCTCATCGTGGACACCCGCCGCCGCCTTGGTTGACGGAGTGAATAAGGGTTGCGGAAACTGCTCGGATTCTTGCATGTTTTCTGGAAGTTGAAAGCCTTTAACCAAAGTGCTCTTTTGATAGGCATTCCAGAATGAGCCAGAAATATAACCACGAACGATGCACTCCACCGACAGCGGCCTGGTCTTTTTCACCAGCATCGAGCGACCGCGCAAGGCTTCGGCGTAGGGGGCGCAGGCGTCCGGATATTTGTCCACATCGGCGGTAATCAGGTGATTTTCGCAAATATCGCCCAAAAGCGAAAACCAGAACAAGGACATCTGGGTCAGAAGCCGCCCTTTGCCAGGCACCGGATCATCCATCACCACATCGTAGGCGCTGATGCGGTCGGTGGCCACCATCAGAAGCGTATCGTCATCAATGGCGTACATATCACGCACTTTACCGCGATGCGCCAGGGTGAGGCCGGGGAAATTCGTCGTCAACACTACATCGCTCATCATGTCCTCCTTCAGTTGTGATGTTCCTCCCGGCCGGGATAACGCGGGCAGAGAGGATTGTCGTAGGCGATTAACCGGGCAGTCAGGGAACCTATCAATATTTTCGAGTTGATGCGCACCGGCAACCGACATTCATCGGCACTGTACCAGATAATCGTATCGCCACGCTTGTCGTAAAGACCGCGAAATTTCAGGATGGGCGTCATCTTGCGGCTATCCACCGCGCCATAGATGGTGTCTCGCAGGATTTCAGCGCCCAGAACCCGCACCACCACCATATTCTTCTTTTTGTCGGCAAAGGTTGGCACCAGGAAATCCTCACCGACGCGATGCGGCATCAGGCGGCTGGCGAAAAAGGCCGAAAATTCGTTGTGCACCGGCGCGCCGACTGGAAACGTCAGCGGCGCTTCATCGTTTTTGCGTACTGTAATCAGGCCGGTTTTCTGGTTATAAGAGGTCAGGCGATGCGCCCGGTAGTTTCTTCCTTCTTCCTGCCAGACTTCGTAGTGATAGGGCAAACGAGCCGGGCCGCGCACTTTGGTGACATGAACATCATGAATGGGATAGACACGCGCCAGCGCCCCGCCGTCGGTGGAAACCAAAGCGCGCAACTCAAAATGCTCTGGCTCCGGCAGCGCTCTGACTTCCAGCGTCAGCGTGCCCAGACGCAGGCCGCCGGTATACGACACGGCGTAGCGCAATTTTTCGCCGCCCTGATACATAATCGGTAGCAATTCCGGGATGATTTTCCCGACCGCCGCCGCCCACGCCGCCTGACTGGCAAGGCAGCAAAACAGGATGAGAATGCAGGCGGATACAAGGGCGCGAATTTTTTTCATCCTTTTCCGCTGGCCTCAGGCCAAGGTCAGCGCCAGCCAAACCGCGAAAAAAATCACCACGCTGACGGCACTGTTCATGGTCTGAAAAGCCAACTGCATCCGCGACAGGTCGTCCGCTTTCACCACACAGTGCTGATACCATAGGGCGGCTAAGGCGAGCGCGAGGAAAAGATAATACGACCAATGCAATTTGCACAACCAGCCAGTCAGGATAAAGCAACCGCCAGCCAGCAGATGAAAAAAAGCGGCCAGCCGCAAGGCGCCGCCCACGCCCAATCGCGACGGCAGGGAAAAAAGTCCGGCTTCGCGGTCATAGTCGCGGTCAAGGCAGGAATAGATGGTGTCAAAACCGGCAACCCAAAAGAGCACGGCCAGCGACAGTGCCCACGGATAATTGGTCAAACTTCCTGACACCGCCACCCAACCGCCCAGGGGTGAAATCGACAGACATAGACCGAGAATCACATGGCAACAAGCGGTAAAGCGTTTGGTGTAGGAATAGCCCCAAATTAAGGCCAGGGCCAGGGGCGCAAGCCACAAAGCCAGCGCATTCAAACGCCAACAAGCGAAAAAAAACAGCAAGGCGGCGGCAATGGTTAAAAGCCAAGCCTCCACTCCGGCGACTTGACCACTGGGCAGAGCGCGGTGGCGGGTGCGCGGATTTTCCTGATCAAAGCGTTTATCGGCGATGCGATTAAAAGCCATGGCGCTGGTGCGGGCGGCGGCCATGGCAACGATAATCCAGAAAAAAGTCGCGACCCCAGGCGCGCCGTTGGCCGCCAGAAACGCGCCGCACAGAGCGAACGGCAAGGCGAAAGCGGTCAGCTTGAATTTTATCATTTCAAGGAAAACCGCGAGCCTAGACATCACCATCTCCCCAGCGCCCACGTCCGGCGATTTCGATTCCCAACATATCGTATAAACGCCAGGAAAAGGTATCGGCGGCCTCTTCCAGGTTCGTCGGGCGCAAATACCAGCTCGGCAGCGGCGGGCAGATGCTCGCCCCGGCATCGTGGGCGCGCAACATATTTTCCAGGTGAATGCGGTTCAGCGGCGTTTCGCGGGCGGCTAGAAGCAAGGGGCGGCGCTCTTTCAACATGACATCGGCGGCGCGATGGATGAGGTTGCGCGATTGCCCGGATGCGACGGCGGCCAATGTGCCCATGGTGCAGGGGACAATGACCATCGCCTGATAGCGGCTCGAACCAGAGGCCGGCGGCGCGACCAAATCATCAGGGGCAAACCAGCGTCCGACGCCAGTCAATGCTTCCGGCGTCAGACCCAGCTCATGGGCCAGCACCAGCCGCCCGGCTTCCGAACAGATGCCGTGGACTTCCAGCCCGGCCGCCCGCGACAGGCGCAGAAAGGAACGCGGAAAAATCATGCCGCTGGCCCCAGTGATGGCGACCAGGATTTTTTTTGCCGGATTGTCCACAGAAAAGCCTTGGCCCGCCGTCGGCGCAAAAAAGGCCGGGGACAAAACCCCGGCTTGGCCGCAGATGCGCGGGGCGTCAGTCAATGAAAAATTTCAGTTTGTCGCGGCGACTGGAATGGCGCAGGCGGTTCAGTGCCTTTTTTTCAATCTGGCGGATACGCTCACGAGAAACATTGAAGCGCTTGCCAATTTCTTCCAGCGTGTACTCGGCTTTTTCGCCGATACCGAAACGCAGGCGGATGATTTTCTCTTCACGTTCACTGAGCGTCGATAAAATCTCAGTCACGCGACCAGCCAATTCGCGGGTCTGCACCGCTTCGTAGGGCGATTGCGATTCCTGATTTTCCAGAAAATCGCCCAAAGTCGAATCGTCGTCGCCAACCGGGGTTTCAAGAGAAATCGGCTCGCGCGAGGCTTCGAGAATCGACAGGATTTTATCCATCGACAAATCGGTGTGCTGGGAAATTTCCAAAGGCGTCGGTTCACGCCCCAAATCTTTGAACAGCGAATAAAACGATTTGAAAAATTGGCTGCGCAATTCGAGAAAATGCACCGGCAAACGGATGGTGCGGGTTTTATCAAGAATGGCTCGCGTGATCGCCTGACGAATCCACCAACTGGCGTAGGTCGAAAACTTGTTCCCTTTGGTATAGTCAAAGCGGAAAACCGCCCGCATCAGACCAAGGTTGCCCTCCTGAATCAGGTCAGCCAAAGTCAATCCCTGGTGCATATAGCGTTTAGCGATGGAGACAACCAGGCGCAGATTGGCGCGGATCATCGTGTCCTTCGCCGTTTCGATGGAGCGGCTGTAGGCTTCGATTTTGGCGTGCAACTCGAACAACTCGCGCACATCGGTATGCTTTTTGGCGATGGCGCCGACGCTCTGGTGCATGTAGTTGAGCTGCGTCTTCTTGGGTTTTAAGGTCGGATCGCGTTTTTCCCAGGCGTTGAGCCGGTCGCGCAGGGCCTGCATTTCGCGCACGGCGGTGGTATTTTCGCGAATCGCGGTCACGATCGACTCAAAACCCTGACGAATTGTCTTGCTGTACTTGGCCTCTTCCTCCGGAGTCAACAAGTCGAAACGGCCCATTTCCCGCAGGTAGGTGGTGGTGGTCTCCTCGGCGTCGTGGTTGTCGTCGTCGCTGGTGGAAACCAAGGCGTCGTCTTTGATGTCGTCGTCGCCCGATTCGGCTTTCTTTTCCCAGATTTCCCCGGAAATAGTACGCTTTTCGCCGGTCTCATCAATCGTCACCAGCGAGATGTTGTTGTCATCAAGAAAATCGTAGATATTCTCAATGACGGAAGGATCCTTAACATCCTCCGGAAGCAGGTCGTTCAGGTCGTTATAGCTAATGCAACCTTCCGTTTTGCTGGCCTGAAGCAAAGTCTCCTTGATTTCTGAAAGCACAGGCGTTCCTCTTGGTGATGCAAAATTTCCGGATGGACGAACTTGGCGTCGCGGACTGTTCCGGCCGTTCTTATTGGCCGACGCGCGTCGAACCGTCACAAATTGGACGGCGTGAAACGGCGGCCATCCAGCGGACAGCCTCACCGTGCGGGTTTGAAAGAAGCGTGATGTTGCCCCCCGGCAAACGTATAATGTAAACCGCTTATGATATTTTCGGACACCAACGTTGTCAAGTCGAACACCAATGAAAACGAGGCCGCCCCATGCCGACAACAGCCACAACCGCCGCCGCGACGGCGCAATCCGATACAAGACGCCAGGCCGGGATTCTCGCCCACATCACGTCTCTGCCCTCACCCTTCGGTATCGGCGATATTGGCGCGGCGTCGCGCTGTTTTCTCGATTTTCTGCGCCGTTCCGGGCAAAGCTGCTGGCAATTTCTGCCGATTGGGCCGACCGCGCCGTTTTCCGACAACTCGCCTTACATGGGCCTCTCGGCCTTCGCCGGCTCGCCGCTCCTGATTTCGCCGGACATCCTGCATGAAGAAGGAAGAATCAGCCGTGACACGGTAAACAACCACCCGGCTTTTTCCCCGTATCTGGTTGATTACCAAGCGGTCGCCGCCTGGAAAAATCGGATTCTCACCGAAGCCTTCGCGAAATTTCGCCCGGAACAGGAGGCGGCCTATGCGGATTTTGTCTCGGAAAGCCCCTGGCTGGACGATTACGCCCTGTTCATGGCCTTAAAGGACCAATTTCCCAGCCAGGGATGGTTTGACTGGCCGCAACCCTTGGCGACGCGCAACGCAAGCGCCTTGCGGGAAGCGCGGGAACAATATCGGCCTCGCATCGAACGCTACTCTTTTGAACAGTACCTGTTCGCCCGCCAGTGGCGCGAACTGCGCGACCGGGCGCGGGAATGCGGCATTGTTCTGATTGGCGACATTCCCATCTATGTCGGTCTCGACAGCGCCGATGTCTGGGCGAATCAGGAAATTTTCACGCTACGGCCCAATGCGCTGCGGCCCAGCCATGTCGCCGGAGTGCCGCCGGATTATTTTTCTGAAACCGGACAACGCTGGGGCAATCCACTCTATCGCTGGCACAGCCGCAACGCCGACAGGCGCGAGCGACTTCTCGCCTGGTGGCAAGAGCGCATCGCCATCAACAGCCAGCGGGCTGATCTCAACCGCATCGACCACTTCCGAGGTTTCGCCTCCTACTGGTCAATCCCGGCGGAACAGAAAACCGCCGAGCGCGGCTCCTGGATAAAGGGACCGGGCAAAGCCTTCTTTCTTGAAATGCGCGCCCGTCTGGGCGAGCTACGGTTCATCGCCGAAGACCTGGGCATCATCACCGACGACGTGCTGGCGCTGCGCGACGAGTTGGGTTTTCCTGGCATGAAAGTGTTGCAATTCGCCTTCGACGGCCAGCCGGACAATCCATTCCTGCCCTGGAATTTCGCGGACAGCGATTGCCTGGTGTACACCGGCACCCACGATAACAACACCACAGTTGGCTGGTATTTTGACCAAAGCCTGGACGATGAAACCCGCCGCCGCGTCCGGGCCAGTGTCGGACGCGATTTGTATGATCAGAACGGTATTCACCGAGATATGCTCTACCTGGCCTATGCGTCCATCGCTCAATTGGCCGTCGCGCCACTTCAGGATGTCCTGGGTTTTGGCGGCGACTGCCGCATGAACACCCCCGGCGTCGCCCAAGGGAACTGGCGCTGGCGCTGCGCCACAGAATTTCTCAATCAGGATGTGGCCGATTCCCTCGCCGCGATGGCCAGCCGCTTCAACAGGGCGAATCAGGCCAACCAGAGCGCCAGCGGAGAAAACATCACCGCCGCTTGACAAGCCGCCCGCAGCCATGTATATGGAGCCACCGTTTTGTGGCCCTATCGTCTAGCGGCCTAGGACATCGGCCTCTCACGCCGGTAACACGGGTTCGAGTCCCGTTGGGGTCACCACAAAATGTAACGGCGATGTAAATTATTGAATATATTTCAAAAGCCCCCTTGGACTATTTGTTCCGAGGGGGCTTTCTTCGTTTTTGCTTCCGGCTGGCGGCCATACCAGGGCATTGGAAACAATACACCTTGCGGCTCATAAGTGTGGCACTCCCTATTTTAGACCAATCCCCGGGTGTTTGAAGCTATGTCGCGCCGGTTCCCGGTGCCGCGTTTCGCGGGCGGCCCATACAAAGCCGCCCGCGAAACTATAGTAAACGGCATAAATAATCGTGCTTGAAATATATTTGATGGTATTGCTCCACCAATTAAATCTCGAAAGTGGCACAATTCATAATGTCGTTTACTATAGCTTATGCCGCTCGTTTTATCTTCCCAAAGTATATCTAATCAGGGGTAATGCCATTTAATGACTGATGTGGTCGGTCATTATTATACCGCTTGATAAAAGCCTCCAGCCCTTTTTCCAGCTCTACATGATTATTATATGACTTCAAATAGATGTCCTCGTATTTGATCGTCCGCCAAAAGCGTTCAATGACCACATTATCCACCCAGCGGCCACGCCCGTCCATACTCTGACGGATATTCACATTCGCTATAGTAATAACTACTCTCAACAGGCCAGATTATGGAGAACTTTTCCGGGTGTTTTCCTGAATGTCAAGTTCCGCCTGTTTATAGACCTGTTTAACAAACAGATCAGGCTGTTGCGCGTACCATGATTTGAGTGCATCGATGGGGGATTGGTAGCCGATGGCCCGTTGCGGGATGAAGTG
>JAITSS010000060.1 GCA_031287565.1 Desulfobulbaceae bacterium
CGAATGGGAATACGCCTGCCGTGCTGGCCATGGAACGGTGGCCTGGTGCGGGGGGGGGGGGGGGGGGGGGGGGGGGTAAACGAAAAAATTAACGGTCAATACCCCTGGTGGACTGCCAATTCCGGCGGCGCGACCCACCGCGTCGGCACGAAAGCGCCCAATGATTTTGGCCTATATGATATGTTGGGCAACGTTTGGGAGTTGTGCAATGATAGTGATCTCTACCTGACTTGCGGCGGCAGCTGGGGTAGCGAGGCAATGTATGTGCACCCGGCGGCGCGTTATACTATACAGCCAGACAGGCGCGACGATTTCCTCGGTTTCCGCGTGGCTTGCAGCGCAAAAGCCGATGGGGCCATGGAGGGGCGTGATTGATCGCGCCCGGTCACAATAAGGTAGAGCGCATAAGCGAAGCGCCCATCGAGCCGTCCAACAGTGATCAACCTTTCCTCGCCATAGAGTACCTCGAAAGATTCATGTTTAATGCTAGGATTTGTCGGTTGAATCATTGAAGAGTGGCTCGAAAAATGCATATTTTCACCCAAACTGAAAAACATACGTCATTGCCGCGTAAGCGGCAATCCAGACGGGCGAACACAGTTCGCCCCTACAAATCACCCCTGGATGCCCGCTGAAAACACGCGGGCATCCATGCCCAGAGATGGGAGCGGAACCGGTTCCGATTGTGCCCTTTTCCCGTCATTCCCGCGCAGGCGGGAATCCAGACTGCCCGTTTCTCTGCATTTTCTTGATGCCCCTGGATGCCCGCTGAAAACACGCGGGCATGACGGCTGTAGACACCGCACTTTCTCCCGTCATTGCCGCGCAAGCGGGAATCCAGACTGCCCGTTTCTCTGCATTTTCTTGATGCCCCTGGATGCCTACCTGCGCGGGCATGACGGCGGTAGACCGCATTTTTTTCGCGCTTCGCGGGGTCAAATTCAATTTTCACAGAAAATATTGCGCACCCAATAAATAGGGGAGTCAAATATGCGAGTTATTTCACATCAAACCATGCGCCGCGCTGGCGGGCGATTAGCGCTTGTCCCCCACATTGTCCACGTAGGCAATCGGGTCTTTTAAGCCCGCCTCTTGGAACCCTTTCAGGCGCAGGCGGCAGGAATCGCAGCGACCGCAGGCTAATTCGTTCACTGGGTCATAACATGAATGAGTCAGGCTGTAGTTGACGCCCAGGGTTGTTCCCGTTCGGATGATTTCCGCTTTGCTCATCTCTAAAAACGGCGCGAGAATATCAATTTTCTTGCCTTCAATGCCGACCTTGGTGCCTAAATTCGCCATTTTCTTAAAGGCTCGCAGAAAGGCCGGGCGGCAATCCGGGTAGCCGGAATAATCGACGGCGTTGATGCCAATGAAGATGATTTCCGCGCCCAACACCTCGGCCCAGGCCAGGGCGTGCGCCAGCAAAATGGTATTTCTCGCGGGCACATAGGTGACAGGAATTCCGGCTCCCACGCCGTCTTTGGGCACGGCCAGGTCGCTGGTTAAGGCCGAGCCGCCGATGCGGTCTAAATCGAGCCGCAGAATCAAATGCTCCTTGGCCTGGTATTCGGCGGCGATTTTTTTCGCGCATTCCAGCTCTCTTTTCTGCCGCTGGCCGTAATCGAAACTTAAAGCGTAACAATCGCGTGTCAGGGCGGCTATGGCCAGGACGGTGGCGGAATCGAGGCCGCCGCTCAGGAGAACGACCGCTTTGCCGTCGGTTTTGGCTTTGGTCGCGCCTTTCGATTTTTTGTCCGTGATGATTGGTGTCATATCGTTTCGCACCATTTAGAGGATACAGGGTAGGCGCGCCGCGTTTTGATGCCTGCGGGCGACACGGCGCAGTCGTAGGCGAGAACGCGCACGCCCATGGCCGCCGCCTGCCGCAGAGCCTGGCCATATTCGGAATCAATATGGTCAGCGGGCGCAAAAGAAGTCGTGTCTTGGCGCTGCGCCAAAAACAGGATCGCCGCGCCTTGACCCGCTGCGGTCAGATTCATCAATTCGACCAGGTGCCGCCGTCCGCGCTCGGTTTTGGCGTCCGGGAACATGGCCCGTCCATTCAGCGCCAGCGAGCAGCTTTTCACTTCCAGATAGACGTTCTCCGCGCCGCGTCGCAGGCGAAAATCCAGACGACTGCCACCGGGCGCTTTTACTTCAGCTTGTATCTGCCAGGATTGATCAAAGCCGTCAATTCGTCCGGCGGCCAGCGCTTCGGCGATAAGCGTGTTGGCGCGGGCGCTGTTCACGCCGATCCACACGCCGTCCTGTCGCACCATTTCCAGCGTGTATCGGTATTTTCGCGCCGGATTGTTGGCGAGGGAAATCGCCGCTTGGCTACCGGGTTGACAACAGCCCAGCATCGAACCGGTGTTTGGACAGTGGGCGACGAAGGTTTCGCCGTGTTCGTCGATGACCTCGGCGAGAAAGCGCTGGTAGCGGCGAACAAGGGTGACAGTTGGTAGGTTTCCGCTGAACTTCATGCCATTTTACTGAAGAAGATGCTATAATCGCGGTCGCGCCGCAGCCAAAACAGGGCGGCGTCATGTCATGCGGAACACATTCGGCCAGTCATGCCGCCAACAAGCGGCGCGGCCCCAAAAAAGAAGCCAATCTACTGAAGAAGGAGAATCAATGCCATGAAATTGGGCATCAACGGCCTGGGCAGAATCGGCAAACTTTCGTTGTGGCGTCATGTATCCAGCAAGTATTTTTCCGAATTGGTCATCAATGTTGGTCGCGAAGTCGGCGGCAGCCTGGAAGACCTGGCTGGTTGCATCGAGCGCGATTCGACCTATGGACATCTGGGTAATTATCTGTATGGCTACCGAGGCGGCCGCGTCATTGAAAATCTCAATAACGACGCCGGAACCATGGTCATCGACGGTACGCCGGTTACGGTGCTGCGCCAGAGTCGCGACCCGAAAGCAATCGCCTGGCGTGAAAACGGCGTGCGTCTGGTGGTCGATTCAACCGGCGCCTTCACCGACCCAACCACCGACGCCGACGCGGCCAAAGGCGCCTTGCGCGGTCATCTGGCGGCGGGTGCGGAAAAGGTCATGCTGTCAGCGCCGTTCAAAATCAAATCGAAGGGTTTGGATATGCCAGTGGACGCCATTACCACGGTGATGGGCGTGAACGACGAAATGTACGACCCGGCAAAACATGCTGTAATTTCGGCGGCTTCCTGTACCACCACCTGCTTGTCTTACATGATGAAACCGCTGATGGAGCGGGTTGGCGCCGATAAGATTTTAAGCGCCTCGATGGTCACGGTGCACGCGGCCACCGGTAGTCAGCAGGTGCTTGATCGCCTGCCGAAAACCGGCGCGACCGATTTGCGCAAAAACCGCTCGATCATGAATAATATCATCCTCACCACCACCGGCGCGGCCAAGGCGCTATCCCTGGTCATCCCGGAAATGAAGGCGATTGGTTTCATCGCTGAATCGGTCAGGATTCCGACTTCGAGCGGCTCGCTTATCATTTTGGTGGTCAACCTTCAGGACGAGTTGACGAAACCGATAAAACGCGCCGATATTATTGATATTTATAAAGATTTCTCCAAAACCTGTCCCTATCTCATTTGCAGTGAAAGGCAAAATGTTTCCAGCGACATCGTCGGTTTTCCCAGAGCGGCGGCGGTGATTGAAAGCACCGAAACCCACACCAGAACCGCCACCGTGCGGGTCAGTCTGCCGCAGGCGGCGCGGGCGGCAATGGGCTGCGAAACGCTGGATGTGCCGATTACTCAGGCCGTGATCTACGGCTGGTATGACAATGAATTGGGGAGTTATACCAACATGTTGGGCGATTTGACCGAGCGCGTCGCCGAGCAGATGCTCTGATCTTCGCATGAATTGGTGTTTTTCTGATATGCTTGCGGCTGACGCGGCGGCGGTGGCGATTTTGGAAACCTGCTCGCCGTCACCGTGGACGAAAAATCAGCTGGCGGCGCTGCCTGATGGGCCGTACCGATCACGTTTGTGTCAAGATGAAGCTGGATTGATGTTGGGCTGGACTTGTGTGTTGCCGGTCGTGGATGAGGCTGAGCTGCTGAAAATCGCGGTGTTGCCGGAGAAACGCCGTTTGGGCGTCGGTCGGGCGCTTCTGACCGATGCCTTCCGGCAGGCGGCCGATGGCGGGGCGCGCCGTCTGTTTCTCGAAGTGCGCGAAAAAAATCTGGCGGCGCGGCTGTTGTATCGGCAGACGGGTTTTACTGAGGTCGGCAGGCGGAAAGGCTATTACCGAAGTCCGCCGGACGATGCCTTGTTGCTGGAAAAAATTCTGGAGGGAACCTATGAACAATCTGCGGGACATTGCCCTTGCGGGCAAGCGGGCGCTGGTGCGGGTCGATTTTAACGTGCCGATGGACGACGCGGGTCTCATCACCGAGGACAGCCGTATCGTCGGCGCGATCCCAACTATTGAATACATCGTTACCCAGGGCGGCAAGGTGATTTTGTGCTCGCACATGGGCAAGCCGAAGGGTCAGCGGCAGGAAAAGCTCAGCCTCAAACCGACGGGAGAGTACTTGGCGAAACTTATCGGCAAACCGGTCGCTTTCGTCAGCGATTGCATCGGCCAGGAAGTGGCGGCGAAGGTCGCGGCGATGAAGGACGGCGATATTCTGCTGCTGGAAAATCTGCGCTTTCATAAGGAAGAAACCGACAACGACCCGGCTTTTTCGGCGCAACTGGCCAAACTGGCTGAGGTCTATGTCGATGACGCCTTCGCCGCCGCCCATCGGGCGCACGCTTCCGTGGTCGGGGTCGCGGCTTTGCTTGCCGAAAAAGCGCCGGGTTTTCTTCTGCAAAAGGAAATCGATTATTTTCACAAGGCGATGGACGCTCCGGAACGCCCGCTGGTGGCGCTGGTCGGCGGGGCGAAAGTTTCGTCGAAATTGGGCGCCTTGCTCAACATGTTGGGCAAGGTTGATCGCATGATCATCGGCGGCGCTATGGCCAATACCTTCTTAAAAAGCCAGGGAGTCGAGGTCGGCGCTTCTAAAGTTGAGGATGATTTGCTCGACGCGGCGCGGGATGTGTTGGCGAAAGCCGCCGAAAAGGGCGTGGCGGTGTTTCTGCCCGTTGATTTTGTCGCCGCCGATGCCTTTGCGCCGGATGCAGTGACGAAAATCGTCACCACGAAAGACATGCCGAAAAACTGGATGGCCTTAGATATTGGTCCGGCCAGCGTCTTGCTGTTCAAAGAAGCGCTGCAAGATGCGAAGACCATCGTCTGGAACGGGCCGATGGGCGCGTTTGAGATGGACGCCTTCGCTCGCGGAACCATGGCTTTATGTCAGGCTGTGGCCGCTTCGCACGCCTTATCAATCACCGGCGGCGGCGACTCGAACGCGGCGGTGAAAAAGGCCGGGGAAGAGAAGAATATTTCGTACATGTCCACCGGCGGCGGCGCGTTTTTAGAGTTAATGGAAGGAAAAACGCTGCCAGGTCTGGCGGCCTTGGCCTGACATTTTTTGGCGAAACGGTTGGGAATGCCTGTTGAAACGATTCCGATGCGGACGTTTCCTCAGGCACTGCCCGGATGCGACTGTCAGGGAAACTCGAAAAAAATATTGATCCGCCAATAAAATCTGGTAAATTGCAAAATAATAATCACGTAAAATCAATATCATAAGTTACAAAATTTTTCGAGATTTAGTTGGCGGAACAATAGGAATGGAAACACGCATATGCATAAAGTGTGGTGGCTCTTTAGAGCAAAGGTATCTACATATCTTTTAGGTACTGAATTGATATTACGAAAAAAAGGCTTGTATTTTTAAGAAATTGTACTAAATTTGGACGAATGACATCCCTATAAATATACCAGACAAG
>JAITSS010000073.1 GCA_031287565.1 Desulfobulbaceae bacterium
AAACATCGGGGGTATCTGGCGTTGGGGTTGGTTACATGGGTGTGACGCTTGTGATCCCCCCCCCCCCCCCCCCCCCGATTCATTTCCTGGCTGGTCTCGTTCTTCGTCGCCTGTCCGCAGACGGCCTGCGCTGTCGCTTCTAGCCAGGCGTAGCCGTATCGTTGATCCGGTTCGAGATGCGCCGCTTCCGCCCATTCGTTCCAGGCGTTGATAAAGACAAGACGCCGCTCCGGTTCCTGCGCCTGGCGAGTGGTCTCAATCGCCCGGCGTAACCAGATGTTATATTGTTCCGGCGTCAGAGGATACATGTGAGGGAAATTCTGTCTTCTTGGGGCGTTATCCCAATTGGTGAACACTGCTTTCAGAATATTCGCATCGCCGCTGACGCAGCTATCGATATTATCAATAAAATTCGCCATGTCATGGTATCTGTAGGTTAAATCAGGCAATATTTCGTGCTCTCTGTTCTCCCCTTTTGTGAACTTGCCCATGCCATGCGGCGGAAATTCCACGCCCAAATCAAAACCGAGCGCCACCGGATCCTGATTGCCGCGGGTACAACAACCGGCAACGCGGATATCGCCGATACCGTTTTTTAGGCAATATTCTTTCCAGATGGCGACAGTTCTTGCCACATCCGGCAACAAGTCGCCGCGATAGATCATAATCAGCGGCTTTCCGTTGATACGGATGTAGTGTTCACAACGCAAATAACGCGCCATATCGGTGATGCAAGCCAGATCGTCGGTGTCGGAATGTTTTTGCTCAATCAGCGTATCCATTTCATTGCCGTCCCAGCGTCTGGTCCAATTTTCATTGGCCCAGCAGATGCAAAACGGAAAATTCAGTTCCTGCTCGGCGGCCAGAAAGTTGTCCATAGGCTTTTCCATCAGCCTCTTGCCGTTGAACCAGTAGTAATAAAAGCAGAAGCCGCCGATGCCGTAATTTTTGGCCAGTTCCACCTGGCGACGCATAATTTCCGTATGGCCGAGGTCATAAAAACCGACATCAAATGGTAGGCGGGGTTGGTAGTGTCCTTCGTACCAGGGCAGGGTTTTAGTGACGTTTGTCCATTCGGTGAAGCCTTTTTCCCACCAGATATCGTTTTCAGGAAAAGAATGATACTGGGGCAGATAATAGGCGATGAGTTTGACATCGCTTGCCGCTAAGTCATGCTTCTGGTAGGGAATGAACAAGCCGAATTCCTTGTTCGGCGTATACATTTTATCCAGAAAGGCGCGTCTTTTTCCCCGCGTCAGGGATGAATCCCCGGTGGCGATGGTCGGGGGATACATCTCCGTTTGACAATTTGGCGGAAGCGTGGGCGCTTTTCGGACCAAAGCGCGTTTGACGACATTTCCCCAGCGAGAGGATAAAACGGCGTTATCCGCCTCCAGTTGCCGATTGCGCGCAACGATTTGCCTGCTTTCTTCACGCATTCGGCATACATCATCAAATAGTCGCGCGAATTCTTTTGAAAAGGCTATGTGTCCGGGAAGTGGACGGATGTAGGCGCGTAACTTGATTTCCGCGTCGCTTGCCACCGGGAGGGCGATGAAGTACTGCGGATCGTTATGGTGAAACCAGACCGAATCGCCATCCATGGCTAGCCCGTTTCCTGGAGATGATGTGAGGATCTCGCCTTTTGCCGATGTTATTTCTAAGCCGTGGATAATGCAGGGCGTTTCCGTCGGGTCCCAGCGCAAGGCAACGCAACCTTTGGGCACAGAAAAAGACTGAAAGGTCTCTCCGGCGGCGTCAATCGGATAGTCGGCTTCCACGGTTAGTTGTTCCGAAAAACCTTCGCCTAAATCGTAATACCACTTGCTTTTGATTGTTCTGGTTTGCACCGGTGCCAGATCGTCCTGACGTTTATATTGCACAGCATGCCGGGCGGCGTACTCAATGGTGACTAATTTTACGACGAATTGATAAATATCGCCGTCTTTCCTTCGGTGTAGTATGGAATCAAAGGGATTCTCTTCTTTCCATGTGCTGTCATATTGTTCGGTCGCCCGGCGATGGCGGCGAATGAATTTCTCTTCGGCGATCTCAAATCCGCTTTTTCCCGCGAATTCGATCAGGTTTTTGTGGGCGAAGAATCGGATATGGGTGTTGTCGAGAAGGCCGGTGCGGGTATAGGAAAAACGGTTGAGAAACAGATTGGCCACAATGTCGTCATGGCCGATATTGGGCACGGAGAACAACGCGACACCATCCGGGTGAAGAATTTTTTTGGCGGATGACAGCACGGCGGCGGGGTCGTACAGATGTTCCAAAACATCGGCGAAGATCACGCAATCAAACTGAATATCCCGCCACCGATTGAGCCAGTCGAACTTCATAATGTCGCCGCATATGCCGTCGGCGGCGAAGTTCATCGCCTTCTGGAAATCCAAATGGTCAGCTTCGACGATATACACATCACAATTGCAATAATCACGAAGCATTTCAGTCATGTAGCCGGAAGATGGGCCGAATTCCAGAACTTTTCGTTTCCCTTCGCTTCCATCTTTCATCCAACTTAATATGATACCCTGAGAGCTTGTATCGTTGAATACAGCGTCTTGGTGTGAATATTTACTCATGATCTCTTCCCCTTAATCAACGAGGCATGGAAGTGTTCTCATGCCGATTTCGATAGTATTGTTCAATGGTGAGATTTTCACGCGGGCTGAGATTTTCTGTCTTACCTTTTTTCAGAAAATAGAGGAAAGGCGGTAAGTCGGAATCGGCTGCCTGTGGGTATTGACGGATAAACCAATCGGTGTCGAAATCCGGATTGGGATTAAGCCAAGCGCGGAGTCCTGTTTCCATAAAATGACGGAAAGCGCCTTTCCCCGATGGCGTGACGGTTGGATTGGTTTCGATGTACCAGGAAGGATCGAAATGGATACAGGGCATCCATCCTTCTTTTTCGCCGAACATCACATAATGCGTTAAAGGATTCATGCCGGAATTTTCCACATCCGGATAACGCCCGCGATACCAATCACAATCGAAACAAGGATTTGGATTGCAGTCTGTCGTGCGCCAATGCTCCAGAAAATGACGAAATGGTTCCTCGTCGCCTAGTATGTCCCGGTATTGGCCAACATACCAATCGCTGTCAAAATAAGGGCCTGGCGAGAGTCCCTCCAGCTTGCCGAAGGCGAGAAAATGCAACAAAGGCGTTGGATATTCCGCTGCCCTCGGATAGCGCCACAGATACCAAGCCGTATCAAACAGAGGATGAGGATTCCGGCCTTCTTTAGCGCCAAAAGTCAGATAATGTGACAATGGTTCACCGCCACTTCGCGCGACGTCGGCATAATTCCCAATATACCAAACGGCATCAAAACAGGGGTGAGGGCTGGTGCCTTCCTCCCGCCATTTTTCGAGGTAATGGGCAAATGGGTTGCGCCCGGCCGCTTGAGAGTATTGGGATCGATACCAAACGGTATCGAAATACGGACTGGGATTTCTTCCTTCCGCCGCGCCTCGTTGGATGAAATGAAGTAAAGGGTTGGTGGACGCCGTATCGGGATAGCGTCGCACATACCATGAAGCGTGAAAATAGGGGCTGGGATCATACTCTTTGTCTGAACCATGAAAAACATAGTGGCGTAGCGCCGAGGTTCCGACATCGCCGACATCCGCATAGCGGTTGCGATACCATATCTCATCAAAAAGGAATCGCGTCTCTGGGAATGTGCGCAACAGACGGAATTCTTGCCATTTTGTCAAAAAAGAACGATGAAGCGAGGACACTTGCGGAAGGTCGGTTTGCATCCGCTCCAAAGAAGCCAGAGCCGTGTCGATGGAGGCTTCCCGTTTACTCCATCTTGCCACTAGCTGCTTCAATCGCGTGGTCAATGTGGTGATATACTGGCTTTGTTGATTGATAGCGGCTTGCTGTTGCTGATATTGCTGAAGAAAAAAATGCTCTGTCGGCAAACTCGCATCCAACCAGGAAGCAACCTCGTCTGATCGCTGTTCATAACCGGCGACGAATGCCGCCATTTCAATTTCCTGTCGCAGATACGCCATCAGATGTTCTTTGTCGATGAAACTATGCAACGCCTGAAAAGCGACAACCAGCAAATCAAAACGAGTAACGACGTGTTGGTCGTTGGGCAGCCCAAAGCGGCTCAACATTCCCATAACCGTCCACACAGCGCGAAAAAGCAGATAACCCGCTGATATTTCCCGCGTCATCGACCATTCATGATCAATAATTCGCCAGTCACCCTGAGACGCTACAACGATGTTTTGCGGAATAATATCGAAACATGCGCCAGGTAGCATGATGTCGCTGCTACTGATTAAGACGGGCGTGGAGGAAGCGGCGAGATATTCCTCCAGAATGTGTAGATAGCGGAGCAACAGGTTGATAAATTCTGCGTCCGTCCAGCCATCTGCGCTTAAAAGACGCAGCATGTGCCAGGAAAGCGTTTTGCCCTGATAATAAACATCCGTCATCTGCGGATGGAAGCGTAGCGGGCCGGAATCTGGAGAGGGCGCGTCATATAAACGTTGGCAACAGACACTGATACTCTCGCTGTTCCGGTCACGAAGAAAGCGCGTCTCCTTGCAAAAGGCATTTTGACGGTCTGCGCTATAGTGATAGGTCAGTATTTCCGGGGCGAAAGGAGATGTATTGGCCAATCGCGCCCGTACCAAAAAAGAGTTCGCCATATCCATGAGCAGACCATTAGCAACTATTTCTGGCCAGGTCAGTTCCAGCGAAAAATGTGGGTCCGTTGGCAGTTGCGGGTCCAGCCGGGCGCTTTGCCAGGCAAAGGCCGAGGCGTCGAAGGTGGAATCTGTCAATCCCTGTTCGGTGACGATGGAAACCGGAAATTTATAATCGGGAAAAGGAGCGAAAAATTCCTGTCCGGCGAAACCTGCGCACCGCAGCAGGGATGAAAGCCGCACTTTACCAAAGGTGCAAGGCTGTTTTCCAGTATATCGGCCTTCAAGGCCATACATCGGTCGCCCCAGATGATCCTCATTGGATCCGGCGAAATACTTCAGTCCCAATTGATTTTCAATGGCCAGCAACAATTCGCCATGCTCGACCAAATGGGAACGGACGCTCATGAGCATTTGCGATACGGGATCATCGCCTGTGAAAAAGAGCGGCGCGTATTCGAGAACGCCGACCAGTGTCACGGCGTCAAAACGTTCCTCAGGCTGAAAATGGCTGAAATCTTCGCACAGCACGGTGACATTTGGCAAATCCCGTGTGCGCGAGCGGGCAATGGCCGCCCGGCGGGGCGAACCTTCCACGGCCAGAACATGCGCGCCGATTTCGCCGAGATAACGGCTGATCGCGCCACAACCGGCACCGATTTCCAACACGTTTTTCCCAGCCAGACGTTGCACGAATGGGCGCAGAATGTTGGCGCGGACTGGGGAAAGATGATAGCGAGACGGCCAATCGCTTATGTGCTGGCGCAGTTCCGTTGAATGCAGCGTTGGGTCATGAGCGGCGATGATTTCAGCCAGCCTGTTTTCCGTCTCGTCGCCATCGCTGTAGGCGATGCCCGCATAATCCGGACGCATCCACAATCCGGTCTCCCGCTGGAAAGCGTAGCCGTACTGTTCAAGCGAAAAATGCATCATCATTCACCCACCCGCGATGAGGAAAGCGCGACATTGAGATTGGCGATGCCGTAGAATTCCAGCGTTGGTTCCACATGAACATGAATGGCGTCATAACGACGATCATGTGGAATAATATCGTCGCCGTCGCGGGTGGAAATACCCAGGGAAAGGAAATAATCGCCATGGGCGAGATGACAGGGAAAGCGCGCCGTCACATGGATAATGGAACCCGCCTGGCCGTATTCCCGGAACTCCGTTATGCTAAGCGATTCCGAGTTAGCGCCATACACCTTCACCCCTTCCTTGGTTTTTATCTCAAAACCAAAAATGGGGCGGACCATGTCGGACAGAAAACGCGCCGAGACCGCGATCACGATATTTTGCCCGGATGAAACGGCGGCTGGGAACGGAACACCGTCCGCCTCGAAGTAGAAATCCAATATGACCGCCGCCCCATCTCCCCAACGGTATTCATGCTCGTTATAGCCGGGATGGGTTGAAAAAGCGTCGTGGCAATCTTCCAGCGTGAACTTGTGGGATGAAATCTCCGGAAGCGCATTTGGCTCTTCTTGTGGAGTGGTCGCCGATTGCGGTGCGGCAACCGACCGGTCGCAGCCGAAAAGCAGATCAAGATAGCGATTGCTGATATATTTCGGATCGCCGATTTCCAGCATTCGCCCTTCATTCAGCAACACCGCTCGGTTACAATGGGTGACAATATGGTCTGTGGAATGGGTGACGAGGAGAATGCTGGTTCCCTTTTCTTTCAACTGTCGCAGACGTTCAAAACATTTGGCTTGAAATTTGACGTCGCCGACGCTCAAAGCTTCATCAATAATCAGAATGTCGGGATCGACCATGGCCTGTACCGCGAAAGCCAAACGCACATACATGCCGCTGGAATAGGTTTTCACTGGTTGTTCCATAAATTCGCCAATATCGGCGAAGGCGACAATGTTGGCGAATCGATCTTCAATCTCTTTCTGAGAAAGCCCAAGAATGGCGGCGTTCATATAGACATTTTCCCGCCCGGTGAAATCCGCGTTAAAACCAGATCCAAGCTCCAAAAGAGCGGCAATGCGCCCGGAAGCCCGCACTTCACCTGAAGTCGGGTTAAGCGTACCGCAAATCATTTTCAACAGCGTCGATTTGCCACTGCCGTTTTTGCCGATGATGCCGACGGTTTCGCCCGGTTTTACGGTGAAGGAAACATCTTTTAAGGCCCAGAATTCGTGATAATACTTACGCCTGCCATGCCAGAGCATCTGCATGAGACGTTGGTGCGGCTTATCGTAAATCTGATAGCATTTGGAGAGGTTTTCGACTTTGATGGCGAAGTCGGCGAGCGGTTCGGTCATATTTTGATGATAGTACGGACAAATTCAGTCACGGAGCGAACGCTGTCCGCCACGTTCTGGCGATCCGTTTCGATACGCAATTGCGGATTGGTCGGCGCGTCATAGGGCGCGGAAACGCCGGTGTAGTTTTTGATTTTTCCTTCCCTGGCCAGTTGGTAAAAGCCTTTCACGTCGCGGCGTTCGCATTCTTCCAACGAGCAGGAAACATAAATTTCATGGTAATCGTCGCCGATAATTTGCCTAGCCATTTTACGGTGCTCGGCCAAAGGCGAGATGAAGGCGCACAGGCAGATGATGTTGTTGCGCGCGAACAGGCGGCTGACCTCGGCGATGCGGCGGATATTTTCTAGGCGATCTTGCGCGGAAAAGCCCAAGTCGCCGCATAATCCATGGCGGATGGCGTCGCCGTCGAAGACCACGGCGTCAAATCCCTGCTGGAACAGCTCATGCTCGACACCGTGCGCGATGGTTGATTTGCCGGAACCCGACAGGCCGGTAAACCAGAACACCGCGCTTTTCTGCCGTTTTTTTTCTTCCCGCATCTGTCGGGAAACCAATTCTTTCGGCGACAGAAGATAATTCAGGTCAGGCACGACCGGTTTTCCCTCGTGTGTTTGGACGCGATTGCCTCGTGGCCGCAAGCCGCCGCATTCCGGAGACTGATGCGCCAGGAAGCCGATGAAGCATGGTGGATTTGGGAAAATGTACTGGTCGGGGCGGCGTGATTCGAACACGCGGCCTCCTGCTCCCAAGGCAGGCGCGCTAACCAGGCTGCGCTACGCCCCGATACGAAAAACGAGGCTCGACAGTAACAATCGAGCCTCGTTGAAGTTCTGGCTCCCCGGGACGGACTCGAACCGCCGACAGGGTGGTTAACAGCCACCTGCTCTACCGACTGAGCTACCGAGGAATATCATCTACACGCTGCCGCAACCATTTTTATTTGTTAAACTATTCGGTTGCGAAGCGCGACGAATATATATGGCGCGATTGTAGGTGTCAACAGCTTTTTCCGTCGCCGCATTCAGCCGCTCAGACGGCATCGCCGCTGGTAAAAAAGCAGGGCGTTCAGGACCAGGCCATGCCGAATCGCGCCGCTGTCCACCAGCCGCCAGACTTCCGCCTGCTCAGCCAGCCAACAGGAAATATCTTCCATGCCGTCGAAGCGCGGTCGCCCTTCGGCCACGGCGTCCCGCACCAGCACGGTGTAGGTGGTGTTGGATTGGATGGCCGGATTTGGATGGACGGTTCCGATGAGTTCCGCGTGTCGCCCGACATATCCGGTTTCTTCGCGTAACTCCCGGCAACCGGCCGCGATTGGCTCTTCGCCCGCGTCTATTGTGCCGCCGGGGATTTCGATTTCCTCCGCGCCACTGCCGTAACGCCATTGGCGGATAAGGATGATTTTTCCATCCGGCGTCAGCGCCACGACATTGACCCAATCAGCGCAGCGAAAACGGTAAAACCGCTGCGCGTCGCCGCTACGGCGGCACAGCACGCTTGCCGCCTGTATCCGAAACAGCGGACTGTCAAAAACAAGGTGTTCATCCGTCACCTGAAATCCACTCACCGCCGTCGTGTTCATAGCGCTTCCTGAAAATGATGAGCCGTTACAGCGCGTCCAAGGCCCGCAGCCGCTTTTCGTCTTCGGCAATCAATTCGGCCAGACGAAACTGAACCATGGCCAGGCGCAGATTGTCGCCGTGATGGGGCACGCGAAAGTAGCGGTCGCCAAGCAAATGATCGGTCAGGCGACGCAGGCCCAACTCGAAGGCGATGACCAAGGTTCCGGCGAAAACCGCCAGCGGCGGCATTGTCGTGCCGCTGGCGGCGTATTCGTGGCAGTAGCCGACCATAAACGTCCGGCATATATCAAAATCGAAACGAACCGCGGTCAAATCCGCATCTTCGCCCGCCGGGTTAGCCAAAGAGCGCAGGCAATCGCCCAGGTCATGGGCCAGGATGCCACTGGCGGTGGTGTCGAGGTCGAAGAGTCCCAATACCTGACCGTTTTCATCTCGAATGAAATTTTCCCGCTTCGGGTCGCCGTGCGTTATCTGGCGATTATTTGCGGTTGGCCCGGAAAAATAATCGGCCAGCGGGCGGAAACGGGCGATAATCCGCCGACACCAGCGCAATTCGGCCTGTTCCGCGCCGGTTTCCGGCGCTTGCGCCAAAGCGTGGTCGGCGGCCCGCAGGCAGGCGGCGGTATCGTGAAAACCGGCGATGGTCGGCGGCAGGGAGCGCGGTGGCAAATCGGCGGTGAAACGGTGAAAACGAGCCAGGATTTGCCCCATGCTTGCCGGTCGCGCCGGGGCGTCGGGCGTATGCTGGGCGATATAGGTCTGCGCCCGCCAGTATGCTCCGTCCGCCGCCAGAAACCGAGACTCGCCCGATACAGTGGCGACAGGTTCAGCGACGAGGAAGCCTTGGCCGCGTAAATGCTTGGAAAGAGTGATGAAATTTTCTACCACCTGATCTGGCTTGGTGAAAACCGCCGGATTGAGTCGCTGCGCCACCAGACTGTTCGCGCCGTCGTCCAGGAGAAAACCGCGATTGATGTTTCCACCGGGCAATTCCCGCGCCGTCACTTTGCGGCCAAGTGGAAAATAGGCGGCCATAACCGCCGCCAGCTCATCCATCTTGCTTTTGCTTGGCTATCGCCAGTTGCGCCGCGCCGACCAGTACCGGATGCGGATGCCGCACCAGGTGGATGGGAATCGTCGCCAGGAGCGCCGCCATCATTGTTTTGTTGCTGAAGGCGGCGAGAAAGGGCGCAAACGATATGCGACCGATTAGGCGCGGCAAAACGCCGCCGGCCAGATAAAGGCCGTTTCTGGCATACAATTTCAGCGCCAAGTTTCCGGCTTCCGCGCCGAGAATTTCCAGGAACAGGTTCAGCGTCTTGCGGCAGAGCGGGCAATAATCCTGGGCTAGCGCCGCTTCGATGATGACGGGCGTCTGGTCGGTGGCCGCATCCAGGCGGACGGCCACTTCCGCTTTTGGCGTTTCGCCGCTGGTTTTCCGGTAGTAGTCGAAGAGACGGGCGATGCCGGGGCCGGACACCAGCATTTCATAACTGACTGACCGATGACGGCGGCGCATGGAGCGTAACAGTTCAATCTGCTCATCGTTCACCGGCGCGAAATCGGCGTGGCCGCCTTCGCCGCCAATGGCGCGCTGGTAGCCGTCGCCCATTATCAGCATCCCTTCGCCGAGGCCGGTGCCCGGCGCCAACACCGCCGCCGGGGCGTCGGCGCGACGCTTTCCGGCTTGCAACGTCACCAAGGCGTCGTCTGGCAACGCGGGAATAGCGGCGCAAAGGGCGGTCAGGTCGTTGCACAAATACAACAATTCGAGGCCGAAGGTCTGGCGGATTTCCTCGCCCGACACATCCCAGCCGAGATTAGTCAGATGCGCATTATCGCCATCGACCGGCCCAGCCACGGCCAGCGCCAGGTGTCGCGGCAGCGGGTGTTCGGTTTGATAGCGCCGCAGGATCGCCAGGACGTTGGTGAAATCGCGGCTGGCCAGACGGACGAAGCCGGAGAACGAGCCATCCGGCTGATAAACCGCCAGCTCGCATTTGCTGCCGCCCAAATCAACGGCCAGAATCGGCGCTTCAGATTTCGACATGGCGAATATCGATGGCTTCATTTTTAACTTTGCCACTTTCGTCCTGCCCTCGGACAATGGTGAATTCAAAGATATGGCCGGGGTCGCTGAACAGGTGGTCGATGTTGCCTTGCGCCTTTGAGCAATGGAAAAACACGCTCTCCTGCCGCAAACCTTCCGGCCCAAGGCGGTAGTAGCGCATGAAACCGAAACCGCGGTCGGTGTTGTAGTTGACGGCCCAGCCGCGTTGCCGGTCTTCATCCTGAGCGGCTGTTATCGGCAAAAGACGCGGCACCAGGTAGCCGGAAAGATAGCTGTCCGCCGCCTCCTTCAGTTCAGCGCTGACGTTGCGGAAGGCGATGACCTCGACGCGGCAACCCATGCTTTGCAGGGCCTGGACGAGGCGGACGAAATCGCCGTCACCACTGACCAGAATCACCCGGTCGAGGTTGCGCGCCTGTTGCAGGGCGTCAATCGCCAGGTCCATATCGGCGTTGGCCTTGGTGGTTAAAATGCCTTCGTCGTCCACAAAATGCTTGACCACTTTTTTAATCACCCGGAAGCCGCATTGTCTGAGCACGTGGTGGTAGCGATGCATCCGCTGACGGTAGTCCGGGTCTTCTTTGCTACGCTCGCGGTCTTCGGCCAGATAGGCGTTGGCGCGGAGCAAAAGCGACGAGTCGGCCTTGGCCAGATTGGCCAGCGCGTCGTAGCGCATTCCGTAACCGCCGCAGAGACGGATATTTTCTGAATCGACGTAAATCCCTGTTTTCATGATGAACCGCACGGTAAAAAAAACGGCCGCTCACAGAATGTAGCGGCTCAAGTCCTGGTCTTCGGAAATATCTTTCAGCCGGTCACGCACATAGAGGGCGTCGATGAGCACGGTTTTTTCCGCGCGCTCGGAGGCGTCGAACGACAAATCTTCCAGAACGCGCTCCATCACCGTGTGCAGGCGGCGAGCGCCGATTTCTTCCGTCGATTCGTTGACCCGCACGGCGATCGCGGCCATTTCTTCAACGGCGTCGTCGGTGAAGCGCAGTTCGATGCCTTCCGTCTTCATCAGGGCCACATACTGCCTGGTCAAGGCGTTTTCCGGCTCGGTGAGGATGCGGACAAATTCCGCCTTGCCCAGCGGGTGCAACTCGACGCGGATCGGGAAGCGGCCCTGCAATTCCGGAATCAGATCGGAGGGTTTGGCGACATGAAACGCGCCGCTGGCGATGAAGAGGATGTGGTCGGTCTTGACCATGCCGTATTTGGTCGAAACCGTTGAGCCTTCGACAATCGGCAGCAAATCGCGTTGCACCCCTTGCCGCGACACGTCGGGGCCATGCGACGCGCCGGACCGTGAGGCGATTTTGTCGATTTCGTCCAGAAAGACGATGCCCGATTCTTCGGTGCGGCGGCGGGCTTCTTTCTTCACGTTTTCCATGTCGATTAAGCGCTCGGATTCCTCTTTGTGCAAGGCGGCGCGGGCGTCGGCGATCTTCATGCGACGGGTTTTTTCGCGGCGTGAAAACATTTTGCCCATCACATCCTGGAAGTTTGACTGCAATTCTTCCATGCTGGAGCCGCCCATCACCTCGATCATCGGCATGGTCGGCATGTCTTTGACGCTGACTTCGACCTCGCGATCATCCAGTCGTCCGTCGCGCAGCATTGCGCGGAAACGCTCGCGAGTTGATGATTCGGGCGTTTGTTGCGCCGGTAACTGTTGGCTAGTCAAGGTGAAGGATTTCTCGCCTTCCGGGCCGCCAAGCGAGGATTTCTGGCCGTTCGGCGGCAGGAGCAGATCGAGCAGACGTTCCTCGACATGGGCCTGGGCGATGCCTTCGACGCGCAGCCGCTCTTCTTCCTTCACCATATTGATCGCCAGTTCCACCAGATCGCGGATAATCGATTCGACATCGCGGCCCACGTAGCCGACTTCGGTGAATTTCGAGGCTTCGACTTTGATGAAGGGCGATTGCGCCAGAGAGGCCAGCCGCCTGGCGATTTCCGTTTTGCCGACGCCGGTCGGGCCGATCATGATGATGTTTTTCGGCTGGATTTCGCCGTGCAGCGGTTCTTCGACATGCCGCCTGCGCCAACGGTTGCGCAGGGCGATGGCCACCGAGCGTTTGGCGTCGGCCTGACCGACAATATATTTATCCAGCTCGACGAGGATTTCTTTCGGGGTGAGGGCGGCGCGTTCGTTCATGACGTGTATGATACAATCTTCAGAAAAAATATGACTTCAGAGGAAATGTGACGGCCCTTGCCGTCGCTGGCCGCCGACAGCGTAGCATGACGGGCGGTGGTCGTCCAGCGGGCCGGTCGGTTTTCTTCTTGTCAAGGCCGGGAAAAGAAAGAATAAAGCCGAGGAGCTTTTATCCTTCCCGGCGCAAAAAAGGTGAACATATGAGAAAACGTATCGGCATCCTGACCGCCGGCGGCGACAGCCCCGGCCTGAACGCGGCGATCCGCGCCATCGGCAAGACGGCCTTGGCGTCCGGCATAGATATAATCGGCTTTCGCGACGGTTTTCGCGGCCTGGCTGAAGACCGCACCATGCCCTTGGTCTGGGATGATCTGGTGTCGCTTCTGACCCTGGGCGGCACCATTCTGGGCACCAGCCGCGACAAACCGCACAAGATGCTGGTTGATGGCGAAATCCGCGACATGACCGGGGTGATTTACAAAAATTATCAGCGGCGCAAACTCGACGCCCTGCTTTGTATCGGCGGTGGCGGCACCCAGAAAAACGCCTGGAAGCTGGCCCAGGCTGGCATGAATATCCTGACCCTGCCAAAGACCATTGATAAAGATGTCGGCATGACCGATGTGACCTTTGGTTTTCATACGGCGATGGAAATCGCCACCGAGGCCATTGATCGGCTGCACTCAACGGCGCACAGCCATCATCGGATTATCGTCGTCGAAATTATGGGGCATAACGCCGGTTGGCTGGCCCTGGGCGCGGGTGTCGCCGGTGGCGCTGACGTGATCCTGATTCCGGAAATTCCCTACGACACCGAAAAAGTCGCCGAGGCCATCCGCTGGCGCAAACAGGCCGGACGGCCATTCAGCATCGTCGCAGTCGCCGAAGGAGCTATTTCGCGTCAGGATTACGCCGCTTTGCAGGAAATGAAAATGCGCAAGCACGCGGCCAAGGGTGAAGAAAAAAAGAAAATTGCCGAGGAAATCGCGCTGTTCGAGGCGTCGCGGCAAGGCAACACCCAGCGACTCAGCCAGCAACTTGAAGCGATGACCGGCCTGGAAGCGCGCCTGACCATTTTAGGCCATTTGCAGCGCGGCGGCACGCCGTCGGCCGCCGACCGCCTGTTGGCCACCAGGTTGGGCAGCGCCTGTGTGCATTATTTTGAAGAGGGCCTGGCTGGATTCATGATCGCCGTGCGTGGCGAGGGCGCCGAGCCGATCCCCTTGAAAGATGTGGTCGGCAAAAGAAGCACGGTGCCGCTCGACCACTGTTGGCTGAACTGCGCCCGCCGCGTTAAAACCTGTTTGGGGGATTGATTGGTTTCCCGTCCGTTATCCGTATTTATACGGATAAGATTTGCGTATTATCCCTGATTGTTTTGCTCCCTTCATTCGGTAAGAATAACCAGCTTTGGGCACCTGGGGCCAATTCCAGCCCCACGGCAATTCTGAGCGCGTGCGAGAGGGTTATGAACAGGGGCGAATTGATCGCGGCAATCGCGAAAAAAGAACATATCACCGCCGTCAAAGCCGGGAAAGCGCTGTCCGCCATTCTGGAACACATCAGCCAGCGGCTGGAAAACGGCGAGCGGGTCACGCTGTCCGGATTTGGCGCCTTTCGGGCGGTGAGCCGTCCGGCGCAAAAAGGACGCAATCCGCACACCGGCGAAGACCTGCTCATCCCGGCGCGAACGCTGGTCAGGTTCCGCCCAGGCAAGGCATTGCTGGCCAAGGTGCGCTGACTGGCGGCGCGTTATGGCCGCCGCGCCACCATGACGTTCCGTCTGAACCACCAGATGACCAGCCCGCAACAAATCATGCCGCAACTCAGCAGTTGTCCCATCGTGGTAAAGCCAAAGAGAAAACCCAATTGGGCGTCCGGCTGGCGAAAATTTTCCACCACCATGCGAATCAGGCCGTAGCCGATGAGAAAGAGGGCGAGAATCGCCCCATGCGGGAGGCGGCCCTGCCAGGGTTTTTCCCGGTTGAGCCACAAAAGCAGGAAGAGCGCGATCCCTTCGAGAAGCGATTCATACAGTTGTGATGGATGCCGGGGCCACGGTCCGCCGTCTGGAAAGACCATCGCCCACGGCACATCCGTAACCCGACCATACAATTCACCATTCAGAAAATTGCCGATGCGTCCCAAACCCAGACCAATCGGCACGGTAGCCGCGTACAAATCGGCGGTCATCCAGAAATCGAGACGCCGACGGCGGCAAAACCACCAGCCAACCAGCGGCAAGGCCAGGCAGGCCCCGTGAAACGACATGCCGCCCTGCCAGGTGGCCACTATCTCGGTCGGATGGCTGAAATAGTAGCCGGGGTTGTAGAACAGCACATAGCCAAGGCGTCCGCCCAAGACCACAGCTAGGATCAGAAACAGGTTGAGATCGTCGAAATTTTCGGCCAGGGCATTCTGTTGGTGTTCCTGAATCTGCTTTTTCACCAACAGATAACTCGCGGCGAAACCAAACACATACATTAGTCCGTACCAGCGGATGGCCACCGGGCCAACGCTGAAGAGAATTGGGTCGATTTGTGGATAGGTCAGCATGGATCAAGATTTGAGGCGGCGGAGGTGAACCTGCAAAATGGCGATGGCGGCGGGGGTGACGCCGGAGATGCGTGACGCCTGTCCCAGAGAAGCCGGGCGCACCCGGCTCAGTTTTTCGACCACTTCATTCGATAAACCGGATAGGGCGCGATAATCAAGGTCGGGCGGCAGTTTCATGTCTTCCATCTTTTTGAAGCGCGCCACCTGTTCGGCCTGGCGGTCGATATAGCCGCTGAATTTCATGGTGAGTTGCGCTTGGTCGCCTGCCATTTGACCTGATAATTGCCGCAGGCGAGCGCGGATTTCCTCGTCGAGCGGTAATTCGGCCAGGGCGGCGATGTCGAGTTCCGGGCGGCGCAGAAGGTCGGCCAGCGTCGCCTTTTGTTTGAGTTGCGCGCTGCCTTTTTCGGCAAGGCTTTGGTCGATGGCGGGCGACGGCTTTACATCCTGGCTTTGCAAAAAGGCCAGCGCCGCCGTCAGCGCATCCCGCCGCTCCAGAAATTTCTGGTACCGTCGTTCCGGCAGCAGGCCCAGCTGGAAGCCTTTTTCGCACAGGCGCAAGTCGGCGTTATCTTCGCGTAAAAGCAACCGGTACTCGGCGCGGCTGGTGAAAAGGCGGTATGGCTCCTTGGTGCCGATGGTCACCAAATCATCAATTAAAACACCGATATAGGCTTCCGAGCGATCAAGAATGAAGGCGTCCTGGCCCGCGACTTGGCGGGCGGCGTTGATGCCGGCGATAAGTCCCTGCGCCGCCGCCTCTTCGTAGCCGGAGGTGCCGTTAATCTGCCCGGCCAGAAACAGACCGGCGATTTTTTTACTTTCCAGAGAAGGCTTCAGTTCCAGCGGATCGACATAATCGTATTCGATGGCGTAACCGGGACGGATGATCGCGGCCCGTTCCAAGCCCTTGATGCTTCTGATCATCTCGACCTGGGTGGCGAACGGCAGGCTGGTCGGCAAACCATTCGGATAAATTTCCGTGGTGTCGAGACCCTCCGGCTCAAGAAAAATCTGGTGCCGGGTTTTCTCTGGAAAACGCATCACTTTGTCTTCAATCGACGGGCAATAGCGAGCGCCGATGCCTTCGATAATCCCGGCATATAAGGGCGAACCGGCGATGTCGCGGCGGATGATGGCGTGCGTCTTTTCGTTGGTGTAGGTGATATGGCAGGGCCGTTGCGGCAGTGTGTAACGCCCGGATGAGGCGAAGGAAAAATGCGCCGGTGGTTCATCACTGTGCTGGGCTTGGAGGGCCTTGTAGTCGATGCTGCGGGCGTCCAAACGCGGCACAGTGCCGGTTTTCATACGCCCGACCGCGAAACCGGTCTCTTTTAGCCAGGCCGCGAGACCGACGGCGGGCGCGTCGCCCAAACGTCCGGCGGCGAAATGGTTGAGGCCGATATGGACGAGGCCATTTAAGAAGGTGCCGGTGGCGATGACCACGGCGCGGCAGGCGATGCGCTCCTCCAACGCCGTGACGACGCCCGCGACCCGACCGTTTTCAATCGTGATCGATTCGATGGCGGTCTGGCGAATGGAGAGATGTTCCTGCCGCTCCAGCACTGATTTCATGCGCAGGCGGTAGAGCAGCCGGTCAGCCTGGGCGCGGGATGAGCGCACCGCCAGGCCCTTGCTGGTGTTGAGTCGGCGGAATTGGATTGAGGTGGCGTCGATGTTTATCGCCATTTCGCCGCCCAAAGCGTCGATTTCCCGCACCAGATGCCCCTTGGCCAGGCCGCCAATGGCCGGATTGCAGGACATTGCGCCGATGGTGTCGGCGTTCATAACCGCGACCATGGTTTGTAAGCCGAGGCGGGCGCAAGCCAGCGCCGCTTCGCAGCCGGCGTGTCCGGCGCCAATGACGACAATATCGAATTCGCGCATGGATGAATTGGCAACCAAAAGGACGACCGTCAGGAGGCGACGGCCTGGTGTATTCCCGGCGCATCCAAAAGAGAAAAACGCAGATGATGTTCGAGGTCGGCACGATAGCACGGCCCGCGTCCCAGGCGCAAGCGTCAGGCGTCCGGACGCCGATATGAAAGCGTTTGACACGTGACTGTGGATGCGGGTAGTATCCGCGATTCACAATGTGTCGGGCGTCGCTTGGTTTTTCTTTTTCCGCGTTCGCCCCAAAAGACTATCCCGCCTATCCCGCCTATTTGATTAGCTGCGGGCGAACAGGAATCAGAAAATCATGAGCAAACGAACCTTTCAACCCAGCCAGCTTAAACGCAAACGCGCCCACGGTTTCCGCGCCCGCATGAAAACCCGTGGCGGTCGGGCGGTTATCAACGCCCGCCGCGCCCATGGTCGAAAACGTCTTTCCGCCTGAATCCTTGACCGATTTTTCTTTTCCCAGGCGTTGTCGCCTCAGAAAATCCAGTGATTACGCCCGTGTGTACGCCGACGGCTCGCGTCGTCGCGGCGTCGGTTTGTCGCTCATCGCTTTGGACGGCGATGGAAGCCGCCCGCCGCGCTTCGGCGTCAGCGTGCACCGACGAATTCGGGGTGCTTGCCTGCGCAATCGCATCAAACGAATATGCCGGGAAGCCTATCGTCTGTATCGCGAGGCGTTCCCGGCCCAGGGTGATATGGTTTTGACGGTGCGACCCGAATTTGCCTGCGCCTCGCCTGCGGAAGTGGCGTTGGCGGTGCGCCGCATGGGCGGAGGCAAAAGATGAAACACATGGATGTCAGGGATTGGCCGCGTCTCGCGGTTCTCGGTCTTTTGCGTTTTTATCGCGCCTTCCTGTCGCCGTTTTTGCCGCGAGCCTGCCGCTTTGAGCCGACCTGCTCTCGCTACATGATCGAAGCGGTGACAAAATACGGCGTCAGGCGCGGCCTATTCATGGGTGCGCGGCGGCTTTTGCGCTGCCACCCCTTCTCTCCGGGCGGCTACGACCCGGTTCAATGAAACGGAAACAGGCGGCGGGGCATCGCCTCCTGTCATGGTAAGAAGGATGGATAATTTCCGGGTTATTTTGGCCATCGTCCTGTCGGTGGTCATTATCATTGGCTATCAGTATTTCTTCGTTGGATTCAACCCCGCGCCGCCGCCCGCGCCGAAGACGGTCGAAAATGCGCCGGTCGCGGCCCAACCAGCCGCGCCGCCCGCCGTCATCGCGCAAGAAGCCCCGACGCCGCAACCGCCGGTCAAACCTGGACGCGACATCACGGTGCGTAGCGATCTGTTCACCGCCGTCGTTTCCGAAAACGGCGCGGCCTTAAAAAGTCTTGTCCTCAACCGCTATAAAGAGAACAACAAAAAAACTTCGCCTGGCAAAGAGCTGGTGACGAACGAGGCCAAAGAGGGCTATCCCCTGAAATTTTCCTGGGGCGATCTAGTTGGCGATTCGCTCTTCTATCAGACTGACAGCGCCGAAATCGACCTGCGCGACGCGGCGAAATCGGCTGGGCAGACTGCTACTCTCGTTATGCGAGCCGATGCTGGTAACGGCATTCAGGTTGAGCGCCGCTATGGATTCCAGAAGGGGAATTATTTATTTTCCCTTGATATTACGGTGAAAAACACCGGCGACCATCCGGTGCAGGGCATTCCGGCGCTGGCGCAGATCAATCCGCCCTTTGAACGCGCTGCGCATCCCGCCGACCAGTTTCTGTTCAAAGGGCCGATCGCTTTCATCGGCGGCAAGCGCATCGAAGTCCCGGCCAAAGACCTCGCGGACGGGCCGCGCACCGAGCAGGGCGACATCGAATGGGCTGGCTACGAGGGCAATTATTTTCTGCGGGCGATTGTGCCGATGGCCGGTGACGCCTCGGCCTTCACCATGAGCGGCGGCGAGCAACTGACCATGACTCAGCTCGCGGGCAAGCTGGAAACCATCACCCCTGGCGCGGAAAAGACCTACAGCTACAAAGTCTTTTATGGCCCGAAAAATATCCGCGAACTGCGGGCGATTGGCTATAACCTGGAACGCTCGGTCGATTTCGGCTGGTTCGACATCATCGCCCGCCCGACTCTGTGGCTGCTCAATTTTTTCTACGGCATAGTGAAAAACTATGGCGTGGCGATCATCCTGGTTACGGTGCTTTTCAAGGCGGTATTCTGGCCCATATCGCAGAAGGGCCTGAAATCCATGAAGAATATGCAGAAGCTTCAGCCGAAGATGGTTAAGTTGAAAGAAAAATACAAGGATGATCCCTCTCGCTTAAACCAAGAGGTGATGAATCTCTACAAGACGTACAAGGTCAATCCGATGGGCGGCTGTCTGCCGATTATCGTGCAGATTCCGGTGTTTTTCGCCCTGTACAAGGTGTTGTTGCAGAGCATCGAGCTGCGGCACGCGCCCTTTATGCTGTGGATTAACGACCTTTCAGCTCCTGACCGCCTGCCTTTGGGTTTTGATATTCCCTATCTCGGCGGACTGCCGGTGCTGACGCTGCTGATGGGCGCGTCGATGTGGTACCAGCAAAAGATCACGCCGACCAGCGCCGACCCGACTCAGGCGAAAATCCTGATGTTCATGCCGGTTTTGTTCACCTTCATGTTTTTGAATTTCCCTGCCGGCTTGGTTTTATACTGGCTGGTCAATAATCTTTTGTCGATTTTGCAGCAAAAACTCATCCTACGCGAGACGGGAAAAAACATCGCCGCGCCTTCGCATGGTGACGCATAATGGTCGCTGTCGCGCAAAGATAATTCAAAATTTCCCGTTCTTGCTATACCATGGCAGGAACGGGCGGCAACCGTTCTGCTCACCCGCGAACAATCGAGGTGAACGGGGCGGTTGTCTGTTTTTGTCAGTGTGGATGCGGTAGCGCCGAGGGGGAAAATTATGTCCATGGAGTTCAGCGGCAAGGATGTGGCCGACGCCATCCGCGCCGCCTGCGAACATTTCACTATGTCGCGGGAACAGTTGCGTATTGAAGTGCTGGAGACCGGCTCCAGCGGCATTTTTGGTCTGATTCGCAAAAAGGCGAGGATTCGCGTTGCAAAGCGGCAAGAACCCGATGTTTTGGCCGATGACGCGCCGGTTGCGGTGAGTGTGATGGCGCAGCCAGTCGCGCCCGCGCCGGTTTCAGCGCCGCCCGCCGTCATGGCCGATGAAGATGCGGACGCCGGGTCGGTGGATACGGCTCGCGCCACCGACGAAGAGGTGGGCGAGGCCAGCCCGGAAAGCGTGGCGGTGGTGCGTGATGTCCTTGATCAGATGCTGTGTTTGATGGGAATGCCGATGACGATCGCGGTGTCCGCCGATGGTCTGACGGTAGCCTGCGCTGTTACCGGCCCCTATGAAGAGCGGCTTGTTGGGCCGGATGGACGTGTCATCGACAGCATTCAGTATCTTTTGCGCAAAATCGCGGTGCGGCGTTGTCCGGAACCGTTGCGAATCGCGGTCAATGTTGGCGATTTTCGCGAACGTCGTTTGGAGCAACTACGAGCCATGGCCTTGCAGTTGGCCGAAGAAGTGCGTTCCAGCGGCAAAACCCGGATTATCCCGGCCTTAAATCCTTCCGAGCGCCGAGAAATTCATCTGCTTCTGCAAACCGATACGGAAGTGCGCAGCCGCTCGGTGGGCGATGGCGTGTTCAAACGGATTCTGATTTTCAAGCCGGGCCGTTCATCGGGAAGACCGCAGGCCAGGCGAGGCGCGAAACGTCAGGCGCATGAGTTCGGAGCCGCGACCCCGCCCGACGGCGATTGATTGCCAAATCTCAAAAACGCCGATGTCCGTCCCATCTCTACACGCCGAAAGCACCGTCGCGGCCATTTCCACGCCGCCGGGCGCTGGCGGCATCGCCGTTGTCCGCATGACTGGCCCCGACTCGTTGTCGATTCTTCGCGCCGTCTTTCGCCCGCATTCCGACATCTGTTCCTTCCGTAGCCACCACATGTATTACGGCCAGGTCGTTGAGCCGCGCACTGGTGAACCAATCGACGAGGCCATGGCGCTGTTCATGGCCGGGCCAAAGAGCTATACCCGCGAAGATGTGGTGGAAATTCATGGCCACGGTAACTCGCTTCTGGCGCATCGTCTTCTTGAAACCCTGTTGGCGCAAGGCGCGTCCCTGGCCGAACCCGGCGAATTCACCAAGCGGGCCTTCCTGAATGGTCGCATTGACCTGACCAGCGCCGAAGCGGTGCTGGATGTGTTGGCGGCGCGGACCCGCAAAGGTTTGGAAATGGCCGAGCGGCAATTGGCGGGCGCGTTGTTTCAGCGGCTGGCGTCGATTCGCGAACGTTTGCTGCATGGTCTGGCGATCCTGGAAGTGGCCATCGACTTTCCTGATGAAGAAGAGGAGATTGTCGATTGGCGACTTTTGGCCGAGTCGTTGCGCGGCATGGCCGCCGAATTTGCCGATTTGCTGGCGGCCTCGCGCCAAGGCCAATTGCTGCGTGAAGGGGCGCGGGTGGTCATCTGCGGCCTGCCCAACGTTGGTAAATCGAGCCTGTTGAATGCTCTTTTGTGTGAGGAACGCGCCCTGGTGACGGCGATTCCCGGCACTACCCGCGACACCATTGAGGAGTATTTCGACCTGAACGGCCTGCCGGTGCGCTGCATCGACACAGCGGGCATCCGAGACGACGCCGATCTGGTGGAGGCCCAGGGCATCGTCCGCGCCCGCGCCGCCATCGACCGGGCTGATTTGCTGCTGTTGCTTCATGATGCGACCCGCCCCTGGCTCGCCCCGGAAGACGAGTTGCTGGCGACGCTCGGCCATAAACCGCTTTTGTATGTGCTGAATAAAATTGACGCCGCCCCAGCGCCGCCCGCCGCAGCGCCGTCCGTTTTGGGCGAACCGCTTGCCATTTCCGCCCTGACCGGCCAGGGCCTCGACGCTCTGCGCCAGGCGATGTTTCATCGTTTAACCGATGGCGCCAGCCAATGGGAAGAAAACTCTTGCGCGCCAAATTTGCGCCAGACTGAGGCTATTCGCCGCGCTTTGGACGCCATCAACCGCGCTCAAGAGACCTTGGCCTTGCGCGCGCCCGATCTCCTGACCGTCGAGTTGCGCGAATGCCTGGACGAGCTGAATGGCATGATCGGACTGACCACCACCGACGACGTGCTCGACGCGATTTTCAGCCGCTTCTGTCTGGGAAAATGAGAGGAACGACCGACGGACGCCGCTTGCCTGCGGCAGACAGGCCACCGTTCTGCTCCCGTCGAACACCCAGGTTCATGAATGGAATCAGCGCTTCCCTAGCTTTTCCGCGTATCTGGAAGATGCACCGTCGTTGGGTCGCTGTCTTCAGCCAACCGCCGCCATTCGCCGCCTTCATGGTTAAAGTCGGCGATCTTGTCGATGGGCATCTTCAAATATTTTCCCCTTCCCTGAATGGCGACGCTGCCGTCGGCCAGGATGATTTCGCCGCTGCCCTCGAAGGTGCGTTTGCCGTCGCTTTCAATTCTGGCGATGACGCGGATTTCTTCATCAAGCGGCGCAGGCTGGCGGTAGCGAGCGGAAAAATCAATGGTCACGCCCCAAATATCGTCGGAATAACGGGCCATGATAGCCCGGCCAATGGTTTCATCAAGGATGGTCGCGGCTAAACCGCCGTGCAGTCGTCCTGGGTAGCCCTGGTGTTCCTGGCGCGGCGTAAACAGGGCCAGCAACTCGCCGTTTTCCAATTCATAAAAGCGGCTGTGCAAACCGAAGATGTTTTCCAGGCCGCAGACAAAACACATCCGGGCGTTGGGTTGTTTTCTGGTCACCTGAAGCCGCATAATCTCACTCCTTTTTCCTTTTCGCCGCTTTCGTCTTTCGTTCTCAGGCGTCCAGCGGCCCGACCACCAGCATGTCAGCTAGCGTCATCTTCAGGCGTGGCAACAAACCACGCTGGTCGTCTAAAAATTCATCCTCAAGCCGCGCCAGCCGTCGCAGCAAAGGCGTTCTATCAACCTGGACGATGGCCGCCGCTTGGCTGGCGGACCGGCCGGGCCGCGCCGTTAGCTCCTGACAACGAAAACATCCTGGAAAATGTAGCGCCCGGCCATCCTGGCGACGTAAGCGCGCCGGAACGCCATGGCAGCGGCAGATCATCGGGCGATGCAGGTAGAGGACGCACAAACCATCCTGGTTCAGCGGGCACATGATGCTTGGCCATTGTTCCGCTTCTTCCGCCTCGCGGTAATGGGCGAGACAGAGCCGCGCCCGCGCTATCGCCGCTTCGAGCGCTGACGGCGCCAGCGTTTGCAGGCCGCGCCACAGATACGCCCATTCGAGGTAGGTATGGTGCAGGAAGTACGAATCGCAACAGTTGTCTGGGCATCCCGCGCAGGTCAGGCCGATATTCGCCGCCACTCGGTCGTAGCCGTGTTCCATTTCCTGGTATAGCGTCGCCAGTTTTTCGGCGATGGTCGCGCTCAGTGTCAGGTCGCTCATGGGTTTGCCGCCGCCCCGGCCTCTTCCGCGAAATGCGCCACCTGGTAGACGGCGATCTCCGGCTGGCCCGTGCGCCAGAAATCGGCGGGAAGTCCAGCTTTTCGGCAGAGATGCGAAAGAAAAAGCTCAGCCGTCGGCAGTTGCTCCCAGACCTGCGGCAAGAAGGTGGCGCCACGTCGCCCGGACGAAAGAATCACCCCATCAATGCCGGGGCGCAGGCGGCGGCGCAGCTCATTGGCATCGGCGTAGTCAAGCGGCTGCGCCTCGCTGAGCAGGGAAATCTCGATTGACACGGCGGGCAATTCCGCAGCCGATAGCGGCGCGAAACGTGAGTCGTTGCAGGCGGCGGCCAGAGCGTTGTGACGGACTGATTCGGCCAGGGTCTCGGTCGCCGTCAGATTGCCGATACAGCCGCGCAGTTCGCCGTTTTTCTTCAGGGTGACGAAGGTGGCGGCTGGCCGCATCAGGGCGGGCGCATCCGGGGTCGGCGATTCCGCGCCGGTGAAATGTCCGCCAATCGTTTGCCGCGCCAGGGTCAGAAGCGTTTTTTTCTCTGCCGCCGTCAGCTTCATGTCGTTCTCCAGTCAAGACCCAGCATCAGGCAGTTGATGCCGCTGCCGATACCCAAAACCGCCGCCTTCATTCCCGGACCAAACACCCCTTCCTCGATGCCCAGGGCCAGGGTCAGCGGCGCGGACACGGAACCGGTGTTGCCGAAGCGAGAAAGCGTCTGAAAATTTTTTTCGGGATCAATGGCCAATTTTTCGCAGAGGAAACGGGCATGGGCGCTCCCGACCTGGTGGCAGAAAAAGCGGTCGATATCCGCGCCGCTCCAGCCTGGTTCGGCAGAGAATTTTTGCCAGGTCCGAGCGGCGGTTTCAACGCCCTGCCTCAGGAGTTCTTCGGAATTCGTGGCCATCAACACCCCGGCCATGCCGCCTGTCTGGTAGCCAGGCAGGTCGCCACCCTGACACAAATTATTGTGCCGGGTGTTGGCCAGCCAAGCGGCGTGGCGCAAAAGTGGCCGCCCTTCCCGTTCCGCCGCCCGCCGCATATACAGGGCGACGCTGCCGGAACCAATGGTCAGCGAGGCGAAGGCCGGTTTGATGCTCTTGCGGCTCAGCGATTCGTCACGCAGCAAAGCCGCGACCGTCGAATCGAGTAGCGCCTCGGCGGTTTCGCCGGACACCACCAGGCCGTGTTCGATGCGGCCCGACTCGATCATCTGCGCCAGCATCAACATGCCGTCGAGAAAACCCAGGCAGGCGTTCGATATATCGAAGATCAGGCAATCATCGGCCAAACCAAGTCCCTGGTGCACAAAAGAAGCGGTTGCCGGTTCCATCATATCGCGAGAAACCGAGGTGAAGATCAGACATTGCAGCTGTTCCGGCGCAATCCCGGCGCGGCGGATGGCCTCGCGTCCGGCCAGGGTCGCGGCCTGGCTGGGCCTGGTACCAGCGGGCCACAGGCGGCGGCTTTCAATGCCACTCATCATGGCAAGGCGTCCAGTGGGCAGCTTCAGCCGCGCATAAACCGGGGCCAGCTGTTCTTCGAGCGCAGCCGAGGTCAGAACGCGCGGCGGCAGGGCATAGGCGAAGGTATCGAGACAGACGTGACGCATCATGGGGGCGGGCGTTTCAAACATGACCCAGGTCAGCCCACAGGGCGGCGAATTCATCGCCGTCGAAGGGACGCGGCAGGCAGGCGTTCAGACCGCCGATCAGACAGCGCTCCGCCGCTTCCTCATCGACGCCGACGCCGATGATAATCGCCCGCCGCCCGCTATAGCCTTCGAGTCGGCGAATCACCTTGGTGATTTCCAGGCTGTCTTGGCGCAGAAAATGGGTATCAAGCAGAATCAGGTCGAAATGGCTGAGCGCCGCCTCGTATAAAGCGGCGCGGGCCGTTTCGGCCAAGGCGACGCGGAAGCCTCTTTCCACCAAAACATGCAACATATCATGGCGGTCGTCGGCCACCAGCAAGGCCGTCGGCGTCAGATGCGCGCCCAATTGGCTCAACAGCTCATCCTTATCAATGGGTTTGGTCAGATAGGCGTCCATCCCGGCGCGCAGAGCATCGCCGCGATCTCCTTGGCGGGCGCGGGCGGTCAGCGCCAGAATCGGGCAGCGCTTGCGCTCCAGCTCTTGTTCCAACGCGCGAATCCGCCGCGTGGTTTCCAGGCCATCCATTCCCGGCAAACGCACATCCATCAGCACCGCGGCAAAGGTCTGTTCGCGCAGGGCCGAAAGCGCCTCAGCGCCGGATGCGGCTGTCCGCGTCTCGGTACCGACCTGACTCAAAATAGCTTTTATCAGCAGGCGGTTGATGGGATCGTCTTCAACCACAAGAATTTTGGCGCCTTTCAGGGCGAAGAGCGGACTCGGCTCTGCAAAATGCGGGCCGGGTTCCGGCTCGGCCTGACTGAGCAGACCGGCGTCGTCGTCGGCCAGGGGAATTTCGCGAAACGGCAATGTCACGGTAAACACCGCGCCGTTTTCGCCACTTTCCACCGTCATATCGCCGTCGAGCAAGAGGGTCAAGCGGCAGGCCACCGTTAAACCCAGGCCCAGACCCTCCGGAATATTCAGATGCGGCGTCAGCGGCGCGGCCAACATCCGGCGCAGGGCGCGGAGCTGTTTCTCGCTCAGGCCGGGGCCGCTATCGCGCACGGAAAATGTGAGGAACAGGCGTCCGTCGTTGTGGTAGCCGCCGTTTGTCACGCGAAGTTCCACGCCGCCGCGGGCGGTATAACGAATGGCATTGCCGACCAGGACCGCGAGAATCTGGGCCAGGCGCGGGGCGTCGCCGCTCATCACCTCCGGCGTATTCGGGTCGATGCGGCAGGTGAGAAGAAGCCCCTTTCCCTCGGCGCGCAGATGCAGCGCATACAGCTCCTGGTCAAGCGCTCCTTTGAGATGAAAATCCTCGTCGGCAATCGCCAGCGAACCAGCCTCGATATTGGAAAAGTCCAGGGCCTCGCCGACCACGCCAAACAAATCTTCAACCGATTTGTCGATGTTCAGCAGATAGGCTTCCTGTGCGGTGGAAAGGCCGCCGTCGCGCAGCAGATGGCTCATGCCGCGCACGGTCTGGACGGCGGTGCGAACGCGGTGGCTGATCTGATCAAGGAATTCGCTTTTCAGGCGACTGGCGCGCCTGGCTTCGGCGAGCGCCCGGCCTGCTTCCACCGGGCTGGCAGACAGGCGCGGCTCACCCTCGGTGGGATAGTGATGATTCAGTTCTTCCGTAGGCACGTATCTCTCCTGAAATGGGACGGCCACGCAGGCGGCCTGCCTGCCGCAGGCAGGGGCAAACGGCACTCTGAAAATTTCGTCTGTAATACCCAGGTTGCAGGGAGTTTTCAACGCCTTTCCCTGGCGCTTTCCCGGTATCGGCGCGACATGCCTCTCCGGTGGGCGGGTGGAAACCGGGAACCAGGCGCCCGGTTTCCGATGCGCTGGTGAATGATTCTTTATTCAAGCGACGGTTTCGGTGTGTTCGCGGTTGGCGCGGGCAGAATCGGATAATCGACAACCGGCTGCTTGCCGGTGGTGGTTTTTAAAAAGGCGGTAATTTTGTCGATGTCGTTCGTGGAGAGATTCGCGCCGATTTGCGAGATATTCATCACCGAAACCGCCTCTTTCAAATCCCAGACGATGCCGGAATGGAAATAGATTCTCCTCAAAAAGCTGTAATATATTGGAATAATAAGGTAAAGTGAGTTTTTTGTGGCTATGTTTCTGCCAATAAAAAGCAGCGAAATACTTGGGAATGATGTGGGGGAAA